>CAZZVB010000012.1:20908-39957 GCA_964657445.1 uncultured Burkholderiaceae bacterium | reverse complement strand
ATGCGCCCCATCGGCACCATCCTGCTCGCGCTCGGGCTGCTGCTATCCGGCATGGTCGCCTACCGCTTTCTACCCGTCGCCCCGCTACCATCGGTGGACATCCCGACCATCGTGGTATTTGCTGGCCGGCCCGGCGCCGACCCGGAGACGATGGCAACGTCCATCGCGGCCCCCCTGGAGCGCAGGCTGGGCGAGATCCCCAACGTGTCGGAGATCACTTCCACCTCCGCCATCGGCTCCACCTCCATCGTCATCCAGTTCGACGTCGATCGCGATATCGAGGGCGCGGCGCATGACGTGCAGGCGGCGATCAACGCGGCGACTTCGGATTTGCCTTCGGACCTGCCGACACGGCCCTACTACCGCAAGTTCAACCCGGCAAACGCGCCGATCATGACGCTGTCGTTGACGTCCACCACGCTGTCTCCGGGCCAGGTGTATGATGCCGCAGACACCATCCTTGCGCAGCGCCTGTCGCAACTGGACGGGGTCAGCCAGGTGCAGATCAACGGCGCCGAGAAGCCCGCCGTGCGCGTGCGCATCAACCCGGGCGCATTGCGGGCGGCAAGCCTGGCCGCGCAAGACGTTTATACCGCCATTCGTAACGCCAACGTCACCCAGTCAACCGGCAGTTTCCAAGGCGCCAAACGGGCTGAGGACATCTCCGTCAATGGTCAGATGACCCAGGCGAGCGAGTATGCCGGCTTGGTCATCAAATCGCAGAATGGGTCATCGTTGCGCATCGGTGATGTCGCGACGGTGCAGGACGGCGTGGCCAACACGCGGTTGGCCGCCTGGCAGGACAAGAACCCGGCCATTCTGCTCTACGTCAGCAAGATCGCAGGCGCCAACGTCATCGACACCGACGATCGCATCAAGGCGGAGCTGCCGCATTTGGCGGCCTGGTTGCCGCCGGGCATCCAGATGACGATCATTTCCGATGGAACAGCCACCATCCGCGCCAGCGTGGACGACGTGGAGTTCACCTTGCTGATCTCCGTCGCCCTCGTGCTGATGGTCGTGTTCATCTTCATGCGCCGGGCCGTACCGACATTGGCGGCGGCAGTGACGGTGCCACTCTCGATCGCCGGCACCCTGGCGGCGATGTGGCTGCTCGGCTACAGCCTGGACAACTTCTCCCTTATGGCGCTGACCATTTCGGTCGGCTTCGTGGTGGACGATGCGATCGTGATGATCGAGAACATCGACCGCCGCGCCGACCATGGCGAGCCGCCAATGACGGCAGCGATCAACGGGGCCAAGCAGATCGGCTTCACCGTCATGTCGATTTCTATTTCCCTTGTCGCGGTGTTCATCCCAATCCTGTTCATGGGTGGAATCCTCGGGCGCCTACTGCACGAATTTGCGATGGTGCTGACTGTCGCCATCGCGATCTCGGCCCTTGTGTCGCTGACGCTGACCCCAATGATCTGCGCTCGCTTCGGACATGGGCCGAGCAGGACGCCACGCTGGTGGCTACGCATAGACGCGGCGATTGACGGCGTGTTCAAGGCGGTGATCGCACACTACGCGCGCACTCTCGCTGTGGCGCTGCGCTGGCGGCGCACCATGCTGCTGGTGACGCTCGGCTGCGCCGTTGGCACCATCCTGCTGTATCGCGAGGTGCCGAAAGGCTTCCTTCCCGTACAGGACACAGGGCTGCTGCAAGGCTTCACCCTGGCCGATTCATCCGTGTCCTTCGCCTCCATGTCGCGGCGCCAGGAAGCGGCGGTGAACGTCATCCTACAAGACCCGGCGGTCGAGGCAGTCGGGTCCACCGTCGGGGTCACCAACGGTTGGGCGGCAATGAACCGTGGTCAGCTCACGATCCAGCTGAAGCCGCTTTCCGAACGCAAGATCACCAGCGAGGAGGTCATCGCCCGGTTGCGGCCGAAGTTGAAGGAGATGGCGGACGTCCAGACCATCCTATGGTCGGCGCAGGATCTGCGTGGCGGCGGCCGCAGCGGCGGCACTGCGTTTCAATTCATCATGCTGGACGAGAACCTTGCCGAGCTGCGCACCTGGACCGAGCGGATGGAGGTCGCGTTGCGCGCTGTTCCCGGCATCACCGACGTCAGCAGCGACCAGGACCATAGTGGACCGCAATCCAACGTCGTGATCGACCGGGATGCCGCAGCGCGGCTGCAGCTTTCAACGACCGCGATTGACAACGCGCTGAACAACGCCTTTGCGCAGCGGCAAATCTCGACGATCTTCACCGATCGCAACCAGTACAAAGTCGTTCTCGAGGTTGACCCGGCGCTGCAGGCCGACCCTTCCATGCTGAACACCGTCTACGTCGGCTCTCCGAACTCTCGGCAGGTTCCGCTGTCATCCGTCGCCCATTTCGAGCGCGGGTTCGCGCCTCTTTCCGTGCACCACCAAAACCAGTTTCCAGCAAGCTCACTGAGCTTCAATCTGGCACCTGGGATGGCGCTCGGGGATGCCACGGCACTGGTGCAACGGACTGCCTTGGACCTTCGCATGCCAGCTGGCGTGCGGACCGATTTCGCGGGGAACGCGCAATTCCTGCAGAAGTCTTTGTCGTCCGAACCCGCGCTGATCGGCGCCGCGCTGCTGACGATCTACATCGTGCTAGGCGTGCTCTACGAGAGCCTGCTGCATCCGCTGACGATCCTGTCCACCTTGCCCTCTGCCGGTTTGGGAGCGTTGCTAGCGATCCTGGTGACCGGCGGACAGCTCTCCGTGCTATCGATCATCGGCATCATTCTGCTGATGGGCATCGTGAAGAAGAACGCAATCATGCTGGTGGATTTTGCGCTGGAACAAGAACGCATGTTCGGCCTGTCACCCGAACAGGCCATTCACGCCGCATGCCTCGAACGCTTCCGGCCCATCACGATGACGACGCTGGCGGCGTTGCTGGGCGCGCTCCCCTTGGCCTTGGGCTTTGGTGCTGGGTCGGAGTACCGCATCCCCTTGGGTGTCGCGATCGTGGGCGGGCTGGTTGTGAGCCAGGCACTCACTCTCTACACGACGCCGGTGGTTTACCTGGCATTGGAACGGCTGGCACGAGGAAGGCGCACCCGGCTTGCGGTGGCGCCAGCGAATTAGGTCAAGCCTTCAATGACTTTTCCAGGATCGGCCGGAACGTCTCGGTGGCCTTCCTCAGCGCGGCAGCGGTATCCGCGCCTCCGATCATATCCGTCAGCGCCACGCCGAACGTGTCACGGAACTCCGTGACGGGGATGATCTCCGGCAGGCCCAACTGGGCGATCTTGGCGCTGGCGAGCAGCGTTGCCAGCCATTCCTTGCCGAACGGACTATCCGCGGTCAGCCCAGGATCGGCGTAGGTGCTCAGCCGGGGCGATGCGCCGCCGCCGGCCTTCACAAGATTGAGCAGCATCGGCTTACTGGTGGCCCACTGGCAGAACAAATAGGCAGCGCCTTTGACCTTGCTTTGGGCGGCAACGCCGAGCGCATCGGTAAAGACCGGCGAGTGATGGCCCTTCGGCCCGGCGGGCAAGACGCCGAAGCCGACATGGTCGGCGATTTTGCTCTTTGCCGGATCGATCAGCGGCGGCGCAAAACCTACGCCATCAAGCCACATACCAATCTTTCCCTGCATGAAGCTGGTCTGGCACTCGTTCCAGTTAAAGCCGACAACGCCGGGGGGCGCGGTTTCGCGCATGATTGTCTTGTAGTATTCGCCGGCCCAGATCGCTTCTGGCGTATCGGTCAGCAGCTTGGTGCCGTCGGCGGTAACGGTCGCCTGATCCTCGCCCAGCAAAAAGCTCGTCCAGACAGGAACATTCGCATTGCGCAGGCCACGGCCGACGAAGCCGTACGTGCCGCTGGATTTGTCGGTCAGCGTCCGCGCAGCCGCAAGCATTTCCTCGAGCGTCGTGGGGAAGCCGAGGCCTTTCTGTGCCAGCAACTGCTTGTTGTAGTACACCAGCCAGAAATCGGTCTCGAGCGGCAGACTGTCCATGCGCCCGTCCGGCTGCGTGGCGGCGGCGACCGAGGGTGCACTAAAGTCGGCAAAGTCGTAATCGGGTGCGGTCAGTTGCGGATTGGCCAGATACGGCCGCAGATCCTCTAGCCATTTGCCCTGGCCCAAGATGCGCTTGGACACGTGCAGCGAGAAGTGCGTCACGTCGAAGGACGGATGCCCGGTGGACAGCTCCAGCACCATCTTCGGCCGCTGCTGCTGCTCCGGCATCTGCTCGGACTCGACGGAGATGCCGGTAAGCGCCTCGAACTCTTTCTGATGCGCCTGCATGACGTCGGCGCGCGGGCTTTTCGTCATCGAGACGCTGAGCGTCTGACCTTTGAACTGCTTCCAGTCGAACGCCGATTGCGCGCGGGCGCGCTCCACAATCGCCGGTGCAGCGAGCATGGCGGCGGCGGTTTGGATCACCTGGCGGCGACGGAACATGAAAACTCTCCCGTGTGCACGGCCGTCGAGGGCCGCGTCGTTACGGGTATGTTGGCTGGGCTGGGTTGGCGGTGCAAGCGCGCTCACCCCGGCTGTCTCCCGCTTCGGGCTGGAGATGGAGCAGATGATCGCGGACACGGGAAGCGTCAGCGAGCGCGCGGTCCACCCATTGGGCGGCGGCTGCCACGGCGGGACCTAAATCGAACGCGGCGCTCAGATCGATATTCGCGGCAGCCGCGTTGCGCGCCAGCACGTTTTGCAACGTGTCGCCAGTCCGGCGGACTTCGGTGGCCGCGTGCTCCACCAGTGTGTGCGCGGCCTCGCGGCCGAGCGTGGCGCCGAGGCGGGATGCAGCCGCGTCGGCGAACAGCAGGCCGCGGGT
This sequence comes from uncultured Burkholderiaceae bacterium, assembly GCA_964657445.1. GTDB lineage: Bacteria > Pseudomonadota > Alphaproteobacteria > Acetobacterales > Acetobacteraceae > LMUY01. Next base: position 35,176 of record CAZZVB010000012.1, on the reverse strand, counting down.
GATACCGAGATTGTCCAGCATGCGGGCAGCATCGACCACCAGCCCTTCGGCCAGCGCACGCGCCTCGCGCAACGCGCCGCTGGCAAGGCCGAACAACATGGGTAGCGCGTGCCATTCAGCGTGCCACAAACCGGCCGGACGCTCGTGCGCGCCGGCCATGGCGGTGAGCAGGGTCACGACATGGCCAGGTGCCGCGGCATGGGCGGCCAGGATAACGGTTGAAGAAACCGGATTGCGCTTGTGCGGCATCGCAGAAGAGCCGCCGCGCCCCTGCACGTAAGGTTCGGCTACTTCGCCCACTTCGGTCGAGGCCAGGCTGGCGACGTCCGTTGCCATCTTCGCCAGCACGCCCGTCAGTTGCCCGAGCCAGCCTCCAACCTCAGCCATGCCGGCGCGGCGCACGTGCCAGGCGACCGGCGTGGTGCCCAAGCCCAGCTCGCGGGCAAAGCCATCCAGCACCGCCGGGCCTTGCTCGCCCAGGCTGGCCAGCGTGCCGACGGGGCCTGCCAGCGAGGCCACCAGCACGCGTTGGCGCAATCCGGGCAGCGCTTCGGCGACCTCCGCCACGCCGGCCAGCCAAACCGCGGCCTTGAAGCCAAAGCTTAGTGGCGCCGCATGCTGGCCGTAGGTGCGGCCAACACAAGGGGTCATTCGGTGCGCATTTGCCAGCGCGGCAAGGCCGTCGATTGTGGCGATCAGGTCCGTTTCCAGCAACGCGAACGCATCCCGCATCTGCAGCACCTGTGCAGTGTCGAGGATGTCCTGCGTGGTTGCGCCCTTGTGAAAGCCGCGCTCCAGCTCCGGAGGCAGCCGCATCTGCACCGCCTTCACAAACGGGATTGTCGGCACGCCCGCTATCGCGGTCTTGCGGCCAAGTTCAGCCGCATCAAGGCCAGCCGGCACGATCTTCGCCAAGGCCGGTGAAAGCTCATCTGGCACCAGGCCGAGCGACGCTTCCGCCCGGGCCAGCGCCGCTTCAGCGGCAAGCATAGCTGTCAGCCGCGCTTCATCGGAAAAACACGCTCGCATGGCATCGGTGGCGAATAGCGGCCCGAGCAAGTCCGAATCGAGCGCGGCGAAGGTCATTTGATGAGTCCCAATTCACCGCATCGGTGAGAAAGCGGTGGGCCGCAGGATACGGCTGCGCATCTCGATGACGAAGCCGGACGTCTTGGCGCGGAACGCCTGCCACGCCGGGTCGGCCTCCATCGCGGCCCGGCGGCGTTCGCGGTCGCCCGCGTCGGCGTAGCGCCACATATGCACGACCTCGTTCAACCGCCCGCCGCTATCCGTCGTGAACCAGCCGATCAGGTCGCCGAGATGGCCGAGCTGGATCGCCATGCCCTCCTCCACATATAGCCGCAGGTATTCGCCTACATGGGCGGGATAAATCAGGTAGGTCCGCTCGTCGAGGATCATCGGGCGAGGTCGATGGTGCTGCCGGCCATGTCGGGTTTGGCTGGGATTATGCCGGCAGCCACATACCAGTCGGCAATATGATCGATCTGCTGCGCCTGCCGCGGACCCGCTGCCACGGTCGGGACGGCGTCGCGTTGCCCGAGTTGCGGGGCCAGGGATTCCGGAAGATGCAACTCCTTCGCCCATACTCGCCCGGCGGCATCTTTGTTGGCGACTTCCCAGGCATTGTCCGCCAGCAACGCCTCATACACGGCCCTCAACAGCGCCGGATACTCGCTGGCAAAACCTCGCCGGGCGATCATGACGATGGCGTTCTCCGACCCGATCTCCGACCCGTTCGCCAGCACCCGCGAGCCGGAGCTGGCGAGCGCCACCGACAGGAACGGATCCCACGCGGTCATCGCGTCGACCGCGTCGCTGGCAAAGGCGCTGCTGGCGTCCGGCGGGTTCAGATACACGCGTTTGACGGTAGCCGGATCGACGCCATGCCTTTGCAACGCAGTCAGCAGCAGGTATTCCCCGGTGCCACCCCGGTTCACAGCAACGCTGTGCCCGGCGAGGTCTGCAATACTGTGGATTGGGCTGTCCTGCTTCACCAGGATCGCCTCGCCATCCGGGCCCATCCGCTGGTAGGCGAACACGACGATCGGTGCCTTGGCCGAAAGCGAGGTGACGGACGAGGTCGAACTACCGACCGTGATGTCGATCGCGTTCGCGTTTAGCGCCTCTACCGCCGGTGCCGACGCGCTGAATGGCCCATCCCACTCCACGTCCGCGCCCTGCGCGGCCAGCGCCTTGTCCAGCGTGCCGCGCGCCTTGGAAAGCGTGATATCGTTTGTACCGCGCAACCAACCGATCCGCACGAGGTCGCGTGCGTGCGCTTGAGTGGTGACCAACAGCAGGAGCGTGAGAAGGATGGCGCGCATGGCCAGACACAAGTAGCGTGCCGCTCCCCTACCAGACCAGGGCACGATGGCTCATTCGTCCACGAACTCCACCCTGGCGGCTCTGCGGGCCCGTAACCCGCTGGTGCACTGCTTGACCAACCCGGTCGCGGCAGCGCTGACCGCGAACGCGCTGTTGAGCCTGGGCGCGTCACCCCTAATGGCGGAGGCGGAGGCGGAAATCGAGGCAGTATCGGGGTTCGCCAACGCGTTGCTGATCAACCTGGGCATGCAAAGCCCCGCCCGCATGGCGTCGGCGCGCGCCGCCATAGGGTTCGCGGCTGTCAGCGGCACGCCCTGGGTGCTCGACCCTGTGGCCACCGGCGCGATTCCGGCGCGTAGCGAATTGGCAGAAGCAATGGCGGCAAACGGTCCGAGACTGATCAAAGGCAACGCGTCCGAGATCCTGGCGCTGGACGGCGGCCACGGCGGGCGCGGCACTGACGCCACCAACAGCCCGGACGAAGCAATCGAGGCGGCGCGACGGCTTGCCCGCCAAACCGGCGCAGTGGTGGCGATCACCGGCGCGATAGATTGGGTGACAGATGGCGCCCGAACCCAATCGGTCCGCCACGGCCATCCGATGATGGCGCAGGTCAGTGGGCTGGGCTGCGTAGCCGGCGCGTTGGCCGCGGCCTGCCTAGCCGTCGAGCCCGACGCATTGCTGGCGACCTGTCACGCGCTGACCCTGTTCGGCATCGCTGGCGAGCGGGCGGGACGGTTTGCCACCGGGCCCGGCACCTTCATGGCAGGCTTGCTGGATGCGCTGCACCTGATGACGCCAGGCAGCCTGCCCGATGCCGCGACGGTCGAAGTCTAATGCCGAACAACACGACAGTTGTCCCGCCCTCCGCGCAAGTGACCGGCCTGGCACGTTGGGGCTTCCTCGCCGTCGCTTGGGCCGCGTTCCTGATGAGCTTTGCCGACCGATTGGCTTGGGGTAACGCTTCGCTCGCGGTCAGCCAATCGCTGAAGCTGCCGATTGCCGCACTGGGCGTGTTCGTCACGGCCTTCTATGTCGGCTACGTCATCTCCAACGTGGCCGCCGGCATCGGCGCGGACTGGCTCGGACCACGTGCGATGATGGCTGGGTCGCTGGTCTGCCTCGGCATATCAACGGCACTGTTCGGGTCCATCCAGTCCATCGCCGCCGGGCTGGCGCTGCAGGTGGCGATGGGGCTGACGGCAGGGGCGGATTATGTGTCCGGCGTAAAGCTGATCGCGACTTGGTTCGGCCCGCTTGAGCGCGGCCGGGCGATGGGTCTGTTCATGACGGCGACGTCGCTCGCCGTGGTACTCACCAACCTGATCGTTCCCGCTCTGCTGAGCGGGATCGGCTGGCCCGGCACTTACCAGCTGCTGGGACTGACGACGCTGCTGCTTGGAGGGGTGGCCGCGATCGTGGTCAGGGACGCGCCGCCGGAGATCAAGGTGACCGGTGCGCCTGACATCGGCGCCTTGCTGCGCAACCGCGACATCCGGCTGCTCAGCGCCGCCGGCTTCGGTGCGCTTTGGGGAACTTGGGGTTTCGCGTTCTGGGCAGGCGCGCTGATGGTGCGCGGCCACGGTCTGACCGTCGCGCAAAGCGGATTCGTAGTGGCTCTTTTCGGCGCCGGGGCAATCGTCGCCAAGCCCGCGATCGGCCTGCTGTCAGACCTCCTCGGCGGTCGCAAGAAAGCGTTGATCATCGCCTGCCTGCTTTTCTTCGTCGCCATGATGGTGACGTTCTCCCAATTAGACACGCTGACGGCGTTCGAGATCGTTGGACCGTTCCTTGGTGTCGGCGCGTTCGCCTACAGCCCGCTTATGAACACGATGGTTGCCGAGGCATCCGGGCGCGGGTTGGCGGCGACTGGAGCTGGCATCACCAACGCAATATGGGGCTTGGGAAACGTGATCGTGCCTAGCGTGCTCGGGCTGGTGTTCGCGCAGACAGGGTCGTTTGTGCTGGCCTGCCTGACGCTGTCGGCGGGGCCGTTGCTCGGGGCGGTTTGCATGCTCTTCGTGTCGGAGCGGCGTAGGTAAAAGCCCCCCGCCCATTGTTGCGAGCAGCCGCTTGGCGATGAAGCATTCAGGGTTGCCGCACCATCCGTAGGTTCCCCCGTTTTCCCTACTCCGCAGCCACCTCTGCGTTCAGCGCTGCCTGGCTCGTGTCTAGCTGGCCGTTAAGGGCTGATCTCAGCTTGTCGCGGTCGAGTTCGCCTTCCATAGCCGCCATCACAACCGTCGCCACCGCATTCCCGATCATGTTCACCAAGGCGCGGGCTTCGCTCATGAAACGATCGATGCCGAGGATCAGCGCCATGCCGGCGAGCGGGATGGATGGCACCACGCCCAAGGTCGCGACCAACGCCACGAACCCGGCGCCGGTCACGCCACTGGCGCCTTTAGACGTCAGGATCGCCACAGCAAACAGGGCAAATTGCTGTTCCAGGTCCAAATGGGTGTTGGTCGCCTGCGCTACGAAAAGGGCGGCGAGCGTCATGTAGATGCTCGTGCCGTCCGTATTGAATACGTAGCCAGTTGGCACCACCAGTCCCACCACCGGGCGCGAACAACCGGCCAGCTCCAGCTTCTCCATCAGCGATGGCAAGGCCGGGTCGCTTGAAGATGTCCCCAGCGTCAGCAGGATCTCTGCCTTGATGTAGTTCAGCAGCTTGAAGATGTTAAACCCCGCGATTGCCGCGATCAGGCCCAATACGCCGGCCACGAAGATGAAGCTCGTCAGGTAGAACACGCCCACCAGCTTGAGCAGCGGGCCAAGCGAACTGATGCCATACCGCCCCACGGTGAACGCCATCGCGCCGAACGCGCCGACCGGGGCCAGCCGCATCAGCAAGTTCACCACCGTAAACACGACCGAGGTCGCCGAATTAATCGCGTCGCGCATCGGCTTGCCGCGCTCGCCCAGCACCGTCAGCGCGTAGCCGAACAGCACGGATACGAAGACCACTGGGAGAATATCGCCCTTGGCGAAGGCGTCGATGAAGGTGTTGGGGATGATGTTGAGCAGGAAGTCGGCCGTGTTCTGCGATTGAGCGGCGCCCGCATACTGCGCGATCGCTTTGGTATCCAGCTTCGCCGGGTCGGCATTGAAGCCGGCCCCGGGCTGCAAAATGTTTCCGACCGCCATGCCGATGAATAGCGCCAGGGTGGACACGACCTCAAAATAGATCAGCGCCTTGCCGCCAACGCGGCCGACCTTCTTCATGCTTCCCATGGAGGAGATGCCGGACACGACAGTGCAGAACACCACCAGCGCGATCATCATCTTGATCAGCTTGATGAACCCGTCACCAAACGGCTTCATCGCCACCGCGGTCGTGGGATACAGATCGCCGAGGATGATGGCCAGCACGATCCCCATCAGCACCTGTGCGTAGAGGGACTTGTAAAACGGCAGCTTCTTGGCCGGAACGGCAGCGTGCATGGCCATGGACGAAACACTCTCCTGACGGCGGACCTTGCTTTGGGAAGGTCTCGTTTGGACTAACCTGGCACCAGCACGATACGGTCGCGAGAGGAGCCAAGCACCGCAACATAGGCGTCTCGCGCTTGCTCCAGCGTATAGCGCGCCTTTTCCGCAATCGGAAACGGCTTCAGCGCGCCTGCGTCGAACCCCGCCAGCAGGCCACGCAGTACGGCGGCGGTGTCGACTGAAGACAAGGCAAGGGTGTCGATCCCGACGTAGGTGTGACGGCCGCGATAGAAGGCGAAGATATCGAACTCGACTGGCTTGCCGGTGCTGGCGATCAGGATCATCCGGCCGCCTTTTGCCAGCGCCTTTGCGGCGGCTGGGTAATAGGGATCGCCCACCGTGTTGAACACGATGTCGGCACCCAGCCCCCCAGTTGCCTCCCGCACCACGGCGGGAACGTCTTCGACTGTAGAGTCGATCGTCGTCACGGGGCTGCTGCTATAGCCCTCGTAACTTTCCGCCCGGCGCACCGCGCCGAACACGCGGGCGCCGCGCCAGGTGGCGATCTGGGCCGCTGCCTGCCCCACCTTACCGTTCACGCCCATGATGAGCACGGTCTCGCCGGGTTGCGGCAGGTTGCTGCGGCGGAAGCCTTCCGCGGCGGTGACGAACGGCACGCCAAGCCCGGCCGCCTCCGCGAGAGATAGTCCCGCCGGCTTGGGCAGCAAAGCGTCCGCCTCGACCATCAAATGGGTGGCGTGGGAGCCGTTCTGGCGGATGCCAAGGTCTCCGGAGGAGCCGAATACCTCTCTGCCGATCAATTGCGCTGGGCCAGCGATCACCGTGCCTGCGAAATCCCGGCCCGGCGTACGCGGAAAGACCGCGTAAGGCATCAATCCCTGCGCCGCCTTCACGTCGGACGGATTGACGGCCGCCGCGGCGATCTCGACCAACGCCATGCCAGGTAGTGGCTCGGCCAAGTCAATGGCCTCGACGGCAGGTGCCAGTGACTCAAGGCTTGCAGCTTTCGCGTGCAGCCGGACGGCCGTCGCCTTCACAGCGACCGGCCCCCGTCCACCACGATGATGGTGCCAGTCGAGAAACGCAGGTGTGTCGCGCAGGCAAGCACGGCGTCTGCCACGTCCTCCGCCGTCGCGACGCGCTTCAGCGGCGTCGCCGCGGCAGCCTTGACGTTGAACTCCTCACCGCGACCCGGCACGAAATTCGTCGCCACCGCGCCGGGCGCAACGCCCAACACGCGAATCTCAGGCGCCAGAGCGCGGCCCAGCGATTTGATCATAACATCCGTTGCCGCCTTGGTAGCGCCGTAGGCGATCGAGGACCCGGCGCCGTTCGTGCCTGCAATGGACGAGATGAATACCACCAGGCCGTCGCCGCTCGCCTTTAGCATTGGCGCGAAAGTGCGGACGGTGGCGTATTGGCCGCGCCAATTGACTTTGAACATCTCATCGATCAACGCGTCGTCCAGCCCGTCCAAATCGCCGTGCGGCACGGCTTTGGTAAAGCCAGACGTGTTGATCAGGATGTCGAGCCGGCCGTACTGCTCGTCGATGAGGTCCTTCAGAGCCAGCAGTGTCGCCGTATCCGCAACGTCGGCTGCGAAGGCGCTGTGACCAGTTCCAGGCAGCGTCGCCAGTAGTGCGTTACCTGCCTCCGGCTTGCCGGGCCGATGCGTCACGGCGACCCGCGCACCGGCTTGCGCGTAGAGCTTGGCAGTTGCCGCGCCAATGCCTCCGGTGCCCCCGATGACCAGAGCGACTTTTCCGTCCAGTTTCATACCGTAGCTCACTTGATCGGCGGTTGGGGCAGCACGGACTCGCCGGGCTCCATAACGAAGGTGTAGTCGAAGGTGTACCAGGGGACGCTGGCATCCGGCGCCGGCGGCGTTCCGCTCTCGTGCCGCACGTAGTCGCCGATCAGCGTGCGGGTCACTCCGAACACGACGTCGCTCTCCAAGTGCTCGTCATCATCCACGAACACTTGGGTAATCAGCGTCTTGTAGCCCGGCGAGTGCGCCAGGATATGTAGGTGCGCCGGCCGGTATGGGTGACGCTTCTGGGCGCGCAGCAAATCGCCCACGGGCCCATCGGTCGGCACCGGGTAGCCAGCCGGCCGCACGGAACGGAAGCCAAACCGGCCATCCTCCTCAGTATGGAACACGCCGCGCAGGTTCATCGGCGCCTGCCCCGGGTCCTGATTCTCGTAGAAGCCGCGTGGCGAGGAATGCCAAATGTGCACCTCCACGCCGCGCAGCGGCTTGCCCGCCGGGTCGGTGATGCGGCAAGTCGCAAACAACTCCGGCCCGTCTGTCTCCGATCGCACGATCGAGCCACCATTGGGCGTTTCCGGCGCGCCGAGCCGCCAAAACGGACCCAGCAATGCCGACGCATTTTCAGTGGCACCATTGTCGCCGTTGTTCAGCAGGCAAACCAGCGTCGACACGCCAATGGCATCCGAGAACAAGATGCCTTCATTATGCAGGTCATGAGTGGATTGGCCGATCCGGTTCAGGAACTCGACACCCATTTCCCACTCGCGCTCCGTCAGCTTGGTCTCGCGGACGAAGGCATGCATGTGGCGCACGAACGACGCCATGACCTCCCGCAGCCGAGGGTGGGGCGACTGGTTCATCGCCTCCAGCACCGCATCCGTCACTTGGGACTGGTTCTCGATGATCATCGCAACTGCCTTACGGTCGGAGCGGGCGCTACAGGCGATCTAGCGCGTATCGAACTTCGCAATAATCCGAAGACACCGTCAGGTCCATGTGCCGTCCGCTGATTCGGCCGTCGATGTTCCCGCGGCCATCGCTGCCATGAACCGAGCCGCTCGGGTCCACCACCGCTGCCAGGGCGTAGGATGCAGTCGGCCCGCGATAGGGGAGGGATAGGGCATTGCCCTCGATGGTGACGATGCGGGATCCGCTTCGCGGACAACCACCGATCGAAGCCCGCACCAACCGTGCGATCCCGCGGTAACGGCCGTCGATTCCTTCAGGGGCGGCCGGCACGTGTTCGACAACGGGGGGCGGCGGCTTTGGCGCAGCGCAGGCCGCCAAGGCCACCACGGACACCAGCGCCAGCCAGCGCCCCGTTGCCACGCTCAGCCGACGATTTCGGCGTCGGTGAAGAAGAACGCGATTTCAGTTGCGGCGGCCTCGGGGCTGTCGGATCCATGAACGGAGTTCGCTTCGATATCCTCAGCATACAAGGCGCGAATTGTGCCCGGTTCTGCGTTTTTCGGGTTGGTAGCGCCCATCACCTTGCGGTTGAGCGCGATGGCATCGTCACTCTCGAGCACCTGCACCACCACAGGACCGGACGTCATGAAGCTGACCAGGCCGTTAAAGAACGGACGCTCCTTATGGACGCCGTAGAAGCTCTCCGCCTGCTCCTTCGTCATGCGGATGCGCTTGGACGCAATCACGCGCAATCCGGCGTCCTCAAGGACGGCTAGGACCTTGCCGGTGAGGTTCCGGCGCGTCGCATCGGGCTTGATAATCGAAAACGTGCGCTCGAGCGCCATGGTGGTAAGTCCTAAAGACGAGTTGCGCGGGCTTTAGACGAGCCGCCGATGCCGGGCAAGGCCGGAACGCGGACCGGGGGGCCACGTTGTTGGCTCAATCTGAGGAGGTGGCGATGCGGGACCGTAAGGGTAATAGTCTTCTAGGCGGCTTGGTTCGCGGCGCCATTGCAGGCGCGGCCGGCGTCTGGGCGTTGCATGAGGTGGACAAGTATCTGGCTTCGAGGGAGAGCACCGCTGTGAAGCGGGCGACCATCGAAGCGCGACCCGATGGCCTCGACCCGGGCCACGTGATCGCGGACCGCGCAACAAAGGCAGTCGGGGCGGAGTTGGTCTATCCGGACGACAACGGGGTAGGATTAGCTGTCAAATACGCCATTGGCATTGTGCCCGCAGCGCTGCTGGGCGCTTTGCGGGACCGGCTGATGTGGCTGACCGCAGGCCGCGGCTTTGCCTTTGGCGTGGCCAGCTGGGCGATCGAAGACGAGTGGGCCACCCACAAGGCAGGTCTTGCCGGGCCGCCAAGCGCTTACCCATGGCAGGTGCATGGCCGCGGCTTCATCGGGCACGTGGTGTATGGCCTGACGGTCGATGCGGTCCTGCGTGTTTTGAAAGGCCCGCCGCGGTAACGCTGGCACCAGGTCTCGGCGACGACTACATCCGTTGCCATGAGCCTGCTGACCATCGATGATGCTTCCCTGCGAATGGCGGGCCGTCCGTTGCTCGACCATGCCTCCCTGCGCGTGGACGCCGGGAGGCGAATCGGACTGGTCGGCCGCAACGGCGCCGGTAAGTCCACGCTGCTGAAGGCGATTGCGGGTGAGTTGGCGCTGGACGGCGGCTCGATCCACCTCGCAGCCTCCGCTCGAATGGCGCAGGTTCGGCAGGAGGCGCCGTCCGGCCCGGCGACCTTGCTCGAAACGGTGCTGGAGGGTGAGCCCGAACGGCTGGCGCTGCTTGCGGAAGCAGAAACCGCACCCCCTGCCCGGATGGCCGAGATTCATGACCGTTTGCGCACCATCGGCGCCGACGCGGCCCCGGCGCGCGCCGCTGCGATTCTGGCCGGTCTGGGGTTCGACACCGCGGCGCAATCACGTGCCGTATCCGAGTTTAGCGGCGGCTGGCGCATGCGCGTGGCTCTTGCGACCGCGTTGTTCGCTCAACCCGACTTGCTGCTGTTGGATGAGCCCACCAATCACCTCGACCTAGAGGCGACCATGTGGCTCGAAGGCTGGCTTGCCCGCTTCCCCGGCGCCTGCCTCATCGTTAGTCATGACCGCGGGCTGTTGGATCGCGCGGTGGAGGCGATTGCGCATCTCGACCAGCGCCGCCTATCGCTGACACCCGGCGGCTACACCGAGTTCGTTCGCATCCGGACGGAGCAGGCCATGCAGCAGGCGCGCGCGGCCGAACGGATCAACGCGCAGCGCGCCCACATGCAAGCCTTTGTGGACCGGTTCCGCGCCAAGGCAACCAAAGCGCGGCAAGCGCAGTCTCGCCTGAAGGCCCTGGAGCGCCTGCCGGTGATGCAAGCAGTGGTGGAGGACGTCACCACACGGTTCGATTTTCCCGAACCGGCCGAACTGCCACCGCCCATCCTGCAGCTGGACCGCGTGGACGCCGGCTACAACGGCCGCCCCGTGCTGCGCAACATCAGTCTCCGGCTCGACATGGAAGACCGTATCGCTCTGCTCGGCGCCAACGGAAACGGCAAGAGCACGCTGGCCAAGCTGCTGGCAGGCCGTATGGAGCCTCTGGCCGGCAAGATCCATCGAAGCCCTAGGTTGCGTGTCGGCTACTTCGCCCAGCATCAGGCGGAGGAGTTGCTGCCGCACGAAACGCCCGTCGATCACATGGCGAGGGCGATGTCGCAGGCGTTGCCGCCGGCTGTGCGCGCTCAATTGGCCCGGTTCGGCCTGGACGCCGACCGCGCGGACACACCGACCGCGCAGCTTTCCGGTGGAGAACGCGCGAGGCTTCTACTGGCGCTCGCCACACGCGATGCCCCGCAACTGCTGATCCTGGACGAGCCGACCAACCACCTGGACATTGATGCCCGCGACGCCCTGGTGCGCGCGCTCGCCGAGTTCGGCGGCGCAGTCATTCTGATCACACACGATCCGCACCTCGTCGAACTCGTCGCAGACCGGCTGTGGCTGGTTGCAGACGGAACCGCCAAGCCGTTCGACGGCGACTTGGACGAATACCGCGCGCTGCTGACTGAACGCGGCCGCCCGGCAAAGACGGAGGCGCCGACCCGCAAGGACGACCGGCGGGATCGCGCCCAAGCCCGCGTGCAATCCGCGCCACTGCGCAAACAGGCCCGGGAAGCGGAAGCGAAGCTGGCGCAGTTGGCGAAAGAGCGTGCGGCGCTCGAGGCGAGACTGGCAGACCCGGCGATCTACGCCCCTGGTCGATCGGCCGATGTCACAGCGGCGAATACGCGATTGGCGGCAATCGCACGGGAGACAGACGCCGCCGAGATAGCTTGGTTGGAAGCCGAGGAAGCGCTGGCCGATGCCTAAGGATCTGGACCGGACACCGCATTCTCTCAATCCAGAGGGCCTCGGCGAAGCTCGCCACCATCTTGGATTGAACGCTTGACCACGTCAGGCCGCGTCAAGCCTTGCGTTGCCAAATGGCTTCACCACGACGACTCGGTTTAAACCAGTCGCATCACGTCCGCCCAGTAGGCACCCCATGACTCATTCGCCCAAGCCGCATCCTCATGCATGGTGCGCGCGAAACAATAGGCGGCGCTGCCGCTGACCCGTCTCAAGTAGACGGCCATTCCGGACGGCGAAAGATCCGCATTGCCGAGAGCCAGACCAACCGGAAAGTCCGGTAGAGCCGCTTGCTGCTGGGTAGCTTGCATCGTCTCGTCCCCACGTCTGGACACAACTCTAACCTCAACTCTGTGTCCGCTATGTGGCGGAAATCACTCCTTATAATTCAGAATGCAACCGCAGCGCTATTGATCGACCGATACGGACCCGTCACGCGCGAAGGAATATGAGCGGGACTGCGTCGAGAAGTTCTGCAAGATCGTCTGCCGGAGGTAGTCGACGCGCACGTTCATCGATGCCGGGTCGAGGTTAGCGAACGCCGGCAGCACGTGGACATCCGCCACCTGACCATTGCCAAGATCGATCGATACGGTAAACCCGAGACCCGAGCGCACCATGCGCCAACGAGTTCCTTGCCCGGTCACGCTGGTCCAGCCTCTGGATGACGGCGAAGCTGGTGCCGAGTCGTTACCGGCAGCAGGAGGGGGCGTGGCGAGGGTGGGTGCGGCCGGCGCTACCGGAGCAGTCACGGTCGCGTCCTGCTTCGCCGCGCTATCGCGAAGGCGCTGCATGACCGCGTCCAGGTCTGTCGTGCCCGCCGGCGAGGGCGTCGGAGTGAGTGGGGTTGCGGGCGGACTGGCGGGAGCCCCTGCAGGCGCAGGCGGTGCCGCGTCATGAATGACAAAGTTGTCCGGCGGCGCCACATCTCCGGCAGTCAGTGTCCGAGGGCCAGGTCTCTGCGCCCCTGTGGGCAGAAGGACGAATGCGAGTGCGAATAGCGTGGCCGCCCCGATTGCGGCGAGAGCGTATTTCAGCACTGGATGGTGCTTGGGTGAGCGGCGGCGTTCATGGGATGCGTGTAACGGAGGCGGCCATTTCAGAAAAGTGGCGACGCGGCCAGTCTCACGCCTTCTTCTGCCAACCGCGTTCACCTTGCTGCCAATACGTCAAATCATGTCCGGCAGCCTTCGCAGCCGACCAGCGCTGCCGTGCCGCCTGAACCGCGGCCTCGTCGCTGCCGTCAAACAGATCGAACACTCGCTCGAGCGGCTGACCGAAGCTCGACGGGTCGGTATCTGTGCCGTCAAGGCGAAAAAGGTACCGCGCCCCGTTCGGGATCTCCGGCGTCGTGGTCAGCCAGATTGGCTGCAGGTCCGCCTCTCCGGTGCGTGCGGACCCATGCGGCAGCCAGTCCGGATCGGTGCACGCCCACAGGGCATCGTCCAACGCTTTCAGCCGTGCCTCGTCGCCGCATAAAACCACGGCACGTTGCCCGGCGGACAAGGTCCGGCCGAGCAGCTTGGGCAGTGCCTGATCTGCCGTCGTCCGCGTCAGGTGATAGAAGCCGATCTCGCTCATTGCCGGTGCGGATCCTCGAAGCGCTGCCCCGTAAGGCGATCCAGCAAGCGGACGCCAAACCCGGTGGCGCCGGCAGCGTGGCGATCTGTCGCCTCGTCGCGCAGTTCCATGCCTGCAATGTCGAGGTGCGCCCAGGGCGTATCGCCGACGAACTCCCGCAGGAATGCCGCGGCATGGCAGGCGTCGGGCTGACCGCGGCCCGGCAGGCAATGGCGCAGATCGGCCACTTCGGAGTTCAGGTCCTCGCGATGCCCGGCACCAATCGGCATCCGCCACACCGGTTCTCCCACGGCCTGCCCTGCTGCGGCGACGTGGACGGCAAACGCCGGATCGTTGTCGAACAGCCCGGCCTGCTGCGCGCCGAGCGCAGTGACGATGCTGCCGGTGAGCGTCGCCAGATCGACAATCGCGGCAGGCCGAAGGTGACGTACCGACCAGGCGAGCGCATCGGCTAGCACCAGCCGGCCTTCCGCGTCGGTGTCCACGATTTCGACCGTGGTGCCGTTCCCCATGCGCAGCACGTCAGATGGCCGGTAACTGGCAGCGCCCGTGGCATTTTCTGCCAGTGCTAGCACCGCGGCCGCGGGCGCCGGAGAGCGCCGAAGCGCCAAGGCGAGCATCGCGCCTGCACAGGCCGCGGCGCCGGCCATGTCGGCCCGCATCTCCTCCATCCCGCGAGCGGGCTTGATGCAGAGGCCGCCCGTGTCGAAGGTGATGCCCTTACCGACGAAAACCACCGGATCGGCGGCGAAGTCGCCCGGCCAGCGCAGTACAGCCAGGCGCGGCGGATGCACCGAGC
>CAZZVB010000012.1:0-20808 GCA_964657445.1 uncultured Burkholderiaceae bacterium | reverse complement strand
CGCGTGCCCTCCAGCCGCACCGCTGCCAATGCACCCGCTGCCTCGGCGTCGTCTCCAAGCGCCACGAGCATGCGTTCGCCAACGAGCGCAGCCTCACCCGGCCTGCCTTCAAAGCCAAGCCGCGACTGCCCGGCAGCGACCGGTTCCACGATCGTCCCCTGCGGTCGCTTCGGCGCTATCCTGACGCGGATCAAATCTCTGATTGCGCGGCCTCGTAATACTCCGCCACAAGCCGATCCATCAGACGGACGCCGAACGCGGTCGCACCCTTGGGAATGGTGGGATGATCCTTGCTGCTCCAGGCCGTGCCGGCGATGTCGAGATGCGCCCACGGGACGCCGTTGGTGAACCGTTGCAGGAAGCACGCGGCGCTGATCGACCCGCCCGGCCGGCCGCCGACGTTTTTCATGTCGGCGATCTCGCTCTTCAGCATCTTGTCGTAGGCCTCGCCAAGCGGCATGCGCCACAGCTTCTCGCCCCACGCTGTCCCGGCCGCCTGCAGCTTCTGCGCGAGCGGCTCGTCATTGCTGAACAGCCCTGCATACTCGTGGCCCAGGCTTACGATGATCCCGCCGGTCAACGTCGCCAGGTCGAGCATGAACTCAGGTTCAAACCGCTCCTGGCAATACCAGAGCACGTCGCCCAGCACGAGCCGGCCTTCAGCATCGGTGTTGATGATCTCGACCGTCTGTCCGGAGTAGCTTGTCACGACGTCACCAGGGCGCTGGGCCGTGCTGCTGGGCATGTTCTCGACCAGCCCTACCAGGCCCACGACGTCCACCTTGGCTTTGCGCCCGGCAATGGCCGCCATCGCGCCGATCACCGCGCCAGCGCCGGCCATGTCCCACTTCATATCCTCCATGCCTCCGGCGGGCTTGATCGAGATGCCGCCCGTGTCGAAGGTCACACCTTTGCCGACGAACGCGATCGGCTTCGCCTTAGGTGACGCCTTCTTACCTTTACCCTTGCCGTGGCCGGGCGCGCCGTTCCAGCGCATCACGACCATCCGGGGTTCACGCGCACTGCCCATGGACACGCCGAGCAGCATGCCGAAGCCCAGCTTCTCCAGCTCCTTCGGGCCGAAAATTTCGACTTTCACACCCAATTCCTCGAGCACCCGGCACCGGTCAGCCATCTCGGCCGGGAACAACACGTTCGGCGGCTCGCTCACCAGGTCCCGGGCGAGGAAGACGCCGTACGCCACAGCTTCCGCCGCGCCCCATGCCTCGACCGCCGCCGCCGGGTCACCGGACAGCACGGACAGCTTCTTGAGCTTCGGCTTGTCCTCCGGCTTCTCCTTCGTGCGATAGCGATCAAACCGATAGGCCTTCAGCACGGCGCCGAGCGCGGCCGACGCGGTGTGCTGCGGCGTCAGCCCATCGGCAGCCAACGCCGCCTCCGCCTCGCCGGACAGCGCCGCCGCTGCCGCCCCGCCGGCTTCCTCGACCCCAAACGGTGTCAGGGCTTCCACTTTGCCCAGGCCGGTGGCCACGACGCGCGACAGCCCGCCACCGGGGGCCAGAACGGTGCAACTCGAACCTTTCTTCCCGGTGAACTTGGCTGCAGCGAACGCCCGCGACAGCGCGCCGGCCGTCGCCCGGTCCGCCTCGGCGGCTAATCCCGACAGCTCCGCCCCTTCCACCACCAGCAGCGCCAGCGCTCCAGCAGCGGGCAGCGATGAGCGAGCAAATTCGATAGCGAGCATGCGGGGAACCTCAGCGTATGCGGATAGAGCGGGACAGTAGCATCGTGCATCCGCTTTGCCACGGCGCGGCCCGTCCCACATAGTAGCATATGGATGAAAACGCCCTTCTCGCACTGGCCGCCGGCCTCGCCCACCAAGCCGGCGCGATCATCCTCGGTGTTCGGGCGCAGGGCTTCGAGACCCTGCACAAGCAAGACCATACCCCGGTGACGGAGGCCGACAGGAAGGCCGAGGCGTTCATCGCCGCCGCTTTGCGGGCTGCCACACCTGGGATCCAGGTCATCGCGGAGGAGGAGTCCGCGGCCGGCGGAACTCACGACGAGGCAGCCGATTACTGGCTCGTCGATCCGCTGGATGGCACGCGGGAATTTGCAGCCGGGCGCGACGAATTCACCGTCAACATCGGCCTTGTGCGGCATGGCGCTCCCGTGTTGGGGGTGGTCGGCGTGCCGGCCTTGGGAGAGTTGTTCGGCGGGATCGTCGGCAAGGGCGCCTGGAAACGCACGCAGGCGGGTGAGCAGTCCATCACCGCCCGCGAGCCCCCGGCCGAGGGACTGACCGTCCTCGCTTCCCGCCACTATGCGAATGACGCGCGGCTTTCGGCCTTTCTCGGCGGCAGGTCGGTCGCGACCGTCACCAACTACGGGTCCGCGCTGAAGATCGTGCGCATCGCCGAGGGCGCGGCTGACCTGTATCCGCGCTTCGGCCGCACGATGGAGTGGGACACTGCCGGGCCGCAGGCCGTGCTGGAAGCAGCGGGTGGGCGGCTCATGACCACCGAGGGTTCGGCTCTGACGTACGGCAAGCCGAAATGGGAGAACCCCTTCTTCATCTGCTCTGGCGGCCCCTGACATGACAGTCACCCGGCGGCTGCTGCCGGGCGACGATGCAGCGGCGGAACTGCTCCGCAACGGCCACCTCGTCGCCTTCCCCACCGAGACTGTCTATGGCCTCGGCGCGGACGCCACGTCCAACACTGCGGTGGCGGCGGTGTTCGAAGCGAAGGGCCGGCCGCACTTCAATCCGTTGATCTGCCACTTTTCGTCCGCGGAAGGCGCATTTCGCCAAGTCACCGCGACGGACCTCGTTGAGCGATTGGCTGCAGCGTTCTGGCCAGGCCCGCTAACGATGGTGCTCCCGCGCCGGATCACCTGCCCGGTTTCATTGCTGGCCGGCGCCGGGCTGGACACGCTTGCGGTTCGCGTTCCGGCCCACCCGGTCGCCCTCGCCCTTCTGAACGCAGTGGGCCGGCCTGTCGCGGCACCTTCGGCCAATCGTTCGGGTGCAGTGTCCCCCACCACGGCGCAACACGTTCTGGACGGGCTCGACGGCCGGATCGCAGCCGTGATCGACGCCGGGCCGTGCCAGGTTGGTCTCGAGTCCACCGTTCTGGACGTATCGGAAGATCGGCCGTTCTTGCTAAGGCCGGGCGGCGTGCCGCTTGAGGCGATTGAGGCGTTGATCGGGCCAGTTGGCCGGGGAATCACGCCCGCGGAGGCCGAACAGACGCGCACTCTGCGATCCCCCGGGTTGCTGGTGTCGCACTACGCGCCGGGCTTGCCGGTGCGGCTGAACGCGACCTCTGTCGACAGTGACGAAGCGTTGCTTGCATTCGGCCCTGCCCTACCCGGCGCGTCCGTCACCTTCGGATTGAGCGAGACAGGCGACCCGCAGGAAGCTGCAACGCGCCTCTTCACCGGTCTGCGTTGGTTAGATACCGAGGGGACGCGGCTGGGCTTGCGCGGCATCGCCGTCATGCCGGTGCCGTCCGCCGGGTTGGGCGACGCGATCAATGACCGCCTGCAGCGCGCTGCTGCACCGCGATGACCTTCGACGTCATCGTCATCGGTGCCGGCGCGGCCGGGATGATGTGTGCCGCCACAGCCGGGCAGCGCGGCCGACGCGTGCTGCTGCTGGACCATGCCGACGAGCCAGGCCGCAAAATCCTTATTTCCGGCGGCGGCCGTTGCAATTTCACCAACACCGGCACGACGCCGGAGCGGTTCTTCTCCGGCAATCCGCATTTCTGCCGCTCGGCCCTGTCGCGGTATACGGCAGAGGATTTCTGCGCACTGGTCGCCAAGCATGGCATCACCAGCCACGAGAAAACGCTTGGCCAATTATTTTGCGATGGCTCCGCCCGCGCGATTGTGGCGATGCTGCGGGCGGAGTGCGAGGCCGCCGGGGTGGATCTGCGCACGAGCCACCGGATCACCGAGATCAGCCGCTCCGACGCGTTTCGGGTGGCGACCGATCATGGCGAATTCACTGCCTCGTCGCTGGTGCTCGCAACCGGCGGACTGTCGATCCCGAAACTCGGCGCTACCGGGTTTGCTTACGACGCAGCGCGGCAATTCGGTTTGCCGCTGAGCGAGATCCGTCCAGCGCTGGTGCCCCTGGTCGCGAGCAACGACGACCTTCCGTTGATGCGCCCGCTCAGCGGTGTCGCATTGCCGGTGGAGGCGACCTGCGGCAAGCATGGCTTCCGCGAAGCGATGCTGTTTACGCATCGCGGGTTGTCGGGTCCGGCGATCCTGCAGGTCTCGTCGGCCTGGCGCGAAGGTGACGCCCTGACGGTCAACCTGCTACCCGGCATGGACGCCTACGGGGTATTGCGCATCGCAAAAGCCGAGCGCCCCCGCGCCGCGCTGCGCACCGTCCTGGCCGGGCTTCTCCCGCAACGCCTAGCCGATGCGCTGGCGCTACGGTGGCCCGGTGGCGACATGGCCAACATTCCCGATCGCGTCTTGGCGGGCGTTGCCGCGACGTTGTCCCGCTGGGCGGTGACGCCGCAGGGCACCGAAGGCTACGTGAAAGCCGAAGTCACCCTGGGCGGCGTGGACACCGCCGCGCTGTCCTCTCGAACGATGGAGGCAAAGCCGGTGCCCGGCTTGTTCGTCGTTGGCGAGGCGGTTGACGTAACCGGGTGGCTCGGCGGGTATAATTTTCAGTGGGCTTGGTCGAGTGGATGGTGTGCGGGAATGGCGGCCTAAACACCGTCGCCGCGACCGGCAACACCGTCATTGCGAGCAGCTTGACGAAAGACAGTCCTAACTCTTCTGCGCCTCGGCCAGGATCTCATCCTTTTCCATCGCACGACGCACCGCAGGGCGGTCGGCGATGCGCTTGGCGTAGTCCACGAACTCCGGGCGGGGCGGGACGATCTTGAAGTGCATCGTCCAGGATAGCGCTATCCCCCAAAGAATGTCGGCGGCGGACAATGTGCTGCCAAGCAGATAGGGGCCGGGCTGGATGGCACCCGATACCACGTTCATCACTTCGTCGAACGATCCATACGGGCTCATCCCGCGGGAGCCGGGTTCGTGACCGCGCGCCTTGTCCACCACGGCTGGTTCGAAGGCTGCGGCGTAGAAGATCATCCAGCGCAGATACGGGCCGCGGGTCTGCTCGTGGATGGCCGGCGCCAAGCGCGCATCGGGAAAAAGGTCGGCCAGATGCAGAAAAATCGCCACCTGCTCCGTCACGATAGCAGAACCGTCCCGCAACGCGGGCACCTTGCCGAGCGGATTGATCGCGAGATACGCGGGCGCCAACTGCTCCCCCTTGCTGCGGTCGATCACCTCCAGCGTGTAGGGCGCGCCTAACTCCTCCAACAGCGCCATAGCGCCACTGGAACGGGTCTTCGGAGCGTGAAACAGCGTCAGCGGGCGTTCGGTCATGATGGCTCCAGGGCAACGAAAAGCACGCCGTCTTCGAGCTTCACCGGATACGACCGCACGGGGATCGAGCAGGGCGCGCTGACCGCCTTGCCAGTTCGGACGTCGAACTGGCCTTGGTGCAACGGGCATTCGATCAGGTGGTCTTCCAGGTAGCCCTCTGAGAGCAGCGCCTGACCGTGGGTGCAGATATCGTCGGTCGCGAAATACTGACCCTCCACGTGATACAGTGCGACCCGGTGGCCACCTACCACCGCGCCGCCCAGGCCATCCACCAAAGCAGATGCCTCTATCGCGCGGACCCATGTTTCGCTCATGCCGGGTAGATCATGCTGTTGGGAACCATCTCCGAATCGAACACCACGATGCGTTCGCGCAATTGCAGCCGGCCGTCGCCGGGCACCACCCAATCGTGGCACACCCCCGCCAGAACGATGTCACTCTGCTTGTCGATCAGCGTTTGCACCATCAGGAGATTATGCCGCGTGCGCATACCCCCGGCCTCGTGGGAGACGATGCGCAGCGGGCCAGGAAAGCGGCGGTAATAGCGCGGCGCGTACATTTGCGTCCGGGTCAGCCCCATGACGCGGTCGGTCAGCATGCCACGGCTCTCCGCCTGGATGGTGCAGAGCGTATAGCCGGCTTCATAGTTCTCGCGCGGGATGACGCGGTAGAGGCAATCCTCGGTGAAGAAATCCGGCCAGCGCTCCAATTGCACGTCGTCGAGCGTGCCGTAGTAGTCGTCGAAGAAGTCGCGCAGCGCATCGCGCGAGAGGCTCGCCGGGGTGATTGCGTTCATAGCCCCATCGCCTCGCGCCAGTAGCGATACATCCCGCGAATACCGACCTCCGTCACCATGTGCTCGACGCTTTCAATGTCGCGTCCGCCCATGGTGACCAAGGCGTCTTCGTCCGGAGCATGGGCAAAACCCTGCTGGCTCATTTCAATGATCTCGCCATCGTCGGCGGAGACGAACCCGGCGGGACCAAACAGGTTGGCCTGGCGGGTGCGCCGCAGCCGCATCTCCGGCGTGTCGTCGGCATAACACCAATGGGTCCAGTGGAAATCGAACCCGCTTGGTCCGGTGGGAATGATCTGGCGCGTGGTCAGCGAGTTGATCTGCTGCTGCAAGACGACGCTGGGGAACACCGTGATCATACCCACCGTATCCTCCCCGGGGAACTCGCGCACCACGTCCATGATGCGCGGATCGGCCAGCCGGATGTCGCTTTTAAAGTTCCGCATATCGGCGGTGACGTCGTTGGTTTCCTGCTCGCCCTTGCGGCTGATCAGGATGCCGTGGCGCCCGGTCGGGTCGATCTCGGTCGCGGATTTTTGGTCGGCGCGGAACAGGCCGAAAGTCACGAAGAACACGTGCAGCAGGGACGCGTGATATGGGTCCTTAATATTCTCCAGCATCAGCTTCCAATTGCCCGGGATGTGCTGACGGTTGTAGCCGAGCACCTCGAGCTTCCGGCCGTCATAGACCCGCGTGTAATGCGTCCAGAACCGCTCCCCCAGATACTCGCGGAACGGCGGTGTCAGGTCGGAGAAGGTGGCCCAGACCAGCCCGTTGACCACCTCCACCCGCAGCTTGCGCAGGCCGTGTTGCGCGGGGTCGAAATCGGCGGGCATGCCACCCTGCTTGCGTACGCCGCGACGGAACGGCACCCCCTGCAGGTCACCGCGCAGGCTGTAGTTCCACTGATGGTAGGGGCACAGCAGGTCCGCCACATGCCCCTTGCGCGCCTGGCAGAACTTCACCCCGCGATGCGCGCAGCGGTTTTCCACCACGCTCACCTCATCGGCTCCGCTGCGCACGACGATCACAGGGCGTTCGCCAAGCGTCGTCGTCTTGAAATCGCCGACGGTAGGGATCTCCGCTTCCAACGCGCAGAACAGCCAGTGCGGACCGTACCAGATCCGGTCCAGCTCCGCCGCATACACAGCCGGGTCGGAATAGACCCAGTACGGCACCCGCCCGGCGGCGTCCTGCGGCCAGATACGGCTGATTTCGTTCACCGCGACCTCCCTCTTTCGGTCGATTAGGCGTGCGGCTGTTCCTGGGTGTCAATCAGTGCTGCTTGCTGATCCGCTTGAGTGCAGACCAATACGACACGGGGGCGAACCGTTCGATCAGGGACACGATCTTGGCGTCGTTGCCGACCAATACGCGGGCCTTCCGCTGCTCGATCGCCTTGACGATGATCTCGCCGGCCATCGCAGGGGGTAGCGTCAGTTGGGACTTCACCTGTTTGACCCGCCGCTGGACTTCCTCAGGCGGCGCGTTGCCTGAAATCCGCGCGTTGTCAGCGATGGAGGTGGCGACGCCGCCGGGATGCACCACGGTAACGCCGATCGGCGTGCCCTCCAGCTCATGCCGCAGCGCCTGGGAGAAGCCGCGCACCGCGAACTTGCTAGCCGAATAGGCGGTCTGCCCGGGTGGCGCCACGAGGCCGAACAGACTTGAGAGGTTGACGATTCGGGCGTCGTCGCTTGCTTCAAGCAGCGGCATGAATGCACGGGTCATGCGTATCACGCCCCAAAAGTTGATGTCGATCACCCACTCGAAATCTTCTTCTGTGACCTGCCGGAACGTGCCGCCAAGCGCGACGCCCGCGTTGTTGACCAGGATGTCCACCCCAGGATGGTTCGCCCGCACCGCATCGGGGGCAGACGCCACTGCCGCGCGGTCGGCCACGTCCAACCGGTATTGAGTGACGCTCACTCCGCTCGGAGCCGCCAGCGCGGCCGTCTCGGCCAAACCGGCTTGGTTCACGTCCGATAGCGCCAGGTTGCAGCCACGCTCCGCCAGGGACACCGCGATAGCCCTGCCGATCCCGCTCCCCGCCCCCGTGATGACGGCGGTGCGTCCACGCAGCCTCATCGGCTTGGCCATAAATCCTCCCCTCGTGTGTCTCATCACCGTGCTGGCATCCAATCGCCCGGGCAACCCCGGGCAAAGCCGATGGGCTAGCGGCCGCGTGCCCTGCGATCAGGATCGGGATTATCCCGGCAAAACTGCCCGGGACACTGGCCACGAGGATGGTGGCTGACACCCGGGTTCGTTTAAGGATCATATAAAGGACGCCGGCGGCGAAAACGCTGGCCGTCATTCACGACCACGCACAAGGACAAACACGATCTCAATAGCTGAACCCGAGGCAGGAACGCTCGCCGTCAACGTGCTGGAGTTTGCCAGGCTGTTGCGGCGGGCGGGCCTGCCTGTCGGCCCGGCCGACATGCTGGCCGCAGTCGAAGCGCTCGACAAAACCGGCGTCGCCTCCCGCGCCGACGTGCAGACGGCATTGCGCGCGACCATGGTGCACCGGCACGACCAGGCGGAGGTGTTCAACAGCGCCTTCGCCCTGTTCTGGCGCGACCCGGCAGCCAGCCAATTCGATGCCGCCATGGCGTTGCTGGGCGAGAAGCCGCCGAAGCAGGACCCGCGGCCATCCGCCGGAAGCCGGCGGGTCGCGGAGGCGTTCAACCCCCGCAAAGACAGGCGCGAGACCGAGGACGCGCCGGAGATCGACGCGGTCCTGACCGTCAGCGAGGCCGAGCGTCTGCAAACCATGGATTTCGAGGCGATGAGCGCCGCCGAGATTGGCGCCGCACGGGCCGAGATCCGCAAACTCCGCCTGCCATTGGATTTGCGCCGCACACGCCGCTGGCGCTCTGCCACGCTTGGCCCGAACGTCGATATGGCAGCGACGCTGCGCGCCGGGTTGAAGCACGGCGGGGAATTGGTCGATCTCGCGCGGGCTGAACGTGTCGTCAGGCCGCCGCCGTTGGTGGTGCTATGCGACATCTCCGGGTCCATGGGCCGCTACGCCCAAATCCTGCTGCACTTCCTGCACGCCGTAGCCAACGACCGCGACCGGGTGAGCGTCTTCCTGTTCGGAACAAGGCTGACCAACATAACTCGGCAGCTCCGCCACAAGGACCCGGAAGCCGCTTTCGCCGCCGTTGCGTCGCTGGTGCCGGACTGGTCGGGCGGGACACGCATCGGCGACACCATCGCCCAGTTCAACCGCCAGTGGGCCAAGCGGGTGCTCGGCCAGGGCGCGGTGGTGCTGCTGGTGACCGACGGGCTGGACCGGGCCGGCGCCGAAGGGCTGCCGCAAGCGATGGAACGGCTGCATAAATCCTGCCGCCGGCTGATATGGCTCAATCCCCTGTTGCGTTGGGATGGGTTCGAACCGAAATCACAGGGCATTCGCGCGATGTTGCCGCACGTGGACGAGTTCCGCCCCGTCCACAACCTGGCCAGCTTGCGCGCCCTGATCACGTCGCTGTCCCAGCCTGCCAAGGCGCGGGGCCGGACATTGGAGAACGCCGCATGAGCGAAGCTGCATCGGATGCCGAAGACGTCCTCTCCATCGCCGCCAACTGGCTGCGCGAAGGCGAACGCGTGGCTCTGGCCACCGTGACCGAAACCTGGGGCAGCTCTCCGCGCCCGGCCGGCAGCCAGATGGCCGTGACCGCATCGGGCCGCATGGCCGGCTCGGTCAGCGGCGGCTGCATTGAGGGCGCCGTGGCCGACGCCGCCCAGACCACCATCGCGGGCGGCGTCCCCCAGCTCCTCGACTTCGGCATCACCGATGAGCGGGCGTGGGAAGTGGGTCTGGCCTGCGGCGGCAAGCTGAAGGTGTTCGTGGAAGCCCTGGTATGAAACAGGCCATCCTCGAAACCGTCCAAGCCGCCCGCACGGCCGGCCGCGCCATGGTCCTTGCGACGCGGCTGCCGGACGGCGAGCAGATGGTGCTGCCGGACGGTGCTCATCCGGCTCTGAACGCCGCCGCCAAGCAGGCGCTGGCCTTGGAACGCAGTGGAACGCAGGAGGTGGACGGCGTTACTTGGTTCCTCCAGGCGTACAACCCGCCCGCCCGCATCGTCATCGTTGGGGCGGTTCACATTGCCCAAGCGCTGGTGCCGCTGGCGGTGCAACTCGGCTATGGCGTCACCGTCGCCGACCCGCGGCGCGCCTTCGCCAATCCCGAGCGCTTCCCCAACGTCAGCATCTCGACCGACTGGCCGGACGAAGCTCTGGACGCAGTGCGCCCCGACAGCCGCACCGCCATCGTGACGCTGACGCATGACCCGAAGCTCGATGACCCGGCGCTCGACCGGGCGCTGAAGTCGGACGCGTTCTATATCGGTGCCCTCGGCAGCCGGCGCACCCACGCCAAGCGGCTTGACCGGCTACGGGAGTTGGGACACGGCGATGACGCGCTCGCGCGCATCCGCGGCCCGGTCGGCTTGAACATCGGGGCGATCACGGCGCCTGAGATCGCGCTGTCGGTACTCGCGCAGATCGTGGCCGTCCGGCGCGGGTCGCCGCTCGCTTGATCTTCGGGCCGACAGCGCTCTCCGACGCGGAGGGTGCGATCCTGGCCCATACCCGCCGGGTGCCGGGCCGGGTGATCAAGAAGGGTTCGGTGCTCGATGCGGAGGCCGTGTCGGCGCTGCGTGCCGCCGGGCTGGACCCGGTGATCGCCGCCCGGCTCGAACCCGGCGACGTTGCAGAGGACGCAGCGGCGCGCCGGATCGCGGCAGCTTTGGTTGGGCCCGGGTTGAAGCCGACGCGGGCAGCGACCGGCCGGGTCAACCTGGTTGCGACCAGCGCCGGGCTGCTGCGGGCCGATCCTCATCGAATCGATGCAGTTAATGCCGTGGACGAAGCCGTCACGGTGGCAACCCTGCCCGATGCCACGCCGGTCGCGCCCGGTGAGATGGTGGCCACGATCAAGATCATCCCCTTCGCGGTCGCCGGCGAGACGCTGGACCGCGCCGAGGCGTCCTGCGCCGGGGGAGCGATGAGCGTGCACGCCTGGCAGCAGCGCCGGGTGGGGCTGGTGCTGTCCACGCTGCCGGGCCTGAAGCCCTCGGTGATCGAGGGCACGATTGCGGCGATGGCGACCCGGGTCAGTGCGGTCGGGGCCATCCTGCTGCCGCCGCTGCAGTGTCCGCACCGCACCGAATCGATCGCCGCAGCGCTGCGCAGCCTGATCGAGGACGGGGCGGACCTGTTGCTGGTCGCGGGCGCGTCGGCGGTGGTGGACCGGCGGGACGTCGGCCCGGCCGGCATCGTGGCTGCCGGTGGCGAAATCCTGCATTTCGGCATGCCGGTCGATCCGGGCAACCTGATCTGTCTCGGCCGGATCGGCGATATCCCGTCCCTCGTGCTGCCGGGTTGCGCGCGCAGCCCGAAGCCGAATGGGATCGACCTCGTCATGTACCGGCTGGCGGCAGGCTTCCCGGTCTCCGGACGCACGATCGCGGCCATGGGAGTTGGCGGTCTGCTCAAAGATGTCGCTGCCCGGCCCTTGCCACGCGCAAAAGCGACGTCGCCGGCACCCGGCGTGGCTGCGATCGTGCTTGCGGCCGGCCGGTCGAGCCGCATGGCGCCGCGTCATAAACTGCTGGTGCAGGACACTGCGGGCCGCACCATGCTGTCCCGCGTGGTGGATGCCGCGCTCGGCAGCCGCGCCCGCCCTGTTCTGGTTGTGACCGGGCATCGCGCGGCAGAGGTCAGGGCAGCGCTCGCCGGCCGCCCCGTCACCTTCGTCGATGCCCCAGATTTTGCCGAGGGCCTGTCGGCCAGCTTACGGGCCGGTCTGGCCGCGGTGCCGGATACCGCCGGGGCCTGCCTTGTCCTGCTCGGGGACATGCCGCTGGTCACGGCGGCTTCGATCGATCGGCTTATCGACACGTACGATCGCGACGAGGGACGCACAATCGTTGTCCCTGCCCATGATGGCCAGATCGGCAACCCCATCTTGTGGGACCGGCGCTATTTTCCGGCCATGATGGCGCTGCGCGGTGACAGCGGCGCCCGGGCCTTATTGCGGCAGCATGCCGAGTCGGTGACTGAGGTGGCACTGGACGAAACAGTGTTGCGCGATTTCGACACCGAGGAGAGCCTCGCAGACATGCCTGGGTGACAGGCGCGGGCGAGCGTTCCATCTTCGATCCTCGATCATAAAGACCGTATTCCGGAGCCCGCTTATGTCCCGCCGCATTTCCGCTGCGTTGTTTATCGCTTGCTTGGCCGGCTGCACGCCGCCCCCTCAGACAGCCGCCACGCGGGCGAGCGCGGCTGCGCTGGCATCGTGCCGGCAAAGCGCCGACAGCTCGTTCCAGCGGCAAAACCGTTACCTGTTGTCGGAGCGTGACCAGACGGACACTCCGTTCTCGACGTCGGGTTTGTCGGGCATCACGACCCGGGGTCTCGGGCAACGCTATGATTACGATAACCAGCTTTCGTCGTGCCTGGCCGCATCGGATGCCGACAACAGCCAAACCGCTCCGGCTACATCCAGCGCACCGGCTGGCCGGCTGACGACGACTCCGCTGCCGCCCTGACCTATGTGTCGCGCACTCCGGCTGCTACAACGTCCACTCCGCAGCAAGGGGATCGCGACATGAGCAAAATCAGCAGGACCAGCGCCGGCAAGGTGCTGGCGCAGGCCGTCGAGTATCATAACTTCGTCTATCTCGCCGGCATCACAGCCGATGACACGTCGCAAGATGTCGCCGGTCAAACGAAGCAGGTCCTGGCGAAGATCGACAGCCTGCTGGAGACGCACGGCACCGACAACACTCGCCTGCTGCAGGCGCAGATATGGCTGAAGGACATCCGCGACCGCGACGCGATGAACTCGGTCTGGGTGACTTGGCTGCCAGAAGGCGGAGCACCGGCACGCGCCTGCGTCGAGGCCAGCATGGCAGACCCTCGTCTGCTCGTCGAAATCATGGTCACAGCCTGCAAATAGCCCCAGCCGGAACGGGATCGCCAGCCATCCACAATCAGCGCGATCCCGCTCCGAATCCTTACGGTTGCATCACGATATCGTGAATAGGATTGTTGTCCGCTTTTCGGCGTGTTTCCACATAGCTGCTTTGTCAGATAGCGCTGTGGGCCGCAACAAACTGACATACTTGGCTTGTCAGCCTTACGGCAGGGTTGCTAACGCCTTGCTCACGACGCGGTGAACTCGTGAGGAAGTCGATATGATTGCAGCCGGCCCGGTTAGGCTCCTTGCTTTGAGTGCCTCGATGACTTTGGCGGCTGCCGGCAGCGGCAACGCCCACACCGCTCCCAAGCACACAGCCGCATCGGCAGGCCATTTTGGCCGCAACGCCACGGCAATCACATTCAGCGCGGCGCACTCCTACTCGGGCGCGTCCTTCGGCCGGCATGGCGGTCGTGAGTTCGTCAGTGACCGCGCGATTGGCCGGTTCGGCACCCACTTTGCCGTCGGCAGGCACGGCCGTTCCGCTGGCGAGTATGCCAGCCGCGGCCACAGCGGCGGCGGCATCCAATGCGTCACCTTCGCGCGCGCCGACTCCGGAATCGAACTCTCGGGCAATGCGAGTGCCTGGTGGGACAATGCCGCAGGGATCTATGACCGCGGCGCCCGCCCCGAAGCCGGCAGCGTGCTCAATTTCCGCGCCAACGGCGCGATGCGCATGGGCCACGTCGCCGTCGTGGACCAAGTCGTCAACAGCCGCACGATCGAGATCGACCATGCGAACTGGGGCGGTCCCGGTGCGGTTCGCGGCGGCATCAGCCGAGACATTTCCGTCGTGGACGTCTCCCCGGCCAACGATTGGAGCGCGGTTCGCGTGGCGTTGGGCCATAGCGGGGAATACGGCAGCATCTATCCGACCTACGGCTTCATCTACAACCGGCCCGACAGCGGCCGCATGGTCACTGCGCAAAACACCGCCGAGCCGGTGCCGGCCCTGAACCCGGCGCCACGCGACTTGCGCGGTCGGACCCACGACACCGCCGCCTATGACGAAGTCGCAGAGGCGCCTGACAGCGCGGAGCCGGTGGGTGGCTTCCACCATCCCTATGCCGGGCACCGGCACCACCATTTCGTGGCAGCGGCCTACCCTGCCCACCACTCCAAGCTGCACAACCACCGTATCTAAAGCTCTCGAAAACAAGGTTGCGCGTGCCAAGGATGTAATTGCCTGTTCAGCCGGTTCGGCATTGGTGGCGAGATGGTGCGAGGGCGCTGCCAAGTGGCCTGAAGCATCAAGGCCGCGGAACAGACATAGAACACAGAACGGCCTCGTTTGCAACCATGGGCTCGTAACGCTTCTGCCATGAAGCGCCAACCTAGCGGGCGTCCTGCTTGACTTCGGTCAGGTCGCGGCGAGGCGTCTAACCCCCCGTAGCCGCTCCGGCCGCAGCACCTGCCGCAAGCAGCAGCAGCGGGTGCACGCGGGTCGTCACCAGCGATAGCGCGGCAACGGCCGTGATCAGCCCGGTCACCCAGCCCTGAGTCGTTGATGCCGCGAGCAAAGCGGCTCCGGCAGCCACCAGCCCGACCGTCACCGGCACCAGCCCCGCTTGCACGATCCGGCGCCAGTGCCGCTCGCGGAAGCGATGCCACAGATTGGCCGTCGTGTAGGTCAGCACGCTGGACGGGCCAATCATGCCCGCCGTCGCCACCAGCGCGCCGGGCACGCCAGCGACCCGCCAGCCCACCAGCGTGGACACCATCATGTTTGGCCCAGGCGCCGCCTGCGCCAAGGCGAACAGGGCTGCGAAGGTGGTGCGGTCCATGTAGTGATGCACATCCACCACCTGCCGCTGCATCTCCGGCAGCATCGGCGCCACCCCGCCGACCGCGAGGCACGACAGGGTGCCGAAAATCTGCGCCAAGTTCAGGAGCGCGTTCACGCCGGCCAGCGGCGGCACAGCACGACGCTGATGGGTGCAAGCAGCAGCATCGTCGGCAATAGCGGCATGCGCAGGACGGCAATCGCAACGAACGCGACCGCTGCGATGGCGATCCCCATGGCGTGCCGGCGCAACGGAGCCGCGATCTTGACGGCCATCGAAATCACAAGGCCGCTTGCCGCAGCCGCCAGGCCGCCAAAAGCATGCGCCACGACCGGGATGCCGCTGTAGCGGGTGTAGATGCCGCCCAACGCGATCACGATCGCCATGGGTGCCGCAAGCAGCCCCAACACGCAGGCGCAGCTGCCGGCAATGCCGCGATAGCGTGACCCGAGCGCGACCGACATGTTCACGATGTTCGGCCCAGGCAGGAACTGGCACAGCGCCAGCAGGTCGTTGAACTCGCCCGGGGTCAGCCAGCCGCGCTGGTCCACCATCATCCGCCGGGCCCAGGGCAGCACACCGCCGAAACCGACGATGCCGATCCCGAAGAAGCCGCTGAACAGGTCTGCCAGGCTAGGTGTGGGCGATGCTGCGGACTCGCCGCTAGGCATGGGCGGGGCGCGGCACCGGCTTGCCTTCCCGCCCGATCAGCAACACGGCGCTCAGCCCAACCACGGCCGCCAGCGACATCCATGCCCCGGGCGCCGCACGGTCTCCAAACGCATGGATCAGTCCGGTCGCGATCGCCGGGGTCATGCCGCCCACGACGGTGGCCAGGCTGTAGGCCAGCGAGAAGCCCGAAGTGCGGACCTCCACCGGCATCACCTCCGTCAGGTACACGACCATCGCGCCGTTATAGACGCCGTAGATGAAGCTCAGCCAAAGCTCGGTCATCAGCAGGTTGCCGAAGCTCGGGTTGCTGACCAGCCAGGACATGACCGGATAGGCCGTCACGATCGCCAGCACCGTCATGCCGATCAGCAGCGGCTTGCGGCCGATCCGGTCCGAGATCGCGCCCGACACAGGCAGCCAGAACAGGTTCGACAGCCCGACGCAGACCGTCACGATCAGCACCGAGGCGTCGCTGAGATGCAGTTCCTGCTTGCCGAAGGTCGGCGTGTAGGCGGTGATCAGGTAGAACGACACCGTCGTCATCACGACCATCATCATGCCAAGGCCCACGATCCGCCAGTTATTGGCCATCGAGCGAAGGATTTGCCCAGCCGTAAGGTGCACCTTGCGGGTCAGGAATGCCTCTGTCTCCTCCAGTGAGCGCCGGATGAGGAACAGGAAGGGAATGATCACGCAGCCGATCAGCAGCGGAATGCGCCAGCCCCAATCCTGCATGGTGGCGGAGCCGAGCCACTGGTTCAGCGCCAGCCCGAGCAGCCCGGCGAAGATCACGGCAACCTGCTGACTGCCGGACTGCCACGCCACGTAGAAGCCCTTGTTCCCCGGCGTCGCGATTTCGGACAAATAGACCGACACGCCGCCGAGTTCGACGCCGGCCGAAAAGCCTTGGATCAGACGGCTGATCACCACCAGCAGCGGCGCCACCAGCCCGATCGAGGCATAGCCGGGCACCACCGCGATCGCGAGCGTGCCCACCGCCATCAGCGCCAGCGTCAGGATCAGCCCCTTCCGGCGGCCATGCGCGTCGATATAGGCGCCGAGCGCGATCGCGCCGAGCGGCCGCATCAGGAACCCGGCGCCGAACGTCATCAGAGATAGCATCAGCGAGATGAATTCGCCGTTTTGGCTGTCGCCCTGCGGGAAATAGGTGCGGCCGATGGCGGCGGCGAAGTAGCCGAACACGAAGAAATCGTATTGTTCCAGGAAATTTCCGCTGGCGACGCGGATCACGCCCATCAACTTGGATTGCTGGCGTTCAGCCATGTTCGTCGTCTCCCAACCGTCTTGGCACCATAACCGATCGTGCCGGGGCCGCCACCCATGCTGTCACGATCCAGCCGCTTGTCTGCTAGCGTGCCTTCAATGAACGGGGAAACGACCATGGCCGACATCGACGCCTTCCTGCACGCCCGCGACCTGCTGCTGGCGCACCGGACAGACCTCGACGCCGCCCGCGCCCAGTTCGCCTGGCCGAAGCTGGCGCACTTCAACTTCGCGCTCGATTACTTCGACCGCATGGCAGCCGGCAACGACGCAGCCGCATTGCGCTTCATCGGCCCCGGCGAGGCGGACAGCCAGGTCAGTTTCGCCGCCCTCTCGAAACGGTCCAACCAGGTGGCCAACCATCTGCGCAGCCTGGGTGTGGCGCGCGGCGACCGCGTGCTGCTGCTGCTCGGCAACGTCCCGGCCCTGTGGGAGGCGATGCTCGGCTGCTGCAAGCTGGGCGCCGTCGTGGTGCCCGCCACGACCATGCTGACCGAAGACGACCTCCGGGACCGTTTCGACCGCGGCCGCATCCGCCACGCCATCGTCGCCGGGGAGCATGCCGCCCGGTTCGCGCCGCTGGGTGAGGGCTTCACCCGAATTGCGGTCGGAGGTGCGGCAGGCTGGCAGCGGTTCGAGGACAGCGGCCAGGCATCGGACGTGTTCCACCCGGATGCGCCGACACCTGCCACCGACCCGTTCCTGCTGTATTTCACCTCCGGCACCACGTCCAAGCCCAAGCTGGTGCTGCATTCGCACCAGAGCTATCCGGTCGGCCACCTGTCCACCATGTACTGGATCGGGCTGCAGCCGGGCGACGTGCACCTCAACATCTCATCGCCGGGTTGGGCCAAGCACGCCTGGAGCAGCTTCTTCGCGCCCTGGATCGCCGGGGCCACGATCGTGATCCTGAACCAGGCGCGGTTCGACGCGAAAGGCGTGCTGGAGGTGCTGGAACGCGCCCAGGTCACCACCTTCTGCGCGCCCCCCACGGTCTGGCGCATGCTGATCCAGGAGGATCTGACCAAGGCGCGGGTCCATCTACGGGAAGCCCTGGCCGCCGGCGAGCCGCTCAACCCCGAGGTGATCGAGCAGGTGCACCGGGCCTGGGGCCTGACCATCCGCGACGGCTATGGCCAGACCGAGACGACGCTGCAGATCGCCAACACACCGGGCCGCACCGCGCAGGCCGGATCGATGGGTTGGCCCCTGCCCGGCTACCAGGTGGCGCTGCTCGATCCGGACGGCGCCGAAGCCGCCGAGGGCGAGATCGCGCTGTCGCTGGAGCCCCGCCCGCTCGGGCTGATGGACGGCTACCAGGCGGAAGACGGCACGCTGCGCGGGGTGGAGGGGCGCTGGTACCGGACCGGCGACACGGCCCTGCGCAACCCGGACGGCTCGCTGACCTATGTCGGCCGCGCCGATGACGTGTTCAAATCGAGCGGCTACCGCATCAGCCCGTTCGAGCTGGAGAGCGTGCTGATCGAGCACCCGGCCGTCGCCGAGGCGGCCGTCGTGCCATCGCCCGACCCGACGCGCACGGCACTGCCCAAGGCGTTCGTGCTGCTCGCCGCCGGCCATGATCCCGACGCCCAGACCGCCGCCAGCATATTCGCCCATCTGCGGGCGCGGCTGGCGCCCTACAAGCGCGTCCGCCGGATCGAGTTCGCGGACCTGCCGAAGACGATCAGCGGCAAGATCCGCCGGGTCGAGTTGCGCCGCCTGGAGGCGGCCCGCCGTCTGGAAGGCGCCAACGGCGAGATGGAGTTCCTGGAGGAGTAGGTCCGGCTCTGGACAGGCTACGCCGCCTGCCACCGATCGTCGGGCGTGTGGATCTGCCGGAACCCGGTGACCACGTTCGCCGCCTCCGCCGGCAGGCAGATCATGTTGATCGAGCAGACGGCGCCGAAGATGTTGTCGGTGCGTCCGTTGGCATTGTCCGGGTTGAACAAAGCCGGGAGATGCCACCAAAGGTTATAGCCCATCTCCTGGATCAGGCGGATGAGCCCGGGGGACTGCTCAGGGCGATCGTTCTCGACGTAAATGATCGGCCGGAACCGCGCGATGTGGTTGCGCGCGCCTTGCAGAACCGACGTCTCCATCCCCTCGACGTCCACCTTCAGCACCCGCAGCGACGAGAGCGGGAGGGAGTCCAGGGGGATGATCGGAACCTCCTCCCCGTGTTCGATGCCGATCAAGGACACGCCGCCGAAATTCGACTCAGGATGGCCATAATCGACCGGCGGCACGAGCAGCTTGCCGGGTTCGCTGCCGGACGCTGCGTTCAAGGTCTGCACGTTGAAGCAGTCGTTCAGTGCTATGTTGGCGCACAGGATCTGGAAGATGACTCGCTGCGGCTCGAACGCCACGACGCGCCCAGCCGGCCCGACCAGCTTGGCGAGGTGCACCGTGTGCGCACCGATGTTTGCGCCGATTTCCACGATGGTCTGGCCTTTGGACACCATCTGCTCGAACACGACGGACTCGCCGTGGCAATACTCGCCATAGGCATCCAGCGATCCGCCCACGTAACGGTCCGTCTGCAGGAACAGCATCGGTCCATACCGGCATTGCTTCAGCTTGGTGAGGGTGCTGCCGGTTTCGATCATGACGCACCAAAAACATTACCTGACGGGCGGCGCGTACATGATTCCGCCAGCATTCCAAAGCGAATTGATTTTGCGCGGCAGATTGATCGCCGTGCTGGGGCCAAAATTGCGGTCGTACATTTCGCCGTAATTGCCCAGCGCCTTGATCACGTTGTAGGCCCAGCGATTGTCCAACCCCATCATGCGGCCATGATCGCCCTCCACGCCCAGCAAGCGGCGCACCGCGGGCACGTCGCTGCCCAGCATGTCATCGACATTGGCCTTGGTGACGCCGAGCTCCTCGGCGTTGATCATGGCGAACAGCGTCCATTTCACGATGTCCAGCCACTGGTCGTCGCCTTTGCGCACGGCGGGGCCAAGCGGTTCCTTGCTGATCCGCTCACCCAGGACGGTGCTGTCCGCCGGGTCGTGCAGGATGGTCCGGGCGGCGGCGAGCTGGCTGCTATCCGTGCTGTATG
This sequence comes from uncultured Burkholderiaceae bacterium, assembly GCA_964657445.1. Classification (GTDB taxonomy): domain Bacteria; phylum Pseudomonadota; class Alphaproteobacteria; order Acetobacterales; family Acetobacteraceae; genus LMUY01. The sequence continues at coordinate 820 of CAZZVB010000012.1, read as the reverse complement.
AATCGCAGCGGCCCGCATCGTAGGCGAGCCGCGCCTGGTCCGTCGCTTCGAACACCACGGGCCGATACTCGATGTGGTTGTGCCGCGCCCAGTCCGCGAGATTGAGTTCGCTCGTGCTGCCCGACGTCACGCAGATCGTCGCGCCATTGAGGTCGGAGGCTTTCTTGATCGCCTCCTGATGCACGAGGAAGCTCTGCCCGTCATAGAAGTTGACCGCGGTGAATTCGAGCCCGTTGGCGGCCTCCCGGGTCTGGCTCCAGGTCAGGGTCTGGACGGTGACATCGACCTGCCCGGTGGCGAGTGCCGTCAATCGCTGGCCGCCGTTGAGAACCTCGAATCGCACCTTGGATGGGTCGCCGAACACCGCGGCGGCGATTGCCCGGCAGGTATCGGCATCGAGGCCGACGAGCACGCCCTGCTTGTCGAAAATGCCGAAACCCGGCGTGGCGCCCGACGCGCTGCAAACCAGCACCCCGCGCGATCGCACCGCTGCCAGTGTCGCCCCTGCGGGCGCCTGCGCCATCGCTGCGGCGGGAAGCAAGCTGAGAAGGGCAGCGGCGAGTAGGCGCATGACAGCCTCCGTGCGGTCAGCACGGCAAAGCAAGGTTTGTGCCCGGCGACGGTGTCAGGCCCTAGCAAGTGTCACAGGGTCCTCCGCCCGCCGGGCCGGCTGGGAACACACCCTCCAGCGCCTGCCCAGCCAGCCCGAGATCGCGGCAAATCCGCCGCACCACCTGGTCCACCGGCAGATCCTCAAGCTCCCGCTCCATCGCCGGGTCATCCAGCCGCTCGGCCAGCTCATCGAACAGCCGCTCGGCGG
>CAZZVB010000011.1:35737-40396 GCA_964657445.1 uncultured Burkholderiaceae bacterium | reverse complement strand
AGCCGGTCGGTGTTGCCATTGTCCTCCGGCTTCACGGGCCGTGCGACCGGCGTCACGAAGCCGCGTTTGGCCAACCACTGCTCGCGCACGCGCGGCAAGCCCACAGCAAGATCAATGGTGGCGGCGTGGTCCGTGTAGGCCCCGGACGTATCATACAGCCGGACCGGAGGCTCCTTCGCGGAGCGGTCGAGCGGCACCTCGCGGAACGGGACGACAATGTCATCGCGACCGGGGACGGCGCTGTAGATCTTGTGGGAGCCAGAAATGGCGCCAGTCGTGACGGCACTCGGCTTTTGCTGGAAAGTCATGCGGCGCCTCCCTTCTTATTGGCATAGAAGAGGGAGAGTGCGTCCATTCGAACATCCCCCATCCCTACGCCGGCATTACCCGGATCAGGTATAAGGGTTCTCGTGACGCCGCCCGCATCACTTGGGCGGCACACGTGTCTCAGCCCCTGCCGGGGCACCCCTTGGTGGACAATACGCTCCGCTTGCTGGGTGGCGTTGTCAACCACCCAGCAAATGGCGTCAGCCGTGCATTGCCTTGCGCGACTCGCTGGCATGGCTGGCAGAGCTGCCCTTGCGGCTCGGCGCATGGGCCTCGGACATGATGGAGCGCATGTCGCGCAGGAATGCGGCACCCTTCAGCGTGCGCTGCACCAGCACGCTGCGGCGATCGGCAGGGTCAACCTTGCGGCGGGCAAGGTCGAGTTCACCAAGCCGGTCAAGCGCACGGGTAATCGCCGGCTTCGAAACGTTCAGCTCGGCAGCAAGGCCACGAACAGTGTGCGCGCCATCCTGCAGGTAGCAGGTCAGGAACACGCCCAGCTGGCGTGCCGACAGGTCCGGCCCATCGCGCCGCACGAGAGCGACGACGGTGTCCCGGAGGATTCCAACGAGTTGATCGGCATTGTTTGGAGTGGCCATTTTTTTCGTCCTTTAAACCTCATTGCCGCGAAAGCACGGCCGGCACGAGGGCCCTGATGAAACCGTGGAATCTGCATCTCTGGTCAGATCGCAAGCTGCCATCAGATGTGTCCTCTGTCGTTTAACTACCTACAGCAAATAAGTTTAAATGCCGATTACGTTACTGAAGAGTGTCGTTCCATGGCGGAGTCGTTAACTAACCTTGAGATAGCGAGCAAAGAAGCCCGTATTATCTGCGCTTCTCCCCCTTCGGGATGTCCCGCTATTGTCGAATCGTTCCAAGCATAGGTGTCAAAGTGTACCCAGGACGTCGATCGTCTCACGAAACGTTGAAGGAATAGCGCGGCGACGATCGCGCCCGCAAAGGGCTTGGACGCAACGTTGTTGAGGTCGGCGACGCGACTCGCAAGCCATGGATCGTACCCGGACCAAAGCGGCAGCCGCCACATCGGATCGCAACATGCAACGGACGCATCCAGGAGCGCTGCAGCCCATTTCTCATCGTTGCAGAACATCGCTGGCAACTCTGGACCCAATGCGACGCGTGCAGCGCCGGTGAGCGTTGCGGCATCGAACACAATCGCAGGCTCTTCGTCGGAGGCCTCGGCGAGCAGATCACAAAGCACGAGGCGCCCTTCGGCGTCGGTATTGCCGACCTCGACATGCAGGCCGCGCCGCGTAACCAATACGTCGGATGGCCGCATCGCCCGGCCCGATATGCTGTTTTCCACGCAACCGGCACGTAGAACGAGCCTTACGGGAAGATCGGCCGACATGATCATTCGCGCGAGCCCGAGCATGATCGCTGCGCCGCCCATGTCTTTCTTCATACGTAACATACCGGCTGGCGTTTTCAGGTCATAGCCGCCCGTATCGAAGCAAACGCCTTTGCCGCATAACGAAACAAGCGGCGCCTCCGGACCGGCGGTGCTGCCCTGCCAGCGTATGGTTGCAACAACCGCAGGCCGGTCCGATCCTGCACCGACGGCGGCGATCGCGGGATAAGCCTCGGTCAGAGCATCGCCTTCGATACGCGAAACGGCCGCACCGAATCCCCTGCCAACGGCAACGATCGCGTCCGCGAGTTCGGATGGGCCGAGGCGGTCTGCCGGCATGTTGATCAAATCGCGCACCAGCCAGATGGCGCGGGCCGCGTCGGTTGCCGCGCCGCGTGGCGCGACCAGCGTCGCGACCGGCTTGGCAGGTTTGAATGGCGTGAACTGATACGCGCCCAAGCAGAAGCCGAGCGTGGCACCGTCAGCCTCATACTCGCCCGGCTCCAACATCCAGGCGCGGGCCGGCAGGCCGAACGCCAAAGCGCCGAACAGATGCGGGTCGTGACTATCGCCCAATCCGAACACCGCGCCGGAAATCCCATCAGCGCCGGGCAGGAGGCGGATTTCGCCGGGTGCGGCCTTGAACCCGGACGCCTGCAAAAAAGCCGCATGCGGCGACTGGGCAAAGTAGCTCTCCAAGCCGGAGGGCCGAAGCGGGATGACCGGCAGCGCCGAAGCATTGGGTTCGGCAAGGCAGTCCAGGTCGCGGTCGAACATCGGGTAGCTTTTCCCCCAAGCCAAACCCGCAGGCAAGAGTCGCCGGCAAATCGCACCGCGCGCGGCGACCCGCCAATCTTGATGAGGCAGCAAGCCGTGGCAGCTTGCATTTGGCCGCGCTAGCGCCAACCATCCTGGTATGTCGGGCTTTCCCTCCCGCGTGAAGGCCGTGCTTGGGCCGACGAACACGGGTAAGACTCACCTCGCGATTGAGCGGATGCTCGCGCATTCCTCCGGCATCATCGGCTTTCCGCTGCGGCTGCTGGCACGGGAAAACTACGATCGCATGGTCGCCCGCAAAGGGCCGAAGCACGTGGCCTTGATCACCGGTGAAGAAAAGATCGTGCCCGCGGAGGCACGCTGGTTCGCCTGCACGGTGGAGGCGATGCCGCTCGACCATCCAGTCGAGTTCCTGGCAGTGGACGAAATCCAGCTCTGCGCCGACGCCGATCGCGGTCACATCTTCACCGACAGGCTGCTGCACGCCCGCGGCATGGTGGAAACGATGTTCCTGGGCGCGGAAACCATCCGCCCGCTGCTGCAGCGCCTGGTGCCGCAGGCGGAGGTGGAGACCCGGCCCCGCCTGTCGCAGTTGCACTTCGCCGGGCCTGAAAAGCTGGTCCGCCTGGCGCCCCGCACGGCGGTGGTCGCGTTCTCGGCCTCCGAGGTTTACGCGATCGCCGAGTTGATCCGGAGGCGCCGGGGCGGCTGTGCCGTCGTCATGGGACGGCTATCGCCGCGCACCCGCAACGCTCAGGTCGCGCTCTACCAGGACAAGGAAGTGGACTTCCTGGTTGCCACCGACGCGATCGGCATGGGCCTGAACATGGACGTGGACCACGTCGCCTTTGCCCGGCTCGGCAAGTTCGACGGCCATCGCCCGCGCCGCCTCGCCGCCAGCGAGGTGGCGCAGATCGCCGGGCGTGCCGGCCGCGGCATGCGGGACGGGACGTTTGGCACCACGGCCGGCTGCGCGCCCATCGACGAGGAACTCGCCGACGCGGTGGAGAGCCACCGGTTTGAGCCGCTCGAGCAGCTAGCGTGGCGCAATAGCGAGCTGGACTTCAGTCACATCGACACCCTGCTCGGCAGCCTACAGGCGCCACCGCCGCGTCCCGGCCTGGTACGCGGCCGGGACGCGTCCGACCTCGAAACGCTCGAGGCGCTGTCGCGGGAGGAGGAGGTCCGGCGACTGTCGGGCGGCCGCAAAATGGTCCGCACCCTGTGGGACGCCTGCCAGATTCCGGACTTCCGCAAGCTGGCCGACGATAGCCATGCCCGGTTCTGCTCGCGGGTATTCGGGCATTTGGCCAAGGAAGGCCATCTCCCCGCCGACTGGCTGGACGGCCAAGTCGCGGCGCTTGACCGCGCAGACGGCGACATCGACACGCTGATGCAGCGGCTCTCGGGCGTCCGCGTATGGTCCTACATCGCAGCCCGGCCCGGCTGGGTGCGCGACGCGGAAGGCATGGCGGAGCGGGCGCGCGCCGTTGAGGACAAATTGTCCGACGCGCTGCACGAGAAGCTGACTGCCCGCTTCGTCGATCGCCGCTCGGCCCTGCTGATCCGGAGGCTGGAGAATGCCGAGGGGGAGAGCCTGCTCTCCGCCGTCACACCGCGGGGCGAAGTGGTCGTCGAGGGGCATTCGGTCGGCGTCATCCAGGGCTTCGCGTTCGTGCCCGACCCGCTTGCGGTCGGGGACGAGAAGCGGCTGGTGCTACGGGCCGCCCGGCGTGCCTTGAGGCAGGAGATGCCGCGCCGGGTTGAGGCGCTGGCAGCGGCGCCGGACGCCGAGATCACCCTGGGTGCCGACGGCCGGGTGGGCTGGGCCGGCGGTCAGGTGGCGCGCCTGAAAGCCGGCGCGAGCCTGCTGCGGCCCCAGGTAGAGGTCGCCGACAGCGAATATCTCGACGGGGTGCAACGCGAGCGCGTCCGCGGGCGGCTGCAGGCCTTCGTCGCCGCCGCCATCGAGCTTGAGATGGCGCCGGTGCTGCGCCTGGCCAGCGTCTCGGACCCGGCGTTGCGTGGCCCGCTGCACCAGTTGAGCGAGGCGGGCGGCGTGGCCCCCGCGATTGCCTTGCCGCCGCCGGAACGGGCGAAGCTGAAAGCGCTTGGGGTGCGCGCCGGACGGTTCGGGCTATTCAGCCCGGCGGCGCTGAAACCACGTGCAATGGCGCTGC
>CAZZVB010000011.1:0-35727 GCA_964657445.1 uncultured Burkholderiaceae bacterium | reverse complement strand
GGTCGCCGACCAGCCAGCGCCGGGACTCCGCGGCGCGCTCGCGATCGCGCAGCGCCTGCCGCCGCCCGCGTTGCCCGCGCCGGGCATGGTGTCTCTGGCCCCGCCGGATTGGCCGCCGGGCTTTGCCGCCGCCATGGGATGGTTCGACGCCGGCCCCGTCCTGCTGCGGCTGGATGTGGCAGAAAAGATCGCCGCCGAACTGGCCTATGCGACCCGCCGCGGCGCCACCGCGCTGCCGCCGGCGCTTGCGTCCCGCCTGTCGATCCGGGCGGAGTTGCTGCCGGCGGTGTTGCGGACGCTGGGTGTGCGCGTTGTTCCAGGCACGACGCTGACGCCCGAGATGTTCGGGCCGCCAGCCCCGGCTATGCTGGCAGCCGGGGCAGGGCGGCTCGCCAGCCGAACGCGGCGCCCGCCGCCGGCACTCGCCCCAATCCGCCCAGACAACCCGTTCGCCGCGCTGGCGTCATTGCGGCACAATTTCTGAGGCCAGCTTGACGGGCGAAGACCGGGACTGGCAGCGGCTCGACAAATGGCTCTGGTGCGCCCGGTTCATGAAGCTGCGGGCGGGTTGCGCACGCTGGATCGAACAGGGCGGCATCCGGATCAATCGCCAAATGACCGACAAGCCGCACGCCAAGCTGCGGCCCGGCGACGTACTGACGCTTGCCCATGCCGGGAAGGTTCGGGTCATCCGTGTCGTTGCGGTGGCAGCACGGCGAGGACCGGCGACCGAAGCGCGGCTGCTCTACGAGGAGATAGCGGAAGCCGCCGTGCAACTCGCGGGGTCGGACGCCGCGACGTGAGCGACGGCCCCGCTTGCAAGGGGGATGAAACGGCGGCATACCGCCCCACCTGAGCGCCCGGACAGCTGTTGGAGCCTAACGCACATGACCTACGTGGTCACCGAGAACTGCATCCGCTGCAAATACATGGACTGCGTCGAGGTGTGCCCGGTCGACTGTTTCTACGTCGGTGCGAACATGCTGATGATCCATCCCGACGAGTGCATCGACTGTGGCGTATGCGAACCGGAGTGCCCAGCCGAGGCGATCGTGCCGGATAGTGACGACCGCGCGACGGCATGGGCCGAGCGAAACCGCATCTTCTCGACCCAATGGCCGAACATCACTCGTAAAGGGACGCCTCCGGACGATGCCGACGAGTGGAAGGACAAGCCGGGCAAGGAAGCGATGTTCGACCCGGCGCCCGGAGCTTCGTAGAGTACTGCGTAGATCCCCACTGCGGCGTTCAGGCTCGATCGCGGCGCCGTTGGCAGGAAGCTGCTGACTTAGGCTGCATTTTGTGATATCAACTGCAGCGCCCGGCGCTTAAAGCCGCTTCAGGCCCGGTCGCGTTTCCGTATCCGTCAATTGGAAACGGCTGCGCTCGCCACAGTGGCGGCCGGACCCGGAGGGTGTTGAGCGCATGGTAAATGCCGCAGGCGGCGCGGGCCGGCAGTCAAGCTCGCGCAAGGCCGCCAAGCAGAAACCGGAGTTGAGCACCATAGACACCATTCATCCGGCTGTCCCTGTGAAGGGCACCGACGACGACGATATTCAGCCACTTGCGCTGGACGAAACCGATCCGGCGGCGGTTGCCGCTCCCCCAGTCGAAGAAGCCGCCGATGTGACGCCGGACGATCTTGCGGCAGTCGAGGCTGACGGCATTGATGAGGCCGTTGATCTGGCGGCCGATGAGGATCTGGAGGCCGAACTCGCCGTCGTTCCTGAAGAGGAAGACGAGGAGGAGGAAGACGAAGGCCTTCCGCCGCCGACCAACCGCGTTGCGCCCCGTATGCCGGGCCATATGCCAGGCGTGCCGAACCGGCCGATCATGCACGCCCGCATGCCCGCCAAGGCGGAAATCTTCGTCGAGGGCGACCACGTCGTCTATCCGACACACGGCGTCGGCAAGGTCGAGCGGATCGCGACGGAGGAGATCGCCGGGCACCGGCTGGAGCTGATCCACATCACCTTCGAAGAGAACCGGATGACGCTGCGCGTCCCCGTGTCCAAGGCGCGCTCGGCCGGGCTTCGCAAGCTGGCGACGCGCAAAATGTTCGATGATGCGATGGCGGTGCTGAAGGGCCGCGCCCGTATCAAGCGGACGATGTGGTCGCGCCGCGCGCAGGAATACGAAGCCAAAATCAATAGCGGCGACCCGATCGCAATCGCCGAGGTGGTGCGTGACCTACACCGCAACGCCGGCCAGCCGGACCAGAGCTTCAGCGAACGCCAGATCTACGAAGCCGCTATGGACCGCCTCGCCGCCGAACTGGCCGCGCTGGACAAGACGGACAAGCCGACGGCCGTGACAAAGCTCGGCGAGTTCCTGAAGACGGTCTGACCGCCTCCAATCCGCTGCCCCTCTCCCGCTGCTTCGCGGGCGAGGGGCAGGGTGAGGGCGCTACGTCCCGCAAGAAAAAGGCCGCCGGGTTCAGCACCCAGCGACCTCTTTTGCGATTGGAAGCAGCAGCGATCAGTTGTTGCTGCTGCGATTCCCCGTCAGCTGCAACAGCAGCATGAACAGGTTGATAAAGTTAAGATACAGGCTGAGCGCATCATACACGCTGCGCTTGGCCGCCTGATCCTGGCCTTCCGAGTAGGCGAACTGCGTATAGGTCACCTTGATACGCTGCGTGTCATAAGCTGTCAGGCCGGTGAACACGAGCACGCCGACGATGCTGATGATGAACTGCAGGCCACTGCTGCCGATGAACATGTTCACCAGGCTTGCGAGGATGATGCCGAACAGGCCCATCATCAGGAATGACCCCATTCCCGACAGATCCCGCTTCGTCGTGTAGCCCACCAGGCTCATTGCGGCGAACGTGCCGGCGCTGATGAAGAAGGTGCGCACGATCGAATCGCCCGTGTAGAGCAGGAAGATCGACGTCAGGCTGGCGCCCATCGCGGCGCAGAATGCCCAGAAGATCGCCTGCACTGCGGACTTCGACAGGCGGTTCACGCCGAACGAAAGCACGAGTACGAAGGCAAGCGGCGCGAGCATCGCGACGATCGCGAGCGGACCCTGGGTGCGATGCAGCCCATAGGGCGTCTGCACCAGCGGGTAGAACAAGTCGATCAGCGCCGTGTTGGCGACACCGTAGGCGACAACGCCCGTCAGCAGCAGTCCGGACGCCATCCAGTTGTAAACACGCAGCATGTAAGCGCGTAGCCCGGCATCGAGAACCGCCGCATTGGCGGCGCTTGCCGGCGCATACGACCGATAGTCGGGTGTGAAGGCCATGGCCCAGAGATTCCTCAACCGGGGTGAGATACCCCTTTGCCAATCATCTTGGCTGAGTCCGTCGCGGGATCAAGCGAATTTTGCGCAGGATTGCCGGGGTTTAACCCATCACTCGTTACGCAGATAGCGCGCCGGTCGCACCCGCAGCGCTGCCGCTGTGCCGGCATAGCCGAAGCCGAGCATCAACACGATGCAGCCGCCAACCGTTGCCAGCAGGATCCCCGGCAGGAACGACCAGGGCGCTTGCATCAGGAAGTGCACCACGCCCCAGCTCGCCAGCGTACCGAGCGCAGCGGCGATCAGCCCGGCGGTGACTCCGATGGCGCCGAACTCCACCATCCAGGCCGTCCGGATCTGCGCCCGCGTGGCGCCGAGCGTCTTGAGCACCACGGCCTCCGCGACACGCCGCTGCTGCCCGGCCGCCACGGCACTGGCCAGCACCAGGGCGCCCGACGCCAGGGTGACGGTGCCCGCCGCCGCCAATGCGGCTGCCAGCTTGCCGACCAGATCCGCCACCGATTGCAGGATGTCCGCGACCCGAATGCCGGTCACGTTGGGCAGTGCGTCGTTCACCGCGCGCAGCAAGGGCGCATCCTCCCCCGGCGCGTCCCGCACGGTTGCGATGTGCATGTGTGGCGCGTGTTCCAGCAAGCCAGGCGAGGCCACCAGAGTGAAGTTGATGGTGAGTTGGCGCCATTCGATGTCGCGCAAGTTGGCGATCTTGAAGTCGATGTCGCGGCCAAGCACGTTGGCCCGGATGGTGTCGCCCAGCTTGAGGTTCCAGCCATTGGCCAGCCCGGCGTCCAGCGATACCAGAGGCGGCCCGGCATAGTCGGCCGGCCACCACTGTCCAGCGACAACCACCGAGCCCCGCGGGACAGCCGCCGAGTAGGTCAGGCCACGGTCGCCGCGCAACGCCCATTCACTCCCTGGCTTGACGTGAACCTGGTCCACCGGAACGCCGTTCAGTGACACCAGCCGGGCGCGCAGGCTGGGCACCTGGTGCAGGTCCGTCACCCCCGGATGGTCGTGGACGATCTTCTCGAACTGCGCGAGTTGCTCGTTCTGGATGTCGATGAAGAAGAAGGACGGTGCGGCTTCCGGTAGCTGGCCCAGGATCTGCCTGCGGATATTGCCCTGGATCAGCGCCACCGCCGCCAGCGTCGTCAGGCCGAGGCCGAGCGCCACCAGCAGCAGCGGCGCCGCGGTGCCCGGGCGATGCAGGTTCGCCACCCCCAGCCGCAACGCGACCGAACGGCGCAGGTGCAGCCGGCGCGACACCACCATCAGCAGCGAACCCCCGCCGCGGAACACGACCAGCGTCGCCATGGCACTGCCGCAGAACCATGCGGCGAAGCGGCGGTCCGGGGAAGTCGCCACCACGATCGCGATGAGCGCCGCTACCAGTCCGGCATTTGCCAGCCAGACCGCGGCCGGCACGCCGCGGCCGGTTGGCAGCAGGGCATCCCGGAACAGTGCGGCGCCGGGTATTTGCGCCGCCCGCGCCAGTGGCCACAGCGCGAACGCGCCGGCGGTCAGCACGCCGTAGAGTGCCGCCAGGGCCAGCGGCTCGGGATACAGCCCAACCGTTGCCGGCACCGGCAGCAAGCTGCCGAACAGCAGCAACCCGATGATCGGGATCGCGGCCCCGGCGGCGACACCGATCACGATGCCCGCGCCGCAGAGCAGCCCCACCTGCACCAGGAACACGCGCAGGATCAGCCCCGACGGCGCGCCGAGGCAGCGCAACGTCGCGACCGTTCGCGCCCGCGCGCCCATCCAGGCCCTGACACCCGTGGCCACGCCGATGCCGCCGACCAGCAGCGAGCACAGCCCCACCAAGGTCAAGAACACCGCGGTCTGGTCCACTGCGCGGCTGACGCCCGGTGCCGCCTCGGTATCGTCGCGGATGCGCCAGCCGGAGTTCGGGAAGGCGGTCCGGATCTCGGCCGCGAACGCCTTTAGATTGGTGCCAGGCGGCAGTACCACGCGCTGGTCGTAATTCAGCAGGGACCCGGTCTGCACCAGCCCGGTGGCAGGCAGCGCCGCATCGCTGATCAGCACGCGCGGGCCGAGAATGGCCAGGCCGCTGGCATGGTCCGGCTCGGCGGTCAGCGCGGCGCGCAGCACGAAGCTGCCATCGCCGATCCGCACCGTGTCGCCCGCGTGCAGCCCCAGCCGCTGCAGCACCAGCGGGTCCGCCAGCACGCCGCCGTCCAGTGCTTTGGGCAGCGGCATCGCCGGGTCGAGCACGACATCCCCGACCAGCGGGTAGGCGTTGTCCACCGCCTTCAGCTCGATCAGTTGCCTGTCGCCCGAGGGCGCCACCAGCAGCGAACGCATGGTGATGATCTGCGACACCCGGCCGCCATGCTGCTCCAGCCAAGGGCGCAGCGCTGGCGGCAGCGGCTGGGCGCCGCCGTCGATGGCGATGTCGCCGCCGAGCAGCGCCTGCCCGTTGGCCGCCAACCCGTCATCCACCGCGCCGCGCAGGCTGCCCACCGCAGCGATTGCGGCGACGCCGAGAGCAAGGCAGGCGAGCACCACGCGAATGCCGCGCAGCCCACCCCGCAGGTCGCGCAGCGCCAACCGCCAAGCTTGCGGGAAGGCGGCAAACCTCACGCGGCCTGCTCCTGCGCCACGCGTCCATCGGCGATCCGCACCTGCCGGCCACATCGTGCGGCAAGCGCCGGGTCATGGGTGATCAGCAGCAGGGTGGTGCCGTAATCGGCCTGCAACCCGAACAGCAAATCCATGACGGTGCGGCCGGTCGCCTGGTCCAGATTGCCAGTCGGCTCGTCGGCCAGTAGCAGGCGGGGCGCCGGGGCGAAGGCGCGCGCCAGCGCCACGCGCTGCTGCTCGCCACCCGAGAGCTGGCCCGGCAGGTGCGTCAGCCGATGACCCAGGCCAACGGCGCGCAGGCTCGCCGCGGCACGCGCCTCGGCATCGGCCACACCCGCCAGCTCCAGCGGGATCGAGACGTTTTCCAGCGCCGTCATGGTGCCGATCAGGTGAAATGCCTGGAACACGATGCCCACCGTGTCGCGGCGGAACCGCGCCAGTGCGTCCTCGTTCAGCGCCGTCAAATCGTGCCCGGCGACCTCCACCGTGCCGCCGGTGGCGCGTTCCAACCCCGCCAGCACCATCAACAGGCTGGTCTTTCCCGAACCGGAGGGTCCGACAATGCCAACCGCCTCGCCCGTCCGCACGTCGAGATCGATCCCGGCGAGGATGTTGACCGGTCCTGCCGCCGCGGGCACGGTCAGTCGGAGGTCTCGGACGCGGATCAGCGCTGACGCGGCATCGAGCGGCCCCACGGGAGGCAGAGGTGTGTCCATAGTGCTGCCATATAGCTTGCCCCGGCGGCTCGCGAGTGTGGCCGCGGGCATCGCACTGTTTTTTGCAGTTTCGGGCGCGGCGGATGCGCGGACCGTGAAGCTGCTGGTGTTCGGCGACTCTCTGGCTGCCGGCTACGGACTGGAAGCGCCCGACGCCTTCCAGGCGCAACTCGGCAGCGCGCTGAAGGCAGACGGGTTCGACGTGCAGATCCTGGATGGTGGCGTTTCGGGTGATACAACGGCCGGCGGCAAGTCGCGGCTGGAGTGGGCGTTGGCCGACAAGCCGGATGCGGTCCTGGTGGAACTGGGCGGCAATGACGGGCTGCGCGCCACCGACCCGAAAGAGATGCAGAGCAACTTGACCGCCATCCTCGATAGCCTGGTCAAGCAGCACATCCCCGCTCTGCTGTCCGGCATGGTGGCGCCGCCAAACCTCGGCGCCGGCTATGGCCAGCAATTCCGCGCCGTGTTCGACCAGCTCGGCAAGCGGCCCGGCCTGCTCTACGACCCGTTTTTCCTGGAGGGCGTTGCGGGCCATCCAGAGCTCAATCAGGCCGACCACATCCATCCCAACCCGGCAGGCGTCAAGCTGGTGGTGGCGCGCATCAAGCCCGCCGTGGAGCAGTTGCTGCGCGAGATACCCGGCGAGTCGTGACGTGAGGCTGTTCGTCGCCCTCGACTTCCCGCCGGAAACCCGGACCCGCCTGCTGGCCCTCGCCAAGGGCTTGCAAGGCGCCCGCTGGCTGCCACCCGAGAACTACCACCTCACCCTGCGCTTCCTGGGCGAGATGCCGGGCCACCGTGCGGAGGAGCTGGACGGCGCGCTGGCGGCGCTGCGCGGGCGGCGTTTCACCTTGCACATCGCCGGTGTCGGCGTGTTCGAGAAGGCCGGCCGCCCGCAGGCGCTTTGGGCCGGAGTCGAGCGCAATCCGCAGCTCGAGCATTTGCAATCCAAGATCGAAACCGCGGTGCAGCGCGTGGGCTTCGAGCCGGAGCGGCGGCGCTTCACCCCGCACGTGACCCTGGCGCGGCTGGACAATGCGTCCCCGCTGAAGCTGGCGGAATGGGTGCAGGCGCACAATCTGCTGCGTGCGGACCCAGTCGAAGTGGAGCACTTCACCCTGTTCTCCTCCCAGCTCGGCAAGGAGAACGCGGTTTACACGCCGGAGGTGGACTACAAGCTTGGCTGACACCCTGAACAGCGTCGCCGCCGAAGCCCGCGCCTGCACGGCCTGTAGCGACCTGCCGCTCGGGCCACGGCCGATCCTGCGGGTGTCCACCACGGCGCGGCTGCTGATCGCCAGTCAGGCGCCGGGCACCAAGGTGCACATCTCGGGCACGCCCTGGACGGATGAGAGCGGCAAGCGGCTGCGCGGCTGGCTCGGGCTGACGCCGGACGAGTTCTATGACGGCTCCAAGGTGGCGATCCTGCCGATGGGGCTGTGCTATCCAGGCCGGCTGCCGAATGGCGGTGACGCGCCGCCGAAGCCACAATGCGCGCAGCTCTGGCGGCCGCGCCTGCTGGCGTTGATGCCTCAATTGACCCTGACGCTGCTGGTCGGCAGCTACGCCCAGGCCGACGCGCTCGGCCGCGGCACCATGACGGAGCGGGTGCGCGCCTGGCGCGACTACCTGCCGCGATACTTCCCACTGCCGCATCCGTCCTGGCGGACCGGCGTGTGGGAAAAGCGCAATCCGTGGTTCGTCACCGACGTGCTGCCTGCGCTGAAGCTGGAGGTCGCGAAGATACTCGGGGCCTAGCCCTCGCCGAAAAGGTGCAGCACGACCTCACGCCGGTGCGGCGCGCTGCGGTGTTCCCATACGTAGATGCCCTGCCAGGTGCCGAGCGCCAATCGCCCATCAAGCACCGGTATGCTGACCTGGGTCTGCGTCAACGCGCTTCGAATATGGGCGGGCATGTCGTCCGGCCCTTCGGTATTGTGCCGGTAGCCGACATTCTCCGGTACGAGCCAACTGAAGAACGCCTCCAGATCGGCGCGCACAGTCGGGTCGGCATTCTCCTGGATCAGCAGCGACGCGGATGTGTGCCGGATGAACACCGTCAGCAATCCAGTCGCGATTGGCTGGGATTCGACCCATGCGATGATCGGCGCAGTCACCGGCACCAGCCCTTTGCCGTCAGTGGCGACGGTCAGCGTATGGCTGAATTGCCTCATTCCGTCCCCGCTCAGAACACCGCGACGCAGATCAACCCGATGACCATCAGCGCGCCGCCAAGCAGCCGGCCGATGCCGGCGGCGTGCTGCTTAAAGCCCACCAGACCATAATGGTCGAGGGCGATGGAGCAGATCACGGCGGCGCTCACGGTCAAGCCAGTGAATAGGCCGGAGCCGAGTTGGCCAGGCGCGATCAGCATGGAGATGATATACAGCGCGCTGATGAAGCCGCCGAGCCAGCCCCACCACGGCACCTGGGCGATCTGCCCACCGGGGAACGGGCCCGCCAGGAACACCGCCGCCACGGCCAGCAGGGCGAGCGAGAGCAGCGAGAACAGGATCGCCGGCCACCAAGGATTGCCCAGCGTCTGGGTCAGCTTGGTATTCGACCCGGCCTCCACGGAGGTCAGCGCCCCGGTCACGGCGACGAAAAGATACAGCAGCGCTTTCACGGGCGGGCAACGCCGCCCTCGCGTAAATAGTTCAGCGCCGGCCGAACATGGTTTCAATCTCGGCGCGGGTCAGCTTCAGCACCGTGGGCCGGCCATGCGAGCAGGTGGCGGCCCGCGGGGTCGCTTCCATTTGGCGCAGCAGCGCATTCATTTCCGCCACATTGAGCCGGCGGCCGGCGCGAACGCTGCCGTGGCAAGCCATGCGGGCGATGGCGGCATCCAGCACGACGTCCAGCGCGGTGGCCTCACCGAACTCGGCCAACTCATCCGCCAGGTCACGTAACAAGGGCGCCGGATCGGCGGCGCCGCCGGCGGACAGGATGGCGGGCATGCCGCGCACCAGCACCGCGCCCGGCCCGAACGCCTCGATCTCCAGGCCAAGCCTCAGCAGATCGGCGGCGACCCGCAGCAGCCGGGCCGCGGCCGGCGGCGCCAGATCCACCACGGCGGGCAGCAGCAGCGGCTGGGTCCGGACTCCGCCGGCGCGATACTGCTCGGCCAGCGCCTCGTGGGTCAGCCGTTCGTGCGCAGCATGCTGGTCCACCAACACGAGGCTGCCATCTGCGGCGACGGCTATCACGTAGGTGTCCAGCACCTGAGCGATCGCTGCTCCCAAGGGATAGGCGGGCTGCCCGGCTTCGGGCGGCGTGACGGTGCGCGCCGAGGGGACAAAGGCAAGCTGTGCGTCCGCGAAGCCGGGTGCAGCAGCGGGGCCAGGATGGATCAGCCGCAACGCGGGCCGGCGGCCGAAGCTGGCGAGACTCTGGGACGGGGCCACCTCGCCCGCGCCACCCGACAAGCTGCGCCGCAAGGCGGAGATCACCAGGCCGCGCACCGACTCGGCGTCCCGAAAACGCAGCTCCGTCTTGGCCGGATGCACGTTTACGTCCACCACATCGGCAGGCACGCTGAGGTGTAGCGCCACCACCGCATGACGCCCGGCGGCGATGACGTCGCGGTAGGCGACGCGTACAGCGGTGCGCAGAACCGGATCAGTTACCGGCCGGCCGTTCACAACGAGCGACTGGCCTGCGGGGCTGGCCCGGGTGACCGTGGCCGGGGCAGCGTGGCCGGACAGCACCATCCCATTGCGTTCGCCACGAACGGCGAGCAACGCAGCCGGACCCTCGCCCAGCAGCGCGGCAGCTCGCGCAAGTTCATCCTGCGGCGGCAGGTCGAAGACGACGCGCCCATCGCTGACCAGGCGGATCGCCACCCCAGGCGCCGCGAAGGCCAGCCGGCGGACGGCGGCCTCGGCATGATCAGACTCGACCCGGGTGGATTTGAGGAAGTTGCGGCGCGCCGGGGTTGCGAAGAACAGGTCGCTGACCAGCACCTGGGTGCCGGGCGGGCCGGAGGCGGGCGCTACCGGCGTGACGCTGCCGCCCTCGACCCGGATGCGATGGGCGTGGGCGGCTCCGGGTGGACGCGAGGTGATCTGCAGCCGCGCGGCGGCGCCGATCGAGGGCAGCGCCTCGCCACGGAAGCCAAGCGTGGTGATCCGGATCAACTGGTCGTCGGCCAGCTTGGAGGTGCAGTGGCGCTGAACGGCAAGTGCCAGCGCGGCCGCATCCATGCCGCTGCCATCGTCGATCACCTCGATGCGTTGGATGCCGCCACCCTCGAGCGCAACCGTGATGCGGGTCGCGCCGGCGTCGATGGCGTTTTCGACCAATTCCTTGACCACGGCCGCCGGCCGCTCGATCACTTCGCCGGCGGCGATCCGGTCCACCAGCGCGTCTGGCAGCCGCCGGAGCGTGGCGGCCACAACCGGGCGGGCTCTTACCTCAGCAGGATGCAAGCCCGATTCCATGACGCCATCCTACGCTGTTCGGCCGCCGGATGCATCGCCCGTAACGGCACTCAACGGGTTGGCTGCTAGCTCACGGCGTGCTCGCAAGCGGCGATACGGCCGCGCACGCCCCACACCGGATTGTGGCTATCCGGGGCAAGCGCACCCCACGCGCCGTGAAACGTTCCGGCGTCGGGGTCGAACATCAGATGCTCGGTGCCGGCGCCGAACTTATCGGTCCAGACGAAGCTTCCGCCGACGCCGTCCATGTCGGGTACGAACTGGGTCAGCTCGCCTTCGAACGGGTCCGGGTCGTCAATCCAATAATGGCCTTGCAGCCGGCCATCCTGCAGCCGGAACACGGTGCGATGGCATTCCATGCGCCCGGCATTGCGCACGGCGCCCTCGTACGAGCCGAGGATGCCGGCGGTCCACGAGGGCGCGGCCGGGACGTCTTGCGCAAAAGCCGCGTGTCCGAGGAATATCCAGAGCAGTCCGGCGGCTACCCGGAGCGTCACAGCCAGCGCCAAGCGAGCACGCGCCGCTTCAGAAGATCGAGTCGAGCCAGCCCTGGCGTTTCTGCTGGATGATTGGCGTATCGCCGGTCCGCGGATTGTCGCCGAGGGCGGCATTCTGCCGCAGGCGCTGGCTTTCCTTCGCCGGGTCCACCGCAGTGCCGCCCGGAGGAGTCGGCTTCCAGAACATCAGCCGGTCGGTGAAGGAACGACCGGGCTGATCGAGCTGCGCGTCGGCATCGACCTGGTTGCGGATGTCGCGCGGTGCCGCTGGCCCGGCGGATGACACCAGCGCCTGCTGGCCCGGCGAGGTGCCCGCAGGCGCGCCGGCCAAAGCGGTGGTCGGCGACAGCGCGGCCTCGGCCTGCTGCCGCTCCGACAATTCTTGCGGGCGGGACGCGCCGGGACGCGGCGGGCGCAGCGCGAAATCCGGCGGCATGGACAGCGGCGCGCGTGTCGTGACGGTGAATTCGTCCGGCGCATCACGGGTCAGGCCGATGGTCCGGCTCAGGCTGTCGCCGCACCCCGAAAGCGGGATCGATAGTGCAACGATCGCAAAGGTCAATGGACGCTTCATCATCATTTCCGCGTCATAGCCCCGTGCGGCCCTCACCCGCAAGCCGCTCGTCAACCGGCTTGTCAGGTCGTGATGCACGCGGCCGCAAGCCGTCCAGCACAAGCGCCGCCACGCCGCATACGATGGCAGCGTCGGCGACGTTGAACACGTACCAGCTCCAGCCGCCGGCGTGGAGATGGATGAAGTCCACGACCGCGCCGAAGCGCAGCCGGTCAAGCACGTTGCCCACCGCGCCGCCGGCGATGGCCCCGAGCGAGACTGCCACGAGCCGCGACTCGGCGCGCCGGAGCCAGACTGCCAACGCGGCCACGATCGCCACCGCGACAGCGACCAATAGCAACGAGCCCAGCCGGCCATCCGCCTTGAACAGGCCGAAGGTCACACCTTGGTTCCACACCATGGTCAGGCTGAGCACCGGCAGCAGATCGACCCGGCCGAGTTGCTGGAGTTGCAGGCCGTCGAGAACCCAGAACTTGCTCGCCTGATCGGCCGCTAGCACGACGATCAACGTCACCAGGCCCAGGATGGTGAGGCCGTTGCGGCTCATGCCGCTTGGGTTTGGGGCTGGCCGACCAAACCGCTCTCGACTGCATCGGCACACCGCAGACAGAGCGCCGGATGCACCGGATGGGACCCCACCTCTGGCAGGACCTTCCAGCACCGGGCGCATTTCTCACCCGGCGCCTTGCTCACGGCGAGCGCCGCGGCCGGGCCGATATGGCTGACGATGGCGAACTCGGCCCAGTTCTCCGCATCCAGCAGGTCAAGCGCGGAAGAGGGCAGGCCGACCGAGGCCTGGAGCGATGATTTGATCAAGCCATCCCGCCGGGCTGTTTCCAGCGCGGTCGTGACCTCGCCGCGAGCGTCACGCAAAACCGCCATACGCTGGCCGAGCGCCGGGTCGTGCCACGCGGCCGGGATCTGTGGAAATTGCTGCAGATGCACGCTCTCCGCCTCACCGGGAAAACGCGCGAGCCAGGATTCCTCGGCGGTGAACACCAACACCGGGGCGAGCCAGGCTGTGAGGCAGCGGTGCAGCGTGTCGAGCACGGTGCGCGCCGCCCGGCGCTTGGCACTGTCCGGACGGTCGCAGTACAGCGCGTCCTTGCGCACGTCGAAGTAAAAGGCGGACAGGTCGGCCGCGCAGAACGCATGCAGGTCGGGATACACGCCGGTCCAGTCATGCCCGGTCAGGGCAGCCCGCACCCGCGCGTCCAGCTCTGTCAGACGGTGCAGGATCCAGCGTTCCAGCTCGGGCATCCCCGCCTCGGGCACGCGCTCCGCCTCGCTCCAGCCGTCCAAGGAGCCGAGCAGCCAGCGCAGCGTGTTGCGCAGGCGGCGATACAGCTCGGCCTGCTGCTTCAGGATTTCGGGGCCGATGCGCAAATCCTCCGTGGTGTCGGCGGTCATGGTCCAGAGGCGCAGGATATCGGCGCCGAGCTTGTCGGTGACCTGTTGCGGCGCCGTGACGTTTCCCAGCGACTTGCTCATCTTGCGGCCGGTTTCGTCCAGTACGAAGCCGTGGGTCAGCACCGCCTTGAACGGCGCCGCCCCGCGGGTGCCGATCGCCTCCAGCAAGGATGACTGGAACCAGCCGCGGTGCTGGTCGGAGCCTTCAAGGTAGAGGTCGGCCGGCCAGGGCAATCCGCGATCCTGCAGGGCGAAACCGTGGGTCGAGCCGCTTTCGAACCATACGTCCACGATGTCGGTGACCTGCTCGAACTGCTCCGGATCGCGGCCGTTGCCGAGGAAGCGGGACGGGGGGGAAGAGTACCAGGCATCGGCGCCCTCGGACCGGAACACTTCGACGATGCGCTCGACCACAGCCGGATCGCGTAGCGGTTCGCCGGTGGTGCGGTCCACGAAGACGGGGATCGGCACGCCCCAGGCGCGCTGGCGGCTGATGCACCAGTCGGGGCGGCCGGCAACCATGGAGAAGATGCGATTGCGGCCCTGCGGAGGCACGAACAGCGTCTTGTCGATTGCCTCCAGCGCACGGGCGCGGATCTGCTCCGGACCGTCCATGCGGATGAACCATTGCGGCGTGGCGCGATAGATCAGCGGTGCCTTGGAGCGCCAGGAATGCGGGTAGGAGTGGACCAACTTGCCGCGGCCGATCAGCCCGCCTGCCGCTTCCAGCGCCGCGCCCACGGGCGCCGCCGCCTTGAAGACATGGATGCCGGCGAACAGCGGCACACCCGGCGTGTAGCGGCCGTCCTCGCCCACGCTCTCCGGCACCGCGATGCCATGCGCGCGGCACAAGGTGAAGTCGTCCTCGCCATGCGCCGGCGCCATGTGCACCAGGCCGGAGCCTTGCTCGGTGGTGACGAAGTCGCCTAGCAAGATAGGCCGGTCGGCGTCATAGCCGCCCTCCGCTCCGGGGGCCCCGCGCAACGGATGGGCGCACAGCGTTCCGTCGAGGCTGGCGCCATGCACCACCTGCAGCACATGGTGGGTTGCAATGCCAAGAGCCGTGCAGACGGAGGGCAGCAGGTCGAGTGCCGCCAGGATTGTCTCTCCCGGGCGAGCCAGTGAGCCGTCCTGCACGCTGTCGACCCGGATCTGGGCGTAGTCGATCGCGGCGCCGGCGGCGAGCGCACGGTTGCCGGGCATGGTCCAGGGCGTCGTCGTCCAGATTACCGCTGACGTGCCGGTGAGCGGTCCGTTCAGGATGGGGAAGCGCACCCAGACGGTATCGCTGGTGTGGTCATGGTATTCGATCTCGGCCTCGGCCAGTGCCGTCTTCTCGACCGTGGACCACATGACCGGGCGCAGGCCGCGATACAGCGAGCCGTTCAGCAAGAACTTGCCGATCTCCCCGGCAATGGCGGCCTCTGCGGTGAAATCCATGGTGGCATAGCGGCCAGCCCAGTCGCCGGTCACGCCGAGCCGCTGGAACTCCGCGGTCTGGATGTCCAGCCAGCCCTGCGAGTAGGCGCGACATTCGGCGCGGAAATCCAGCACCGGTACAGCGTCTTTGTCGCGGCCGGTGCGGCGGTACTCTTCCTCGACCTTCCATTCGATCGGCAGGCCGTGGCAGTCCCAGCCTGGAATGAACCCGGCGTCGAAGCCGGCCATGCGGTGCGCCCGCATCACCACGTCCTTCAGGATGCGGTTGAGCGCGTGGCCGATGTGCAGGTTGCCGTTGGAGTAGATGGGTCCGTCATGCAGCACGAAACTCGGGCGGCCGCGCGCGGCGTCCTGCGTGCGCTGCCACAGTCGGATACGGTCCCAGCGCGCCAGGATCTCCGGCTCGCGCTTCGGCAGGTCGCCCCGCATGGGAAACGGCGTGCTCGGCAGGAAAACGGTGTCGCGGTAGTCGGTGTTGAGGTCGGGCATCAGCGCGGGTCCGGGCAGCGGCGCCCCTGCAGCGGGCGCCATGGTCGCAAGACGTCAGACCTAGCGCGGCCAGCCGCGGCAAGCCACCCCGGCGCCGCCACGGCAGGCGTGCGTGTTGTCACCGGGCTGCGACGACGTCAGGGCCGGGGCTTGGGACGTTTGACGCAGGCGCGATGAATCCGAAGGTAGGGTAGGTCGTGGTGCCAAGTATGCCCGCCGGCTCCCACCACACTCGCACCGCAGTCCAGTCATTCGCCGGCGACACGTCGATCACCGGTTCGCTGCGAGCGACGCGGCCATGCACCCAGTTCGCCTGCGTCACGCTGATCTCACGCGGCGAGCGCAGGCTGGTCACCACCGAAACATGGCCGGACGGCAGCCGCGCGCTGCGCCGGAACACCAGCACGGCGCCGAGGCTCGGTTCGGCGCTGCGCTGATAGCGGCCGGCTGCTTCATCCCACCATGACGCAGCATCGCCGTAGAGCGGCAGCCCGCTGACCTGGCGGGCGTAAGGCGCACATTCCATGGCGTTGGTGTCGGTGACAGACATACGGGGTCCGCTGCCGCACGCGGCCAGCGCGCACGACGCAAAGGAGGCGACGACAACGCCAAAGCGCATCAAGCCTGCCTCCAGCCGTCAATGACCCCGGCAGCTTACACCGGACATCAACCCGCCGAAATAACGAATTGATATCCGGTGTGCTTAGGCCGTTACTTCGGCGCGGCTGGAGCCGCTGTCGGCGCAGTGGTGGCGGCCGAGGTCTTCTTCACGTCGCCATGGTGCATCGGCGCGTGATGCATGGAGGCGCCGTGCGCCATAGGCTTGCCTGACGGCGCGCCGAAATCGACATATGGCACAGGCGCCTCGCCGGGTGCGGCGGCAAGAGCGGCGGCGGCCTTCATACCTTCTGGCGTCGGCTTTGCGGCCGGTGCAGCCGCGCTGGAGGCCGGCATAGCACCTGGCTTCATGGCAGCACCGCGCGTCCGGCCAGCCGCCGGAGCTTTGCCACCTGGATACTGCATGCTCCCCGTATCGGGGCCGGACGGCGCTGCGGTCGTGATGCCACCGGACGGAGCTGGGTAGGCCATGTTACCGGTGTCCCGCGCTGTCGGCGCGTTGACGTGGACCTGCCCGGACGGCAGCGGGTCCGGATAGGCCATCTGGCCACCGCCACCCGTGCTCTGAGCGTGCGCGGCGCCGGCAGCCAGCAGTGCAATGGCGGGAATGAAGCCCGCGAAACGGATCGTCATCTGTTGCTCTCCTTGAGAGACCCCTGAAAGGCGAGGGTTCAGGCGCAACGGTATCAGGAACGTGAACGCCCGTCCCGTACCCGAGATGAAATGTCCGTGTCCTAATCCCTGCATGGCTGCCCTTAGCCGCCGGCCAAGGTCACGTGCCAAGGTCGAACGCAGGCTCGAGATCGATTTGTCGTAGCAACAGTCCATCGTATCGCGTTCGCACGACGAAGTTTCTTCGTCATTCGGGCGACCCTAAGACCGGGCGGGGGCGTAGTTGGTGAAGCCCGTCCGGTCAAATAGGGCATTATGTGCGACGCGCCTCAAACAGCATGCGTTCGGCCTCGTCCGGCGGAAGCGATAGGACCCGTTGTGCAACGGACGCTGGAAACCCGGCGCGGGCAAGCCGGGCCAAATCGCGCGGACGGCTTGGATCGGGGCCGGGGCCGTGTGTGTCCAGCTCCTGGTCCTGGGCATCCGGCCGCAGCCGGAATGGGCCCATGCGACGCCGGGCCGCATAAAGGACTGCCGCCGACAGATCGAGGTCGGGATCATCTGGCAACTCAACGAGGCCGGCAGGAACTCCCTTAGCCTGCAGATGCGCAGTAATCGCGCGGCGCGATCGCCCGGCACGATGCAGGGATCGCGCGCGGCTCTCGGCGAAGGCGGCGTCGTTCACCACACCCAGCGTCGCCAACTGGTTCACAACGGCCTGCGCTGCGACTTTCGAGGCCGCGACGTGTTCTGGCAGCGCGTCCGCGGCGTGTGCCCAGCGATCGATCCGCCGTACCAGCACGCGCAACAGGTTGGACTGAGTCGTGCCATATCGCGCCAAATGATTGAGCGCCGCCTGACGCAAGCTTGCTTCGTCGGGGGGAGGCCCGGGCAGCCGCTTGTGGGTCGAACCGGTTCGGGCGGCGACTCGCATCCCATGACATTGCCATGGTGCAAAGGGCGCTGAAACCCATGCATTGCTGGAACTCGTTGCATTCGGATCGCGTTCTGGCGCTCATCGTCTGGAGCACCACTGTGACTCGACCCTTCGGTCTCATCCTCGCCGCTTCCCTCGCGTGCAGTTCCGCCTTCGCTCAGGGCAGTTCTCAGGCGGCATCGCCCGGCCTGAGCCCGGCGACCGGCAACCCGAACCTATCGGTCGCCAGCGTGCGGATGGAAAGCGGCCTGCGCGCCAGCAAGATGATCGGTGCCGGCGTTTATGCCGACCCAAACACCCAAATCGGCACGGTGGACGACCTCATGATGACACAGTCCGACCAGGTGACGTTCGCAATCGTCGCCGTGGGCGGCGTCATGGGCATGGGCAGCAAGCTCGTCGCCATCCCGATCGCGCAACTGCAGCATGGCGCCGACGGCAAGCTTATCCTGCCGGGGTCGAGCAAGGACGCGCTGAACGCGATGCCAAACTTCATCTATTAGTGCGGCTCGGGCGGGACGCACTTTTTTAGCGCAAGGCGTTTGACTCGCGGCATTGCACCGCATCATGCTCCCGCCTTCCCCCGCGTCCGGCCACGAAGGGTCGCGGCTTGGTGCGCGTGGGGATCACCTGAGGTGAACCCGCTACCATGATTGCCGCACTGATGCCCACCTACAACCGTGCTGACCTCGCTTTCGAGCGGGGCGAAGGCGCCTGGCTGTACACGGGTGACGGGCGACGATTCCTGGATTTCGGGGCAGGCATCGCAACCTCCTCGCTGGGCCACAACAACGCCCATCTTGTCGCGGCCATCGCCGAGCAGGCGGCGAAGGTGATGCACGTCTCCAACCTGTACCGGGTGCCGGGCGCCGAAAAGCTCGCGGCGCGCCTCGTCACGGCGACGTTCGCCGACAGCGTGTTCTTCTGCAACTCGGGCGCTGAGGCGAACGAGGGCATGATCAAGATGATGCGCCGGGCGATGGCGGATAGCGGCCGCCCAGAGCGCTTCCGCATCATCTGCTTCGACGGCGCGTTCCATGGCCGCACACTGGCGACGCTGTCGGCGACGGGCAACGCCAAATACCTGCAGGGGTTTGGCCCGCCCGTGGAGGGTTTCGACCACGTTCCGTTCGGCAATATGAATGCCGTGCGGGATGCGATCGGCGCCGACACCGCTGGCATCCTGGTCGAGCCCATTCAAGGCGAAGGCGGCGTGCGCCCGGCAAGCCTGCGCTTCCTGCAGGAGCTGCGGGCTACCTGCGACGAATACGGTATTCTGCTCGGCCTGGACGAAGTGCAATGCGGGATGGGACGCACCGGTAAGCTGTTCGCCCATGAATGGGCTGGAATCGAGCCCGACGTGATGTCCGCCGCCAAGGGCATCGCCGGCGGCTTCCCGATGGGCGCAGTACTCGCAAAGGAAGCAGCGGCAAAATACCTGGTGCCTGGCACGCATGGCACCACGTTCGGCGGCAATCCGCTCGCCTGCGCTGCCGCCAATGCCGTGCTGGATGTGATCCTCGCCCCTGGCTTCCTGGCGGATGTCGATCGAAAAGGGCGCGCATTGTGGCATGCGCTTGAGCAACTGGTCCGCGACGAACCGGACGTATTCGCCGACGTGCGCGGCGCCGGCCTTATGCTCGGCCTGAAATGCCTGGTCCCGAATACCGAGGTGCAGGCGGCGTTCACCGCGGAAGGCCTGCTGACGGTTGCTGCGGGGGACAATGTTGTCCGCCTTGTACCGCCGTTGGTGATCACGGACGAAGACCTTGCGGCGGCGGTCGAGATGCTGCATCGCGGCGCGCGTCGTTGCCGTCCATCCCGCACGCAGGCGGCGGCAAAGTGAGCAGCGCATTACGGCAGCTTCGGCCAGAGGACGGGATCCAGCCGGAGGAGAGCGAAGTGCGCCACTTCCTCGATATCCGGCAGCTCGAAACCCCCGTGCTGCGCCAGATGCTCGACGTGGCCAAGAACTACAAGCAATCGGGCTTGCCCTCATCCCGCCCGTTGGCCGGGCGCACGCTAGCCATGATCTTTGAAAAGCCGTCCACCCGGACCCGCGTGTCGTTCGAGGTGGCTATGCGCCAACTCGGCGGCGACGTGGTCGTTCTGCAGGCCAGCGAGCTGCAACTCGGGCGCGGCGAGACGGTGGCGGACACGGCGCGCGTGCTGTCGCGCTACGTGGACGCGATCATGCTGCGGACGCACGATGCTGCGAAGCTGGCGGAGTTGGCGGCCAATGCCACCGTACCTGTCATCAATGGCCTCACCGACAAGTCTCATCCGTGCCAGATCATGGCGGACGTGCTGACCTTCGAGGAGCATCGCGGACCGATCGCCGGGCAGACCATCGCCTGGGTTGGCGATGGCAACAATGTCGCGCGGTCCTGGATTGAGGCGGCGGTGCGGTTCGGCTTTGCCCTGCGCATCGCCTGCCCCGACGAGCTTCAACCGTCGCCCGAGGCGGTCGCGTGGGCGCGTGCACAAGGAGCCGACATCATGGTCGGCACCGATCCGGACGCTGCAGTGGCTGGTGCCGCATGCGTCGTGACGGATTGCTGGGTCAGCATGTCAGACGACCCGAACAGCAACCGCCACAATCTGCTGGCGCCATATCAGGTCAATAGCCGCCTCATGGCACAGGCCGCGCCAGACGCGTTGTTCATGCATTGCCTGCCGGCGCATCGCGGCGAGGAAGTGACCGCTGAGGTGATCGACGGGCCGCAATCCGTCGTATTCGATGGTGCCGAGAACCGCCTCCACGCGCAGAAAGGCGTGCTCGCCTGGGCGCTGGGCGCAGTGCGTTGACACGATCGTCGCTGACGGAAGAAACCGCCTCCACGCCCGGCTGGGTGGAAAGCCGAATTCGCGAGATTTTCGATCCGTTCGGAGACGCAATCCCAGCCGGCGCCCGGGAGGCCTACGTGAACTGCCTGGCTGGCGTGCGGGGCGCAGTGGATGTCGATACCGGTCACGACCGCTGCCGGCGAACGTTGATGGACGCGGTGCGGGACAAGCTACCCGATCCGGACACGTTCAACAGAACTCTCGAAGCGCTGGAAGCCGAGATCAGTCACGATACTTGACGACGGCCGCACTGCATGGCCGGAACTAGTACGTGCGCGGTCCCACACCCCGAGGCTTTAAGGGTAGGAGCGGAATGGTGAGCGAGCCGGGGACTAGGCCAGGTTCATGCCCCCTGAATGCTCTGGCGACGGTTTTATCAGCAGCAGCGACTCCCCGCTCTACGCGCTGTAGGCGGGGGCGCCTGCTGATCGTCAGCTCAGTTTGACGGTGCCGTGTCCGCCTGGGTTGGGTGAATTGCCGGTAACAGCCGCTTTTACATAGCCGTAGGCATGCAGCATCGTGGAAGAGGGCGCATCCCAGTACTCAGCCTGTTGCACGGTCACCTTCAACAACGCGATCTCCGGATCATCCTTACCCTTGGGAAACCACGTGCGCATCAACTCGGACCAATGCTGGTCGATTGAGGCCCTATCGCGTACCAGGCTGGCGCGGCCGGACACCGATACGTAGTCCTGCTTTCCCGGGTGAGCGAAGGCTAGATTAACTCGATGCTCATTCTCGACTTCCGCGACCTTGTGGGCCGATGCGCGGGTGAAAAACCATAGGTTGCCGTCAAATTCCTTCTGCGACATTGCCATGGGGCGGCTGCGAAGATGCTCACCATCTTCGGTCACCATCATTGCGACCTCTACGGTCTTGATGAGGTCCCACAACTTCGCTGTGTCATTCGTCTCCGTCATGGCCGGTCCTTCCGTTATCCTGGGCGGACAAAGACGCCACCCGCGGTAAGGTTCCGCCTGGGGGCGGCCGAACGGGCGGCTCGCGATGCAAAGACGGCATCAACGGTGGTGGACTGCCACTTGCCGCCCTATCTAGCGGCTATGAGCGCTACGCCAGTTTTTCTCGACGGCACCCGTCCGGATGTGCCCGATATCGTCGTGCCTCGCGGCATCTCCCCATTTTATCTGCCAGGCCGCCCAGTTCGTGGACGCCTCATCAGGCTCGGGCCCCTGGCTGACGCCTTGCTGACCCGGCACGACAATGAACAGGCGGTCACCCAGTTGTCTGGGCAAGCCCTGGCGCTCGCGGCGGCGTTGGCTTCTGCGCTGAAGTTCCGCGGATCGTTTAGCCTGCAGGCGAAGGGCGACGGCGCGGTTCCGATGCTGCTAGCCGACTGCACTGAAGCCGGGGCTTTACGTGGCTATGCCCGAGCGAATGCCGATCGCCTCGCCGCCACGCTTACGGCCAATCCGCAGCCAAGTGCGTCCGCCCTGCTCGGCAAAGGCTATCTGGCTTTCACGGTGGATGAGGGCCCTGACCGCGAACGACACCAGGGGATCGTGTCCATCGAGGGCGATAGCTTGGCCGACATGGCGCTCCACTATTTTCGTACGAGTGAGCAACTGCAATGCGCTCTGCGGCTCGCCTGCCACAAGACGGAGGCTGGCTGGCGCGCATCCGCGCTGATCCTCGAACGGGTGGCGACTGAAGGCGGCATGGACGACGATGGCCCGAGTAGCCTGGACGCAGACGAAGCGTGGCGAGCCGCCAGTATCCTGGCCGCCACCGTCACCGACGCAGAGTTGCTCGATGACGGCTTGCCTGCGGAGCAGCTTATCTGGCGGCTATTCAGCGCCGAGGGTGTCGCAGCGGATCGTCCCCGTGCTCTGGCTTATGGCTGCCGGTGTTCCAGGTCCCGTCTGGCCGATATCCTGGAAGGCTTCGTGCCCGACGACCTCGACCACATGGCGACAGAGGGTGGCATCGTCATGACGTGCGAGTTCTGTAACTTGGATTTTCACTTTGAACGCGACGAGGTGCGCGGCCGGAGTGCAGCTGAGTAGCCGAAGCATAAAGGCTGGCCGGGTTGTTGACGGACGCGCGGAGCATGGCAGGGTGCGCTTCGCCTCGGTTTTAAGGAATATTCATGATCGCCCGCCGGTCTCTCTTGGCTCTGCCCTTGCTGGTGACGGCTTGCAGCAACGATAGCGAAACGCCGCAGAACTTTGCGTTTCCATCGTACAGCTATCTCACCGCGATCCGGCTTAACGTCGCCAATATCGAGATTAACGATCAGACGCGGCCAAGTCCGAACAACGCGCTGGAGTCGCTCGCGCCGGTCCGGCCCGTCGATGCGCTAAAGCAAATGGCCAACGACCGGCTGTCGGCTGCCGGCACGGCCGGACGGGCGGTGTTCGTGATCGATCAGGCCAGCATCACGCGCAGCGACGGTGCCATCATTGGTGTCATGGCCGTGCATCTGGACGTGTTTGCCGGGGCTGGTGGCGAGCGGGCCGGGTATGCAGAAGCCCGGGTAGGGCGGCGGCGGAGCAGCAACGACTACAGCGAAGATCCGCGCGGCGTGCTGTATGCCTTCACCATGAAAATGATGGACGACATGAACGTGGAGTTCGAGTTCCAGGTAAAACGATCCTTGCGAGATTGGCTGCAGCTGACAGCCGGAACAGCCCCGCCACCGCCACCGGTGCAAACCCAGGACCTAGCGTCGCCGTCCCCGGCTGCGCCACCCAGCCGGGCGCCCACGCTGACCCCGCCGGGTTATCTGCACCATTGATAGAGGGCTGCCCGGGCTAGTCTAGCTCCCGGCGTTCCTGACCTCGTCCAGCACCGTGCGCTCTGACAGAAGTTGGGGAAGGACGTCAGGGCTGTGCCCAGGAGCATAGAAGACGTAGAGAGGAACGCCGTCTCTGCCCTGCTCACGCAGAAACGCCGTGATCGCCGGGTCTTGCTTCGTCCAATCGCCCTTAAGGTAAGCAACATGGCCACGCGCGAAGGCGTCCCGTACGGAAGACGGTGACAAAGCAAGCCGCTCGTTCACAAGGCAGGAAAGGCACCATGCTGCCGTCATGTTGACAAAAACAGGCCGACCTTCGCCTCGAAGCTCGGCAAGTCTGGCCGCGGTAAACGGCTCACTTTGCTCAGGAGCAGCAAAATCCGTCTCACCGGCCAGCAAGGCAGCGCAGATGATAATTCCCGCCAGTGACGCACCTTGCCCGACCCGCCGGCCCCAGCCGCCACTCGTCTGCGCGAGCCCGAGCGCCCAGCCAGCGAATCCGAGTGTCACGAGGCCCGCGGCAGCGGTCATCACGCCCGCTGCCCCAACCTGTTGGCTAGCGACCCAAACCAACCAGGCGGCCGCACCATACATGGGGAATGCCAGCGCCTGGCGCAGGACCGCCATCCAGCGACCCGGCCGCGGCAGAAGTCTTGCGAGCGCCGGAACCGCTGCAACCAGCGCATAAGGCAGCGCCAACCCGACGCCGAGCATGGCAAAGATCAACAACGCAATCGGTGTAGGCTCCGTCACCGCGCCAGCGATGGCAGCTGTCATGAATGAGGCCGTGCAAGGCGTTGCAACCAGGACGGCGAGCAGTCCGGTGAAAAAACTGCCGGCGTGACCGCCTCTGCTGGCCAGCCCCTGTCCCGCGCCCGTCAAACCCTCGCCAAGCGAAAAGACGCCAGACATATTCAGACCCGTCGCAAATAGCAGCCAAGCCATCAGAGTGACGAAAGTCGGTGACTGGAACTGGAAGCCCCATCCCACAGCTTGGCCCGTGTTACGCAACAGAACAAACCCCGCGCCGAGTGCGGTGAACGCCACGATCACGCCAGCAACGTAGCTCGCTGCCTCTGCGCGAATCTGGCCGCCACCGCTCCCTGACATTCTTGCCAATGCAAATGCCTTCATCGCGAGGATGGGGAAGACGCACGGCATGAGGTTGAGCAGCAGGCCGCCTGCCACGGCTAGCACCAGCAATGCAGCCACGGGCTGGGATTGTGCCACAGGCGGTCCGGGCGTGGTTTCGACGGCAAAGGTGCTGTGCCCACCGGAGGCAGTCGTCACTACGAGCACACCCGACAAGGCGGTGTTAGGCTTCCATGTCGTCCCGAGGCTGAGCGGCAGCTGCAACTCAGCACCTCGCAGGACAGCAGAGGACGGCCCCGCCGTGTTGACTACGCCATCGTTGGTCGGGAAGAAGTCAACCGTCTTCGCATCAGCCGGGACCAACTTGGTGGCGATGCTGAGCACGCCGTTGGGAGATATATGCGACGCGATGATCGCGGCCGGACTTTGCTGCCGCGCTGCATCAATCGAAGCCGCCTGCGCTGATGGTTTGGGCGTCCCGGCTGGGACGTCAATCGTAAAATCCGCCTCTTCCGGGACGCAAATGTCGCGGCACACGAGCCAGTTGGCATGTGCCTTCAGAGCCAATGGCGCGGTGGCGCTATGAAGCTCAAGCGGTAAAACGACGTCGTCCTGATAGGCGTAGGTCATCAGCGAACCTTCCGCCACGCGCTTAGGCGGGGGCCACTGGAGGGACTCCGCCGTCAAACCTGGCCGCTGTTCGAACGTGAGATCGGGCGCTACGCCCGCGTCGCCGGGGTTGCGCCAGTAAGTGTGCCAACCCGGCGCCAACCGGAGATGCAAGGCTGCATAAAACGGCTGGCCGGGTGCTATCGCATCAGTAGAGGTGATCAGGCTAGCGGTTGAATGCCTGCTGGCAACGATCCCAGACTCAAGTGCCCGAACAGGCCAAGCAAAAATTAAGCTGAGGCAAAGCGCCAACGCGGAAATGGCGAAGTCACTCGCATTTTTCATGGTGGCCTACACTTCGTGCAGTCAGCAGCCGAACTCGGACGGCGTGCGGTGGCCTATCATAGCAAGCACTTCACGGCGGGTTTCCGCATTGCTGCGAAACGCGCCCAGCATACGGCTTGTGACCATTCCAACGCCCGGCTTATGCACGCCGCGAGTGGTCATACATTGATGGCCTGCCTCGATGACGACCGCCACGCCTTTCGGCCGGAGCACGTCGTTGATCGTGTTGGCGATTTGCACCGTCAGCTTTTCTTGGATTTGAAACCGCTTGCTGAAGGCATCAACGACACGAGCCAGTTTGCTGATGCCAACGACCCGGCGGTCCGGCAGGTAGGCGACATGCGCACGGCCGATGATGGGGACCATGTGGTGCTCGCAATAGCTCTCCAGGCGGATGTCTCGCAGGAGGATGATTTCGTCGTAACCTTCGACTTCCTCGAACGTCCGTTCAAGTAATCCCACCGGGTCGATCTCATACCCGGCGAATAGCTCGCGGTAGGATCGAGCGACACGCGCCGGCGTATCTCGCAGGCCTTCGCGAGAGGGATCGTCACCGGCCCAGCGAAGAAGTGTCCGGACAGCCGCCTCAACCTCAGATTGAGTTGGCTTCGATGAAAACTGCGTGTCCAAAACAATCAATCCTGCGCTACTTCAGCCACTCATGTGGGGCGAATCTGAACTTGCCCAACCCTTAGTGAACCTGTGTCTTGCTGTGCGGGCTATCCAGGCTAAACGGCGGAACGGCGACGTCGAATGGTTCCCCTGAACTCGTCACGACCATATGGTATTGTCCGCGCATGAAGCCGGTTGGCGTGTCGAGAGGGGTGCCGGACGTGTATTCAAAGGCCTCACCAGCCTCGAGCGTAGGTGTCTCACCAATGACACCCGGCCCTTCCACAGTCATTGTCCGGCCGCGGGCGTCCGTTATCAGCCAGCTCCGCCGCAGTAACTGCACCGTTTCTGTGCCGGTATTTTCAATCCTCACTCGGTAAGCCCAGACGTAACGGCCTTCATCCGGCTCGGACTGGTCTTCTAGGTAGAATGATTGGACGTTGACCTTGATAAACCGCGTGACCGCTGTGAAGCCCTCTTC
The DNA here is from genome assembly GCA_964657445.1 of uncultured Burkholderiaceae bacterium. Lineage (GTDB taxonomy): Bacteria > Pseudomonadota > Alphaproteobacteria > Acetobacterales > Acetobacteraceae > LMUY01. The sequence goes on along the minus strand of CAZZVB010000011.1, from coordinate 9,380 downwards.
CATTACTCGGCGGCCTGCCGCTGCGGCGTGGCGGATGAGATGGCGGCGAGACCGCGAGCGAGATCGTCACAGATGTCAGCAGGGTCCTCTAGGCCGCACGACAGGCGTATGACGCCGTCAGTAATGCCGAGCCTCGCCCGTTCCTCTGCGCCGATCCGGAGGTGAGTTGTCGTCGCCGGGTGCGTGGCAAGCGACTTAGAATCGCCGAGATTGTTGCTAATGGCGATCAGGCGAAGTTCGTTCATTAGCTGGAAGGCCGCCTGTTTGCCACCGGCGAGCACAAACGTCACGATCGTTCCCCCACCCGTCATCTGAGCCGCCGCAAGAGCATGCTGTGGATGGTCTTTGCGCATCGGGTAAAGCACGCGGCTGACACCCGGTTGACCCGATAGATACTCGGCAACAACGCCCGCTCGCGCGCAACCGGCTTCCACTCGCAACGCAAGTGTCTCAATTCCCTTGAGCAGCAACCACGCGTTGAAGGGCGACATCGCAGGTCCCGTATTGCGGGTGAAGGGCTGCAACGTTCCCTCGATCCACTCTCGGCTGCCTAGCACCGCGCCGCCCAACACGCGGCCCTGTCCATCGATGTGTTTGGTGCAGGAATACACCACGATATCTGCGCCCAACTTCAGCGGCTGTTGCAGCAGCGGCGTAGCAAACACGTTGTCGACGATAACCAGCGCACCAGCCTCATGCGCCATCTCGCAAACCGCCGGTATGTCTATGATATCCAACATAGGGTTCGATGGACTCTCGAGCAGCACCATCGTGGCTGGACGTTCGAAGGCCTGGCGCCAGGCATCTAGGTCTGTGCCATCGACGAACTCCGTCTCGATCCCGTAGCGGGGTAGCAGTGTGGAGACGATCCAATGGCACGAGCCGAACAGCGCTCTAGACGCCACAACCCGATCGCCGGTCTTCAGGTGGCTCAACATCGCCGCATGGATCGCTGCCATGCCCGTGGCCGTTACCCGGCACGCTTCTGCACCTTCCACGGCACACAGGCGTTCTTCCAACGCCGTGACTGTCGGATTGCCGAACCGAGAATACTGGTAGTGCGGCTTCGTCCCGTCGAACGCGCCTTCAGCATCTTCAGCACTTGGATAGGTAAAGCCAGATGTCAGAAACAGCGCCTCGCTGGTTTCACCAAAGGGCGTCCGGTCCACACCAGCGTGAACGAGGCGAGTGGCTGTGCGATAGGTGCTTGTCATCGTGCATCGGCCTTTCCGGCAGTCTCGCTGCTTCCTGCAACGGTAGTGGTGACCAGCCGTGGACCACCACGCCACGACAACGGTGCTGTCAATGACGGGGCCTCTTTAGCGCGCTTGTTTAACCTCGCCGCAATCCGGCCGGACAAATCACGAGGAAGCTCTACGCTAAACCACGGGCTGTTGCGCCGTCAATCCAGGCTCCGTATAACCGAGCGGCTCCGCAACGCGGGTGTAGTTCAATGGTAGAACGGCAGCTTCCCAAGCTGCATACGAGGGTTCGATTCCCTTCACCCGCTCCAGCTTGGCCACACAGATTATGAGTGTTCCACGTGAAACACTCTACGACATCTACATTGACTTACTCACCCGTTGGGGCGGCGCGCTCAATCTTACGTCGAAGCGAGATGCGGGGATTGAGCGACTTCGCTTGCACATTGCAGACAGTCTTAGCGTCGTGCCTCACCTACCCCGAGGGTTGACCAGGCTGATCGATTTGGGCTCAGGACAGGGCTTCCCCGCCATCCCGATCGGCATCGAAACTGGCATTGCAGTCGAGATGATTGAGTCTGATCGCCGCAAGAGCGCCTTTCTGACATCTGCCCTCGCTAAACTCGGTCTTCGGGGCAAAGTCTGGCCTACGCGTATTGAGCAAACACGCGCTCCACCTGCGCAGTGTGTGACCGCGCGGGCGCTTGCTCCCGTCGCAATACTTGCAGATTTGGCCCGACCCTTCGTGACAGCCGACGGCATCTGCCTGTTTTTGAAGGGACCATCTGCCCAGGCAGAACTCGATGCGGCTGCACTGGCCGATCCTGCTGTCGCCACCGTTCTCTCGGGCGCGACAAAGCAGTCCTGTCTCGTCAAAATCGCTGGGCTCGGGTAAGAGGCCCGGGTGCAACTCAAATCCGAGAAGAACGACGTTCGGCGCCACATCATCGCAGTAGCGAATCAAAAAGGTGGCGTTGGCAAGACGACGACCGCGCTCAATTTAGGAACAGCGCTCGCCTTACAGGGTCATCGCGTGTTGATCCTCGACCTGGACCCGCAGGGTAACGCCTCCACGGGCCTCGATATTGGCCGGTTCGATCGCACCCCCGGCTGCTACGCCGCAATCTCCGGCCGCGCTCCGTTGAGCGAGAGCGTCAGACCGACTGAGCTAAACACGCTGTTTATTGTCCCATCCGAGCCGGATCTCGCGGGCGCGGAGATTGAGCTGGTGGATCATCCCGAAAGAGAGTTTCAACTTCAGCGGTCGTTGGACGACCTGGCGGGCTTTCCTATCATCATCATCGATTGCCCACCCAGCCTGGGGTTGCTCACGTTGAATGGCCTGGTCGCCGCGACGTCCGTGCTTGTCCCGTTGCAGTGCGAATTCTTTGCGCTTGAGGGCCTTAGCCACCTAGCCCAGACGGTGGAACGCGTGCGCGCAGCATTGAACCCGAAGGCGATCATCCAAGGCATCCTGCTGACGATGTATGATCGCCGTAATAATCTCTCCGAGCTGGTCGCGGCAGATGCGCGCAGCTTCTTTGGCGACCGTGTTTATCAAACCGTCATCCCGCGCAACGTTCGCGTCTCCGAGGCACCCAGTCACGGCAAGCCCGTTCTCTTGTATGACCCGAAGTCAGCCGGCGCCGTCGCCTATAGCCATTTCGCCGACGAATTCAGCCGTCGGCTCAAGCTGCCGAGCCTTGCAGCACTCGCCGAATGAGGACGCCCCCCGCTCGCCTGGGCCGCGGTCTGGCCGCCCTGCTTGGCGACACTCCGCCCTCTCCAGCCCAAGACACATCCGTCAGTACCGCCGAAATCGAACTGCTCGAGCCCAGTCCGTTCCAACCTCGAGGACTCGTCCGCGAAGAAGACCTACAGGAACTCGCGGCCTCGATCCGCTCCCAAGGCGTCCTCCAGCCTCTGCTATTACGTCCACATCCCAAACGGCCCGGCCACTTTCAGATTATCGCTGGCGAGCGACGGTGGCGGGCTGCACGGCTCGCCGGCTTGACCACCGTTCCATGCTTCACCCGCGACTTGTCAGACGCCGACGCGACGGCAGCCGCGCTGGTCGAAAACCTGCAACGCCAGGACCTTAATCCGATCGAAGAAGCGCAGGGGTTCCGGCGGCTGATCGACGAGTTCGGCCTCACTCAGGAGGAACTCGGCACCGCCATCGGCAAATCACGCAGCCATGTGGCCAACCTGCTGCGCCTGCTCAATTTGCCTGACCAGGTCCTCAGCTACGTGCGGGAAGGCAAATTGTCTGCCGGCCATGCGCGAGCAGCGCTAGCTAGTGCCGATCCACTCGCGGCTGCCAACCTGATGGTCACACGGGGGCTCAGCGTCCGGCAGGCCGAGGCCTTGACCAGCACCCCCGCCTCGAGCGAGCCGGAACGGAAAGCGAAGCCGACTAACTCGATCGAGGAGGGCACAGCCGATCTCCGGGCTGTGGAGGCTGATTTAGCCGAGTACCTCGGATTGCAGGTCGCGCTTAGCTACAACGGCAAGGGCGGAAGCTTGACGCTGCGGTATCGCACGCTCGACCAGCTCGACTACTTGCTCGCCAAATTGGGCCGACCGCCGGCCTGAGCGCGGGTCGCGATCGCGTTCAGGAGGCGCCCGGCGATCGCGAGATCGGGCGAGGACGCCCGCTTGCACGCAATGTCTGCATCACGAACGGCACGCGCTAAGCCCTCCAAGGCCGGCAGCGGCCAGCATCGCACTTCTTCCAAGAAGCCCGGTATCTGCTGAGGAAATACGGGAGGCTGCAGTCGACGGCATGCCTCTTCAGGCGCTGCACCCGCATGCATGTGCAAACGCACTTTCATAACGCGCTGCACTTGGTTGGACAGCACCGCGAGCAGTCCGGCACCAGTCGCGCCATCTCGTGACAATTCTTCGACAAGCCGGTCGGCAAGTCTCACCCGGCCTGCCAGTGCTGCGGACACAGCCTCTCCTAACGATGCATCCATGCCCACGGAGCAGCAAGCTTGCGCGGCTTGCAGCGTGATGACGCGGTCGCCGGCCCCATACACAACCAGTTTCTCCAACTCCGCACGACGGCGCTTAGACTCCCCCGTAAGTTCCGCAGTCAGATAGGCGAGGGCGTCTTGTTCGATCGTGAGCCCGGCCTCGGCAAGGACACGGGTAATTTCGGCGGTCACGTTCCGCGTGCCCTCGGAATAGCAGCCGATCGATGCCCATTGGGCGTGCCGTTCCGCAAACACGCGCAACTTGGAGCGGGGCGTTAACCCCCCGCATTCGAGAATAACGAGCGCATCGCTGCGATGCATCGCAAGCGGCTCCAGCACCGCAGCCAGGGTGTCCGAGGCATCTTGAACCCGCACGACCCGGCGGCCGCCGCCGAGCGACAGGCTCATGACGGCCTCACGAAGCTGCTTGTGCTCATCTTTTGTGAGCACCGTCTGCCGAAACGGATCGGGGGTCGGGCCAATGACGGCCTTGGTAGCTGCAGCCGAGCGGTCCCGGATCAGGCCCCAGTCGTCACCGAAAAGCAGTATGCCGGCAAGTGCGGCCGGGTCCCGGAGGACAGCACCGGCTTGCTGCGGACCGATCTTCAACTCGCCGCTGGCGTCGGTCGATGCCTGACGAAATAGGATGCGAGTTGCAGGGTGATCTGATCCGCCACATTGTCCGCCAAGCGGCGTTGCGCGTATTCGCCCTCCAAATCCGCTGCGAAATATTGCTGGTCGAGAATGTTCACCCCGTCCAGCGCTCGCGCAACGCCGTTCGTCACCAAAGCTCCAGCCGGATCCAGCTTTTTCAGGGTCCAAGTGGCGGTAGCACTCTCACGCAACCGGTTCGGCGTGGTGTCCCGCTGGACGCCGATTGCATCGCCTGCGATCCCGAAACTGACCACGAGCGAGTAACGCCGTGTCGGTGATTCCTCTGTGCCTTCGAGCCGCTGCTGCAAGGCTTCGCGCAATAGTTGGCCGGGGCGATCTGGGATGATCTCGACGTAGATCGTGCGCATCTCCGATTGAGCGACGCTGCCTTGACTACCGCGAGAGCTGTAAACCGGGTGGAAACCGCATCCGCTGAGACCGAGGGCGGTCGAAAGGATCAATAACCGCCGGACCAGGCTCATACGCGGCTGCCACCTCATGCAGCACCCCCCAGAACGAAGTTCACAATCCGCCCAGGCACGTAGATGCGCTTGATGACCTGACGGCCCGCCAATAAGCGCGCAACGTTCTCTTCCGCCGCGGCGGCCTCAATCACGTCATCTGCCTCGGTGTCCATGGCGATTTGGACCGTTCCACGCAGTTTGCCTCCAACCTGAACAGCGATCGTCACAGTCGATTGCACGAGCAGGGCCGGATCGGCCTTTGGCCAGGTGAGGTCTGGCAGCCCGCTCTGGCTGGGATGCAGCCTCGTCATGACGTCCGAAGCCAAATGAGGCATCATGGGAGCGATGAGCCGCGTGAAGATGTCGAGCGATTGACGCAGCGCTGCGGCTGCCGAGCTATCGGCCGGGTCTAGCGCGCGGTGCGCGTCGAACAACGCGTTCAGCAATTCATGGAGCCGGGCAACTGCCACATTGAACGCAAACTGGTCCAGGGCGGACGTGACACTTGCGATCGTGCGATGCGTCAGCCGCCAAAGCTGGCTTGAACCGCTTGGCACCCCCTGCGCGTCACCCGCGGCATCTAGGATCGCTGCTGCGAGGCGGTGGACGCGGATAGCGAAACGGTGGGCACCTGCTATGCCGGTTTCGGTCCATTCCATGTCGCGCTCGGGAGGATTGTCGGACAGCACAAACCAGCGCGCCGTGTCTGCGCCATAACGCGCTATGATCTCCCGGGGGTCCACAGTGTTGCGCTTGGACTTCGACATCTTGTCGATCGCGCCGACCGCAACGGGGGCGCCCGTCGCTTTCTCGACAGCCCGGCCGTCTTGCGTGCGAGCGACTTCTGCAGGGTAGAGCCACCTTCCATCTACGGCACGGTAGCTCTCATGCGTGACCATGCCCTGGGTGAACAACCCGGCGAATGGCTCAGCGACATCGACCAGACCGGCATCCTGCATGGCCCGTGTGAAGAAACGCGCATACAGAAGGTGTAGGATCGCATGGTCGATCCCGCCGACATATTGGTCCACCGGCATCCAATGTGCCGCCGCGTCCCGCGCCACCGGTTCGGACGCTTGCGGGCTGCAGAAGCGGGAGAAATACCAGGAACTGTCCACGAATGTATCGAGCGTGTCCGTCTCGCGTTCCGCCCGCCCGCCGCAGCCTGGGCAGGTTACGACCCGCCAAGCGTCGTGGTGATCGAGCGGGTTGCCTGGTAGATCGAACCGGACGTCCTCCGGCAATACGACAGGGAGATCTTGCTCGGGCACAGGGAGCACACCGCACGATGGGCAATGCACCACGGGGATTGGGCAGCCCCAATAGCGCTGCCGGCTAACCCCCCAGTCGCGTAGGCGCCAATTGACGACACCCTCACCAGCGCCGGAGGACGTCAATCTTTGGATGACCTCACGCAAGGCCAGGGCGCTGTCCATGCCGTTCAAGAAGCCGGAATTGATCATTCGGCCAGGCCCGTCATAGGCTTTCGCGTCGATCACAAAGGAGGTTTCCTCGCTCCCTGGCGGTAACACGACGGGTATGACGGGCAGGCCGTACTTACGGGCGAAATCGAGGTCGCGTTGATCGCCGCATGGGCACCCGAATATCGCACCGGTGCCGTATTCCATCAGCACGAAGTTCGCGATCCATACCGGCACGTTCCGATCCTCGAAAGGATGCTGGACGAACAACCCGGTGTCGAAGCCCCGCTTTTCGGCCGATTCGATGGCAGCTTCGCTGGTGCCTTGGGCGCGGCATTCCTGCACGAAGAGGGCCGCCTCAGGTTTGAAGGCAGCGGCGGCAGCGGCGATCGGGTGTTCGGGCGCCACGGCTAGGAAGGACATGCCGAACAGCGTATCGGGACGCGTCGTGTACACCTCGACTTCCTCGATGCCAGCGACGGGGTTCGCTAAAGCAAATCTGATTTTTGCGCCTTCGCTGCGGCCTATCCATTTGGCCTGCATGGCACGAACCCGGTCAGGCCAGCGATCCAGCGTGTCGAGCGCCGCCAGCAGGTCAGGTGCATACTTCGTGATGCGAAAGAACCATTGGGCAAGCTGGCGTTTCTCGACCGGCGCCCCGGATCGCCAGCCACGGCCATCCACGACTTGCTCATTCGCCAGCACAGTTTGGTCTATCGGGTCCCAATTCACCCAACTGAGGCGGCGTTCCACCAGACCCATCCGCATCAGTGTCAAAAACAACGCCTGCTGCTTGCCGTAGTAGCTTGGATCGCATGTCGCAAACTCACGCGTCCAATCAATCGACAGACCCATGCGCTGCAACTCGGCTCGCATGGCGGCAATATTCCGCCAAGTCCATTGCGCAGGGTGCTCTCCCCGCTCACGGGCAGCATTCTCGGCGGGCAGACCAAACGCGTCCCAGCCCATTGGGTGCAGAACATCAAACCCGCTCGCACGCTTATAACGCGCAACGACATCGCCGAGCGTGTAGTTGCGCACATGCCCCATATGGATGTTCCCGCTCGGATACGGAAACATCTCCAGCACGTAATACTTCGGCCGGCCAGCCTCCGGAATATCCTGGACCTGAAACGCTCCGGTTTCTGCCCAGCGCTGCTGCCATTCACCTTCGATGGCCGCGAAGTCGTACACGGGAACGCGCTCCTGGACGGATGGCGTCGTCTGCTCTTGCATGGTCGAACTCACACCCAAGCGGGCATGGCGCCAGGCGTTATTGGCTGGCGGTTTGCGACCTCAGCTCACGCGCCCGTGCCAGCACCTTGTTCTCGATCTCGCCGGTGGTGGTTTGGCTCACTGCCGCGTCCACCCATTGGCCATTCTGCATGACTTGACGGAATATCGAAACCCGCACGCCATCAGCCCGCAACTGGCGGCCGAGGATGTAGGCGGTCGCCTTAAAACGCTCGCCGGACGTAGAGGGCGGTTGATACCAGTCCGTGATGATCACCCCGCCGAACGGGTCGGCGGAGGCCAGCGGCATGAACGCCAAAGTATCGAGCGCACCCCGCCACAAATATGCATTGACCCCAAGCGCGGCGCCGTCATCCTTGGTGCGCGATCCTTTGCCGATGCCGAAGACGAGGCCGTTATCGCCAGCCATCTTGCTGCGATCAGCGCCCTGGTTTCGATAGTCGTTGTACTCGTTCTCCGCGACCGGACGGATATTCGGATTGTCGGAGTTGCTGCTGCAGGCGGCAATCGCCAGCAGGCCGAGCAGCATCAGAGGTGGGGCGGAGCGACGGAAGGACATGTTTAGCCTGTTGAAAAATGCCGCATGACCGCGGGGCCTTTGTCTAGCGCGTAGGCGGAACGCCGCCAAGCAATTACCGAGGTGGTCCGACCCCGTGCAAACAGAAAGGGCGGCAGATTGCTCTGCCGCCCCACCCGTCAAAGCAGGACTAGTCGATTACCAGGCGAAGGACGTGCCGACACCAAAGACGGACACGTTGATCTTGTTGTTGTAGGCGTTGTTCGAGGCGCCGGTGAGAAGGTTGTAGCCGCGCTGCTTGGCCTCCTCATACAGGCCCGACACGAAGATCGACACGCCGGGTGCGAGCGAATAGGTCGCGCCCGCCGCGACGCCGCTATCCTTGCGGCGGCCACCCTGCACCGTGCCGCCGGTGAATGCACCGGTGTTCTGGTTGGTGTTGGTGGCCGTCTGACGGTCGCCTTCATACCAGGACTCGAGAGCATGGGCGCCGAAGATCACCGGGCCGATGGTGTAGGTGGCGCCGATGACACCCGCGGTGGAGTTCGGCGAACCACGGTTCAGCAGACTGCCCGGACCGCTGCCCGCGAGCACGCTGTAGCGGCCGGTCTGCACGTTACCGCCAAACGAGAAGCCACCGTAGGTAAGGGCGAGGCCGAAGTCGCCGTAGCTCAGATCTTCCAGCTTCTGGTGCTTCGGATTGGTCGCGGAACCGACGATGCCGCTGTCATGCACTCGGCCGGATCCGACATACTCTGCCGTTGCGGCGATGCCGACCGGGCCGAACGTGCCGCGGTAGCGGATCAGGGCCTGATACTCATTGGCGCGACGCTGATAGTCGGCCGTGCTGGTGGAGGTCAGGTAGTCACAGCCCGGGCTGGCTGCGCCGG
>CAZZVB010000010.1:16555-42790 GCA_964657445.1 uncultured Burkholderiaceae bacterium | reverse complement strand
GGCAAAAACGTCATGCCGCGCGTCGCGGCGCTGCTGGATGTGCAGCCGATCAGCGACATCTCCGGCGTGGTCGATGCCGACACCTTCATCCGCCCGATCTACGCCGGCAATGCGATGGCGACGGTGAAGTCGTCCGACACCAAGAAGGTGCTGACCGTGCGCGCAGCCTCCTTCGACCCGGTGGCCGCCGAGGGCGGCAGCGCCGTGATCGAGGACGTGGCCGCGACAGCCGAGCAGAGCGCGTCCAAGTTCATCTCCGCCGAGCTGTCCAAGTCCGAGCGTCCAGAGCTGACGGCCGCGCGCATCGTGATCTCCGGCGGGCGAGGCATGCAGAACGGTGACAACTTCAAGCTGATCGACCCGATCGCCGACAGCCTGGGCGCCGCCGTGGGTGCGTCGCGCGCCGCTGTTGACGCCGGGTTCGTGCCCAACGACTACCAGGTGGGGCAGACCGGCAAGATTGTGGCGCCCGACCTGTACATGGCGATCGGCATATCCGGCGCGATCCAGCATCTGGCCGGGATGAAAGACAGCAAGGTCATCGTCGCGATCAACAAGGACGAAGACGCGCCGATCTTCCAGGTGGCCGATTATGGCCTTGTGGCTGATCTGTTCACCGCCCTGCCGGAACTCAAAGCCGAACTGGAACGCGCATAATGACCGACGCCGTCCCGCCGATCGGGCGGGTCGGCGTCATCGGCGCCGGGCAGATGGGCAACGGCATCGCCCATGTCTGCGCGCTGACCGGGATTTCCGTCGTGCTGATGGACGCGAAAGCCGACGCCATCGACCGCGCGTTGGGCCTGATGGCCAAGAACATGGAGCGCCAGGTCGGTAAGGGCGTCATCACGGCAGAGGCGAAGGCCGCCGCCCTCGCCCGCATCCATCCAGCCACCGACAACGCGGCCTTGGGCGACTGCGATCTGGTGATTGAGGCGGCGACCGAGCGGGAGGACGTCAAGCGCTCGATCTACAAGGCCATCATCCCGCATCTCCGGCCCGACTGCATTCTCGCCTCCAACACCTCATCCATCTCGATCACCCGTCTTGGCGCGTCCACCGACCGCCCGGGCAAGTTCATCGGCATGCACTTCATGAACCCGGTCCCGGTCATGAAGCTGATCGAGGTGATCCGCGGGATCGCGACCGACGAGCCTACCTTCCAGGCGATCCAGGCCCTCGCGGCACGGCTGGGCAAGACGACGGCCGTCGCCGAGGACTTCCCCGGCTTCATCATCAACCGCATCCTGATCCCGATGATCAACGAGGCGGTGTACGCGCTCTACGAAGGCGTTGGCACCATTGCCGGCATCGACACAGCGATGCGGCTGGGCGTCAATCACCCGATGGGGCCGCTGGAACTCGGTGACTTCATCGGCCTGGATACCTGCCTGTCGATCATGCAGGTGCTGTATGATGGATTATCGGACAGCAAATACCGTCCGTGCCCGCTGCTGGTGAAATACGTCGAAGCCGGCTGGCTCGGCCGCAAGACCGACCGCGGCTTCTACGACTATACGACAACACCCCCCACCCCCACGCGCTAACGCGGGGGTGGGTTGGCTCTAATGGACCAGAGCGGCTTCGGCGAAGGCCCGCGCCCGTAGCTGGTCGTACTCCGCCTTCGGCACTGGCTGTGCCGCCGGGTCACCCAGATCGCGCATATGGATCCGGTAGGTCTCCCGGGCGCTGAACGCCGCGAGCGCGGAGATGATCGTGACGCCGAAGGCCAATGCGCCCACCGTCAACGGAATGTTGGCGGAGCCGGGAGGAGCCACATAGGCGAACAACGCAGGCAACAGCGCGGTGATGGTGGTGCCGACGTTCTGCCCGATCGCCATCGCCGAAACGCGCGTCCGGGTCCGGAACAGCTCCGGATAGAAGCTGGGAAAGACGGCGTTATAGCCCTGGTACACCACGCCCCACATGAGCAGCGACATGCCGATCGCGAGCGGCACGTTATGGATGCTGATGGCATACAGATAGCCGAACGACAGCAGCCCGGAGCCAAGAGCGCCGATGATCACCGGCGGCCGGCGGCCAATCCGGTCCGCCAAATTGCCGACGAACGGGATGATCGCGACCGCCAGGATGTTCCCCACCACGGGGATCCAAAGATAGACGTCCTTGGCGAAGCCGATGCCGTAAGCCGCTTGCACAGCGTAGGCGGCGCCAAAAATGGTCGCCACGACCGGGATGACGTTCATCAGCGCCATGCAAACCACCCGCAGCATGTCAGCGCCGCTAAGCCTGAATGCGTCGATGATCGGAGCGCGGGGCACGGCGCCACGCTGGCCTTCCTCGGCGAACGCCGGCGTCTCGTCCACGTTGCGGCGGATCACATACCCGGCGATCACGACCAGGAAGCTGAGCAGGAACGGAATCCGCCAACCCCAGCTGTTGAACTCATCGGATGGCATGTAGCGGGCGAGCGGCAGGAACACGGCGGCGGCCAGGATCTGCCCGGCCTGCACGCCCTGCAGCGAGAAGCTGGCGTAGAAGCCGCGCCGTCCGAATGGTGCGTGCTCCAGGATCATCGAGCTGGCGCCAGAGATTTCCCCGGCGACCGCAAACCCCTGGATGAGCCGCAGGATGACCAGCAGCACCGGCGCCAGCACACCGACCTGTCCGTAGGTCGGCAGGATGCCGACAGCCATGGTCGAGAACCCCATCAGGAACATGCACGTCAGCAGCACCTGCTTGCGGCCGTGCGTATCGCCGAGGTGCCCGAGCACGAACGCGCCGATCGGGCGGGCCACGTAGCCCACGCCATACGTGGCAAGCGAGGCGACAATCGCCGTCGTGGGATTGCTGGATGGGAAGAAGATCTGGGGAAACACCAGCGACGCGGCCGTCGCGTAGATGAAGAAGTCATAATATTCCAGCGCCGAGCCGATCCAGCCGCTGGCTGCTGCCTTGCGCGATTGGTGACGGCCGCTAGGCTCGTCCTGCAACACCTGATCCATCTTGTTGGTCCCTCCGTTTTTCCCTTTATACCTACCTACCGGTAGGTTTAAAATACCTTTTTGTAATGCGGCCGGATTGTTGCCGACCATAAACAGGGCGCTGACGATCTCACAAGCCGCGTGGCATTGGAGGATAGGCCGCTGGATCAACTCGCCCCACTGCACAGCAAGTCCGAAGCAGGCCAGCGCACACGGCGAAATATTCTCGATGCAGCGACGGCCCTGTTTGCCGAAAAGGGCTTCAGCGGCGCCAACGTAAACGAGATCGTGGCCGCCGCAGCCAGCACCAAACCCATGGTGTACTACCATTTCGGCAACAAGGAGGGGTTGTTCGCCGCCGTCCTGGAGGAAGTCTATGCCGGGATGCGCGGTTACGAAGCAGCGCTCGCGCTGGATCGCCTAGCGCCGGTGGAAGCCATGCGCCGGCTGGTGGAGGTGACGTTCGACTACCATGCCGCGCATCCGGACTGGATCAGGCTGATCTCCGTCGCCAACATCCACGACGCGCAACACATCAAGGGCTCGTCCACGATCGCATCGATGAATTCAGCCGTGCTGGACATCCTGCGCACGCTGCTGGCGCGGGGCGAGGCCGCGGGCGACTTCCGGCCCGGCGTGGACGCGCTGCATTTGCACCTGCTGTTCGCCTCGATGTCGTTCTACCGCGTGTCGAACCGTCACACCTGGAAGGTGATCTTCCAACGCGACCTATCGCTGCCGGACGATGCAGCCCAGCAAAGGGAGCTTTTGGTGCAGGCGGTCCTGCACTATCTGCGGCCAGAAGACCGATGAAGTAGCCCGCATACGCGCAGCGGCTGCGGGTGCCGCATACCCAGCCTCACACGCGCCTAAGGCTTATACGCCAGTGTCGTGTCCCGCGTGACAAAGGCCGCCGCATGGCCGCCGGGCGACATCAGCCAGACGCTGTAGCTGCCGCCCACTTCCATGTTCTCCAGCATCACGTCATCCGCCGTTTGCCCGCTGCAGCTTGCGCGCACCATCGCCTGCACCGGGTTGACGCTGCGGGTGCGGACTTCGGCGGGCCCTACGCCGGTGAAGACCGACGCCCCCGCTGCCAGCGACAATGCGCCCGCCCCGCAGTCCGGCGTCGCGTTGTAGAACGACAGCCGTGCACGCGCCTGGTTGAACTCGGCAGCATCGGACACGACCGTCGCCGACACGCTGCCGCCAGCCACGTCCCGCAGCAGCACGGTGTTGTAGCTGTCCGGCTTGAACGTCAGCGAGGCGCGGTTGGAATGCCCGCTTTGCGAAATCTCCATCGCAAATGAACGCCCGGCGACCTTCTCGACGACGGCGTAGGCGCTGACGCGATCTTTCGGAGCAAGGCCGAGGGGATCGGCCGGCAGGAAGGCTGGCCGCAAATCCAGCGCCGCACCCGTGGCATTGACGAAACGCACGTAAGCCGAACCGGCCGGCGGCTGCGCGCCGTACAGCGCCACCTGCGCCAAGGCGGGCCAGGCCCACGCTGACAGGCAAACGCCAAGGGCTGCTGCACGCATCAGGCTGTGAGCGCGCCGTGCATCCCGGCCAGGAACGCGGTCGGCGACATCGCAGTCTGCCCCCATGCGCCAGGATCGTCCGCCGGTGTCTGCATGTCGCTTTCTTCGAAATCCCAGATCAGCAAACGTGGTTTCTGCTTTTTGAAGCCATCGCTACGGACCAGGTTCAGCATGTTCCAGTATGGGCTGAACTGGTGAACCTTCCAGGCGAGCGACACAGGGCGGTTCAACTGCTCGGACACGACGGAGGAAAATCCGAACACCGGCTGCATGAAGCTGTTGCCCATGACAAGCACGTCGGCGGCATCTTCGGACAGCAAGCCGCCGCCGCCATCCGCGACCGGCTTCCGAAGCATGTAGGACTGGAAGGGATACTTCGCCTGGTCCTGCTGCGGCAGCAATGCGGCAAGGTCGTTGCGTTCCTGCGTGACAGAAACCGGGGCGGCAAGCTTGGTGCCAGGCATCGCCGACGCCGGCAGCGGCAGCTTGGCCTTGGCCTCGGTGGCAATGAGCTTCGCCGCCTGTTCCGCAGCCTCGCCCGTCCAATGCGTATCCGCCTTGAGGAAGTACAGCGTCTGTGGCTGCTGCTTGCGTAAGGTTGCGAACAGCGCAGCCTGGTCGGGCACGATCGTGCCGGCCCGGCTCAAATCCTCGAGCGCCGTGGCATAGCGCTTTTCGGACTCCGGCGCCCACTTGATGTCGTCGGGCAGGAACTCACGATAGACGCGCGACTTGGACGGGACGAGGCAGATCAACACCTCGATCTTGACGGCCTTGAGGGCTTCGATCGCCGTGTTGATGGTTTGCGTCACGCGATGAACACGGCCGAGGTCGGTATGCCGCACCTCGTCCCAGGCTGGAAACAGCCAGCCATCCTTGCCGATGACGCAGTTGTTGACGATGGCGGCGCGCGACGGCCTGATCGCGCCCACGAAGGCGCTTGCCCCTGCGCCGGCCATGATCGCCCGCCGGCTTACACGGACAGCCATCGCCGGGTTCGGTCCGTCCGCAAACCTCATCATTGAGCCAGCCCTTTGAACAACAGTCTGAATTAGATACTGCTTTCTTCCGGGTGCTGGAATCCGGCCGGGCGGATTATGACCTTCGCTCGTAATGCAGGACGATTGCCGAACCGCTCTCTGCGGGAACCCGCTGCGATGCGAGCGCCGGCTTGCTGCCCGGCTGCTGCGCAAGCCAGCCGTCATACAGACCCTCGAGCAACGGCGACAGCCATGTTCCGGCGGGCGTTCCGAGGGAGCCGATGCGTGGCAGGCCGGTGTGGGTCAGTTCCAGCGACCGCCGGGCCTCGTTGACCTGCAATGCCACGTGACCCCAGCCAGCCGCGGCCAGCACCTCGTTCATTTCGATCTCGAGTTCGGTCACCGACTGCGTCGGCGGCAGCGGCAGCATGCGCGACATGCGGCGCCCGATGCCGCGAAGCATGTCGTCACGCTCGCCGGCGCCCGCAAGGCTATCGACCTCCTCGGCCATGGCGCGCATGAAAATGCGCCAATCGATCGACGCGTGATGGGGCCGCGGGAGCCCTCCCGAAACATCCATGCCGGACTCCCCTTTAGACGACGTTATTTCGGGTCGTTGAATACGTAGCGGGCGTACACCAGGCCAGTGCCTTCGGTGAAGTTGCCGGTCGAATCAAACCCCACGCGGCCACCGATGTGCAGGTTGCTGGTCACGCGGTAATCGACATCGGCGTGCGCGCCGCCGGCCGGGCCGGTTCCGTGGAAGCCGGCCTGCTCGGTGATCACCGCTGCATTGGTCGCCGCCAGGGTATCAAGTTGCGCCTGCCGGACGGGGTCAGACGGAAACACGATCTGGCTTTTCGCGCGATAGTTCTGCACGCCGACCGATCCGCCGACCGAATAGACCAGGTCGGGGCTGAGTTGCTGACGGTAGGTGACCGGGATCAAAGCCGCGAAGAATTGCTGTGGACTGAAGTAGCCGCCATTGCCAAGGGTGAAATTGCCCAGGTTTTTGCTATAGCCGAAGTAAACGAGGTCGAGCCCGGTGCGGACCTCCTGCGTGTCGTTGGACCAGACCGGCGTGCTGAACCCGGCGCCGGCCTCCACCTCGGTGTTGCTCTTGACCTGTTCGCCAACCAGCACCGCGCCGCCAGCACCGGCATAGTAGTAGGTCTGTCCGACCGAGCCCTCCAACTGGATGTGGCCGCGGTTGCGGGTCACGCCGCCCCAGGTCTCGCCCGTGGCTGGATCCTTGGTGCCGGCGTAGGACAGCAGGCTGTCCGTCACCGCGCGGCGCTCGCCCACGATGCGCAACTGGAGATTGTTGGTCAGCTTTGGCGCGAACTGGATTCCGCCGACCACGTTCTGCCGCAGGAAGCCGAGCGGCGTCGTGCCGACATCCCCGGTGACGGGCCCATACGCGTAGCTGACGTCGAGCGCTGAACCGGCCGCGGTTTGGTTGCGGACCGCTGCGTTCGCGCCGGTCTGTGCAAACTGGAGCGGATTGCTGCCGAACACCCCGGTGTCGGTTGCAGACGGCTTGCCGGCGGACAGGTACACCGGGGTGACCGTGACCTTCAGGCGCCCGTAGCCATTCGGCGAGAAACTCGCTTCGAGGGGCGCCTCCAGGTCGAACAGCTCGGCGAGTCCCTGGTTGCCCGTCCGCCCCCTCAATGAAAGCGTCCCCTGCACCTGCGGCGCCACTTCAGGCGCGATCAGATCGATGTTCTTGTCGATATCGGCCATCAATGGATCGACCGGGCGCAACTGCACCGGGGCAGTCCCCTGGTTCAACCCGCGAAGCCCTGGCGGCGATGGCTCGTCCCCGGTCGGCGCCGGATTGGACCGGAACGGATTTGCCAGCGACGTCTGATCGGCGCCGTTCGCAGTGGCGCCCTGGAGCGACGCACCCTGGGCGATCTGGAACGGATCGGCCGCCCCAGACAGGGTGGCGGCGCCGGGTGCCGACGTCGCCTGGCCTGGTGCAGGGGCGAGCAGCCCGGTCGCGGCGCTCGCCTGGCTCGGCAGCCCGCTCAAGCGGCCGTTTGGCTGCCCCGCCACCGCCGGCTGATCCGGGTCCAGCGGTGTCGGCGGAAGATACTGCGCGTACCGCTCATAGTCGCGGGTGACCGGCTCGCTCGCATCGGCGACCGGAACCGGCGACGCGTCGCTGGCGACGTTCGGCGACAGATTGGCGGCATATTGCCGCCCGGGCAGCCAGTCGGGAACCAGAACATCGGCCGCGTCCGAGCTGCCTGACGCTTCGAGCTGCTTGGCGCGCAACGTCTTTGCGGCTTTCAGATCCGCCAGGGCCTGCCCGGAATTGCCATTCGCGCGCGCAACCTGCGCGGCTGCGAACCAGGTCTGCGGTTCTTCGGGAAACTCCTCTTTCAGCTGCGACACCAAATCGGCAGCACGCCCGGTCTCGCTTGCCGCAAGCGCCGAATAGACGGCGGCAACCCGGACATCGAGGCTCGACGGATTGCGCTTGAGCAATTCCTCGGTGATCGCGACGGCTTGGCGCGGCTGGTGGTGCGCCTGATACAGGCGGGCCAGCGCCATGTTCAGGTTCGGATCGTCGGGCTTCGCAGCGAGCCGCGGCGCCAGGGCGTCATAGGCATCGGCGATCTTGCCGCGGCCGTTCAGCGCATCCGCCTCGGCGACCGCCGACGTGTCCTGCACATCGGCAAGCGTGCTGCGCTGGAGCGGGTTGAGCCGGCCACTGTCCAACCCAGCGGTCAGCACTTGCGCCTCACGCGGGTAGCCGGCTGCGACGAGCGCCTGCGCGTAGGCGATGCGCTGCTGCGGCAACGGCGGCTGGCTCGCATTCAGGGCCGTGCGGATCACCTCCCGCGCGCCCCGCTTGTCGCCGTACTTGGTCAGCTCGTTGGCGAAGGCAGCACCGCGGGCGCCCGTCGGGTCACGCTGCGAGGCCAGGGAGATCATCTGGCGCTCCATCGCCGGGAGGCTGCCGGCGGCCTTCGCGCTTGCCAAGTCCACAGCCACCTCGGCCCGGGTCTGCACGTCGCGCATTTCCGGCGTCACGGCATTGGCTGGCAGCCGCGCCACGAGCGAGCGCGCAGTCTGCGCATCGTGGGTGGCATCGGCGAAGTAGATGCCGGCCCGCAACTGGTCCACCGTCGGCCGCGGACCGTCAGTGACCGCCGCCATTACCTGGCGCGCCTCGGCGAGCTGGTTCTCTGACTGCAGAACACGCGCGAGTTCGAGCCTGACCCAGGGGTCGGACGGGTTGGCATCGATCGCCTCGCGATAGAGGCGCACCTTCTCGGCCGGATTGGTCGCCGCCTGGGCCTGGGTCCGCAGCTGCGCCGCCCGCGTCTGCTCGAGGCCGCGCCCGGCATTCGGGCCGAGACGCGCGAAGATCGTCTGCGCCTCATCCGTCTTGCCTTCGCGGGTCAGGGTGTCGGCAAGTCCGTTCAGCGCCGGGCCGCTGCGCGGGTTGGACGCGAGCACCCGGCGGAAGCTGCTCTCCGCCTCGGCCAGTTGGCCGGCACGCAGTTGCAAATAAGCTAGCTGGACGTAGGCCCCCGGGGACGGAGACTTGCCCATCAGCTTACGCAGCGCCGCCTCGGCCGCAGCGTACTCGCCGCGATTGGTCAGGCGCGTGACCGTGGCGTAGGCGCGCCGGATGTCGGCGCCATAATCACCGCCGCCGTTGCCGGTGTTCGCGCCGTTCGCGGGATAGGTCTTGTCCAGGCCCACCGATGCGATGAGTTCCTGCGCGCGGTCCGGATTGATGGCCTTCGCCTGCGCGATCAGGGTTTGCACGTCGGCTTCGCGATGCTGCACCCGGCGGATCGCCGCAAGCATGATCATCGCCTCGACGTCTTGCGCATTGAACGCCAGCGCGGATGCGAAGTCCTTCTCGGCCTGCGCCGTCTGGCGTGATTCGAGCGCCTGATAGCCGGACATCCGCGCCCGTGCGCCCTCGTCCGGGACGCTCGCGCGCAGGTCGGCGCGGCGCGACTCGATCTGCGGATCGCTCTGGTTTTCTTTCAGATACGTGTCGAGCTGCGCCTGGGATCGCTGGTCGTCTCCCGACCAGAGCAGCGCGTCACGCCAGGATTTCCGTGCCGCCGCGCTGATCGTCGGCTGGCGCGCCAACTCCGCAAGGCGGTCGATCCCCTCCTGCCGTGTGCCCTCGCGATAGGTGAGCACCTGCGCGAACAGCAACTGGGCGCGCAGATCTTCCGGGTTGGAACGCACCAACGCTGCGAGGCCATCCCGCGCATCGGCCCAACCCGACTCGGTCGAGGCCTCGGCCTGGTAATACTCGCTGGCCAGCCCGGGCGGCGGCGTGTTGCCCTTGAACGCACGCCGGTAGGCGGCGACGGATTCGTCCGGCTTACCCGATTGAGACAGACGCCGCGCATCGGCGATCGCCGCGGAATCGAGTGGCCCGGCCTGCAAGGCCGCCTGGATGCTCGCGATCCGCGGATCGTCCGGGCGCACCGCTTGCAGCTTGGCCAGGCTGGCGCGTGCCTGCTGCTGGTTGTTGCGGTCCGCCGCGGCCTGCGCCTGCAACGCCAAGGCGTCCACATTGCGCGGATCGAGCGACAGCACCCGCGACAGCGCCTCATCCGCACGGGCCGGCACGTCCTTGCTGCGCCAGTAGTTCGCCTGGTCGAGCAATACGCGGATCGCATCCGCCGTCCCGGATTGCGTGGAAGGGGACGGGGCCGGCTGTGCTATCGCCGAAAACGGGATCACCGTCGCGGATGCGAGCAGCAGGACGCGGAAAGCCGGGCTGCGGGGGCTCATACGGCTTTCCTCAGACACGCCGGGTCGGGATGGTTCGTGTGCGCAGCGAGGCTCTCCGGCGCAACGCGAAGAAGTAGAAAATCGCCACAAGGATGCAACCTATGACCATCACTGCAACGATTCCTAGTGGCTGATCACGCAGCAACCAGGATGGATAGAGCCAGAAAGGCAAGCTCCCCACCGTATATTCACGGCCGACACGGTACGAACTGAACCGGCCGCCGGAGAGCAGCGCCATGTCGCCCTGGATGAGCGGCGCTTGGTCAGGGTCGCGCAGCGTCGTCACCAGCCCTTCGATCGCGTCGCCTGAACCACCGACCAGTGCGACCACGCTTCTGGCGCTGTTCAGCGGGCTCTGCGCCCCCACCAGGGCCGCCGTCTGTCCGCTGACCGCGGCGTTGAGCGCCGTCACGGCACGGGTACGGTCGGTCTGCTGGCTGTCGCCGAACAGGCGACGGACGCTGTCGAGCCCGGCGTTGATATCGACCGCGAGCTTATTGCCGGCGATCCTGTAGGGCGAGTTCTTCAGCAGGTCCGCCGCAGTCCCGAGCCGGGCGATCGTGCCCATCAGCAGGATGTTGCGGTCTGCGACGCTATTGACGCCAGCCGGACGGACCACCGCGATGTGGATCACCGGGTAGCCGGTCAGCGACCCGATCCGGCCCATGAGGTCGAGGTAGGCCCCGACCTCCGCGTTGTTGGCATTGTCCGGCAGCACCACTGCCGTCTCCGACATGTCTGCCAGACGGGTGAACGGAAACCCGGCGCTGACGAAATAGGCGAGGTTCGGCAGTTGAGCGAACCGGTAGGCGCGGCTGATATCGAACGTGCTGTCCGGGTCCACCGCCATGCGCACATCCTGCGGGATGGCAACGCAGTCGCCACGGTGCAGCGGACGCGTGTCGAAGAAGAACTGCAGGTCGTTCTGGCCGAACACCTCATACACCGGCACATCGACCCGCGACGTCGGCTGCGTGACGCCGAAATTGAACAGGCGGGAGAACCAGGATGCCGTGCGGGAAGGCTCGTTGGCGAGCGGCAGACTGGCCAAATACAGGTCGTTGATGCCGACATCGAGGCGCGACACCGCGAGGTCCTCGATCGGGCCGGGCGGGGCGCGATACCGCAGGTCCATCGGGAAGGCGCGGTCACGCCAGGTGTAGAGGTCGGGCGCGGTACGGAACGGGACCCGCATCGTGCCGGGCACGTAACCCGTGCCCTGCAACTCGGACGCGTCCACCAGTTCGCCGAAGCGCACCGCCCGGTCCGTCGGCAACCACGCCGGCGCGTCGTAGGGCGCACGCTTGGCAATGTCTGGAACCACGACCGTCGAGGCATCCCCGGACAGCGTACGGCTGCCCAATGTCAGGGTCGTCGCAGCAGCCACGGCTTCCTGGCCGGTGCGCCCGGCGATCACCAGCAGGGACGAGTTCGGATCGTTCGGGTTCGGCACTACGGCGAGAGTCGGGCCGTTCAGCGGCGGCAGCGTCACGTTGGCGGGACGGTCGGCGCCGGTCATGATGAGGACGGCGTTGCCCTCGGACGGCGCGTCCGACACCACGGGGAATGTGGCGCCGCGGAAGTCTGCCAGCTGGCCGAACCATGAGGACACGATGCCGGCGGTCTGCAGCGATTCATTGGACGCACTGGCCGGGATCACGAACGGCAGCGAGAGCATCGTCTTCTCGTGCGGATCGAAGAACGGCAGCGGCAGGCGTGACAGGTCACGCTGTGGCGGCAAGCGCTCCAGGGTCAGCGTCATCGTGGACGTGTCGGAGATGGTGGACCACAGAAGACCGCTGAGCGGGTCGTTGCATTCCGGCGTGTAGCGTCCGGTGAAGCGGAAGTTCAGCCGGTTATTGTCCTGGAAGAACACCGGGCTGATCGGCAGGTCGAAATTCTCGAATCGCGGCTGGTCGCGGTTCACCGGAATGGTGCCGACATACTGCTCGTTCAGCGTCACGGTCACGTTGCTGAACTCGGGGATCAGCGCCGGCGACATGGCGCCCGACAGGTGCAGCAGCGCGCCGGTGACGACCTCGTCCGCACGGATGCCGAACTGGACGCCCTGAAGCTCGCTGGTGCCGCGCAGCGTGAGCGGGCCGAGCGCGCCAAGCTGGTGCAGTGTCAGCACGAGCTGGCGGGTCTGAGCGGCCGGTGCGCCCGGCGTCGGGACGAAGGGCTGGGTCGAGGCGGGCGACTGCCCGGATGGGGTGGGCTGCCCGGTATCACCCGGCAGCGGCGGCATAGCGGCCGCATCGGGGGCCGCCGGGGAAGACACAGGCTGAGCCGGCGCAGGCGACCCGGCGGCTGGGACGCCAAGCAGGCCTGGCGCACGCGGCGGGTTGGCCGAGAGCGGCGGCGCGGCGCCTGGCAGTGGCCGCACAACGAAGCCGCTGCTCTGGTTGCCCTGGGAGACCGACTGGGCGCCGACCGTCTGCGTATGGGCCGCCGCGGGCACCAGCATCAGCACGACGGCCGCGGCCGTGCCGGCAAGCTGCCTGCGGCCCGGGGCCATCGGGCCGCTGCCGCTCGGGCGGCTGGGTGCGCGATCCGGCGGCCGGAACAAGCCGCGGATACTGACCAGCACGCGGTAGAGGCTGGCGACCGGACGGTCCACCGGATAGGCGCTCCAATCGGTCCAGGCGTCCGCGCGGCCGAATACCACCTGAACGATGGCGGCCTCGTCGGCGACGCTGGCAGGCTGGAAGCTGACTTGCATAAACCGCTGATCCCACCGCAACAGGCGGGCCGGTACAACCACCGGTTCACCACCGATGATGAATTCGAACTGCACGAGGGCGCCGTCGGTGACGCCCATCGGCCGGTCTGCCACGACCGAACTGCCGCCCTGCGACAGGTCCTGCGTAATGCCGGCCACCGCACGGCCGTCCGGCAGGTAGATCGAGACCGGCACGGTCGCACGCACCCGGGCGCGGGTGCGCATCTGCCGCGTCTCGCGCCCCACGGCCAGGGCCGCCATGACCGTCAGCAGCGAGAAGAAGCCCCAGATCGTATTCAGCAGCAGCGCCTGGAAGGTCAGCTGCTCGGTCTGGAAGAACAGCATGCCCACGAGGCCGCGGATCACCCCGGCGATCAGGAAAAAGGCGAGAATAAGATTCGGATACACCGCGCCAAGGTCGAAATAGCCGTTTTCAAGCAGACCGCCCTTGTTGGTCACGTTGAATTTGCCGCGGCGTGGAGCGAACAGAGTCACCACGGTCACACGCACAAGGAAAAGCGCCAGGACGGTCTCGTAGATTTCCGACCAGAAGGAATGACGGTTGTTACGCTGCAGGCGCGAGTTGGTCGCCACCGAGTGGAAGATATGCGGAAGCGCGTAGGACACGATCGCCAGCGGCGAGGCCGCGATCACGTTCAACCCGAACAGCAGGAAGGCGAGCGGCGCGGTCAGGAACACGACGCGCGGCAGCGCGAAGAAAAAGTGCCCCATCGCCTGCAAGTAGCAAATGCGCTGACCGAGGGTCAGCCCCGGTCCGAACATCGGGTTGTCCAGCCGGAAGATCTGGATCATGCCGCGCGCCCAACGAACGCGCTGACCGATGTGCAGGATCAGCCGCTCGGTCGCCAGCCCGGCCGCCAGCGGCAGGCGCAGGTAGCAGCTATCCCAGCCGCGCCGGTGCATCTTGAGCATCGTGTGAGCGTCTTCGGTCACCGTCTCGACCGCAAAGCCGCCGATCTCCTCAAGCGCCGTCCGCCGCAGCACAGCGCAGGAGCCGCAGAAGAATGTGGCATTCCAATAATCGTTGGCGTCCTGCACCAATCCGTAGAACATGTTGCCTTCAGCCGGCACGCGCGTGCCGGCTGCCAGGTTCCGCTGGAATGGATCGGGCGAGTAGAAATGGTGCGGCGTCTGGACCAGCGCGTTGCGCGGCTCGGAGATCATCCAGCCCATCGTCATCTGCAGGAAGGCACGGGTCGGAATGTGGTCGCTGTCGAACACGGCAATAAACTCGCCGTCGGTTTGCGCCAGGGCGTTGTTCAGGTTGCCGGCCTTGGCATGCAGGTTGTTGTTCCGCGTGACATAGCCGATCCCGCACTCGGCGGCGAACTCGCGAAACTCCTCCCGGCGTCCGTCATCCAGCAAATAGACGCGCAGCTTCTCGGGCGGCCAGTCCATCGCAATCGCGCCGAGCACTGTCGCGCGCACGATCGACATCGGCTCGTTATAGGTCGGGATGTAAACATCGACCGTTGGCCAGAGCGTCAAGTCCTCCGGCATCGGGATCGGCTTACGCTCCAGCGGCCAAAGCGTCTGCACGTAGCCGAGAACGAGCACGATGATGGCATAGACTTCGGCAATGGCGAGCCCGATGCCGAGAACCAACTCAATTACGCTGCCGAAATCAAGCGTTTCGGTAACGCGCCAAAAAATGTAGCGCAGCGATACGGCCAGGCTGAGCATGACGAGAAAGACCGAAACCGGGCGGGATTTGATCCGGTTCACCACGAGGAACACGATCGCCGACGTCACCGCGAGGATCGCTTGTTCCCGCGGGTCCAACGGCACCGTCGCCACGGCAAAGAGCAGGGCCAAACCGATCAGCCCCAGCACCACGTCAACGAGGCGGCTGAGCAGACTGCTATGCGGGACTCCCTGCCACCGCGCTCGTCTTACCCGGGCCGTCTCACTCATGGCATTGCTTTCCCAAATTCGAAACGCCGCCCGCATATTAGAACGGGCCAAAGGGTTGTGCGATAGTTTTGGCTATTTCGCCAGTAGCTTAGGCTTCAGTCTGCTCCCACCATAACATGTTCGCAGGATTGTTGCCCTATCGCCACAGAGTTGCACAAAGCTCTTCGCCAGGGGAGTTGGGCGGCTACGGCGTCCGGAGCGGTGCGTCGGCAAGATACGCGAATAGTTCAGGCAGAGAGCGGCCGGCCTTCGCCGCAGCCTTCGTCGTCGTAAGCTGTGATTTTTCAATTTCTCGCTCTGCCGCGGCGGCAGCGGCCTGTGGCGCAGCAGCCACAAGCGTCGGGATCGGGCGCGGTGGCGGCGGCAGATCCGGTGGCGGCGCAGGTATGGCTGGGGGCACGGATGACGCTGCGGCCTGCGTGTCCGGCTGCGTGTTCTCGGCCGGGCGCGCCGCAACGTAGGGTGGCAGTGGCGGAATAGGAGCGGCCGAATGTGGCGGAGGCGGCGGCATGGGTGCAATTTTAGGTGGTAGGCTCGCGGCACCCGCCTGCGGCGCGGGTGGAATGGGCGCGACTGGTGCCGCCCACTCGGCAAGCGGTCGCGGCGGGGGCGCCACCGACGGAGTCGCCGGGAACAGCGGTGCCGGCCGGGGTGGCGCCGTGGGCGTGTGTGGCGAGGTCAGGACAGGGTTTTCGGCCTTGCGCAGTTGGGGCTCTTCTGGCGGGACAGACGATGCCGAGCGGGAATACGGCTGGTAGGTGACCGGCTTCGGTTCGGGCGCTGCAATCGGCTCCGCCTGCTCATATAACGGCTCTCCCGGCCCGGCCGCGACGGCGTCAGCCGATGGCCGCCGCGGCAGCACGACATTCGACGGCCGGACTTGAGCAGGCCCGAAGCTGTGATAACGGATTGAAGGCGCACCGAAAGCAGCGAGTGCCTTGGTAACGTCGCTGGCCTCTTCACTCATAGGAACCTCTTTTAAACCGCCTGCTGGCCGCGCTCCTCTGCTGCGATGCGGCAAAGCAGGACCAGACCGGCTCCGTAATAGTCGTCGGTTTCAGTAACTGACGGCAAGACGACCGCTCTGTCCATAGAGCGCCGCGGCGGCAGGGGGTTGCTGAGACTTAATACAAGATTGGCGACAGCGTGGATGCCCAAAGGCGCCGCGTACTCCGCGTTCTGGCCGGTCACGAGATCGGTCCATGCGGGTGGCCGCGCGGGGCTCGCCGTCCAATATCGAGTGAAGCCGTCAAGCAGCGGGGCCGCTTCTCCAGCGCCCCAAGCGATGTGCAATGGAATCCGAATCGCGTCATAGGAAAAACGCGGCTGCCATCCGGCCGCGATCGAAAGTGCGCCCGTCTTGCGTTGCACTTGCAGCCAGTCCGGCGGCAGACCCCATCGGCCGAAACGCGCCTGCAGCATCAGCGCCGTCCCCTCCTGGCGCAGCAAGGCCCATTGCGGCGATGGCGCCACCGCGGCGAGGTCGGCGAACAAGGCAAAGGCGTAGTAGGATGGATTGATGATGACCGAGTCCGGGTGTTCGAACCCGAATGCTGCCGGAAGCAAGACCGTCCGAGCACCAGCCAGACGTATTAGGCTGAGTATACCGCCCGCGATCCGCGCTGCGCGGGCGGCATAATCGGGCCGCTGCCAGCGGACCGCGGCGCGCGCCAGGGCTGCCGCGATAAAAATGTCACCGTCGGTCGCGTTGTTCAAATCCGCCACCGGCTTGGCATCACCGGGCCGGTAGCGCCAGGCGTGCAGCGCGTCATAGGGACGGATCTGCAACGTTTGCGTCGTCCAGTTCAGGATCGTAGCAAACGTCTGCGCGTCTCCCGCGGCCTGCGCCGCCAACAGGCCCCAGCCCTGCCCTTCGCTGTGGGAGCTGTTGCCGTTGCCGGTGTCGAGCACTCGCCCCTCCGGAGTCACGAAGCGATGCTTAAACGCCTCCCATTCGCGCCGGAACCCGGCGGAATAGGTGTGCACAGCCTGCACAGGCAGGGCTGCAGTCACCTGCGCCGGCGCCGAAACCGGCTGTGCCGGGCGAGTTCGCTCGCCCCAATCCGGGGCAAACACTTGCACGCCGGTGGCCAATCCGGCCGTCATGCAGGCAACGCCCGGAAATAGGACGCCGGGAAAGAAACTGCGCCGGCTGATCGGCCGAACGGTCGCGGACAGTGAGGGCAAGCCGGGGTTCGATAAGGGCACGCATACTCTCCCGCGTGTCCACGGCCCCCCGCAGCGACCGCGCGGAACCGAGACTGTGACCGCGTGCGAGCTTTTTCCGCACGATGAGGTCCAGTCTCACCGCAAGAGATTAATATGAACTTTCCTCATTTTTGCGCACGAGTGCCGTCGTGGCGATCAGGCTGCACGGACTTGTCGTACACCGTCACGCTCAGGGTGCGCCCACGCGAGTAGTTAAAGCCCGTCAAATGCGCCAACTCGTGCGGGCTCAGTCCGAGTATGCCAGCCTCATCCTGGAAAGAAGCTTCGTCGCGCGATGAAACCGCGACGGAAACCACCCGGCCCGACGCGAGAGCCTCGGCGGCGTCTGCGCCGGTGGCTGCCAGCACCGTGTCGGTGCCGGCCAGGAACATCAGGCTGGGTTCGTGGAACCCGGCGGCAGCCAATGGCAGCCCGGCCATTCCGGACATCGCCAAGGCGCGTTCGATCCCGGGCGCGATCCATAGCGGAGCGGCGTTCGGCAGTTCCCAACCGAGCAGACTCGCGGTGAAAAGCGGCATCGCGGCCAACGCTAGCACCGGCCGCCTTGGCCGTGTCGCCAGCCAACCTGCCAACAGCGCCGCCGCCAGAGCCGGCAAGCCGAGCGAAGCTGGCGCGCCGATTTCGACCGGCAGCACGACGGCGCCCGCGCCCAGGACGATGGCGGCCGCGCCCGCGATGCCCGGCGCCGCCCAACGGGACCACCAGCGGGACCGTTCATCCGGGCTTGCCCGCCACGCCGCACAGCAGGTCCGGGCGGCGAGCAGGAAAACCGCTGGGTAGAGCGGAAGAGTGTAGTGCGGCAGCTTCGTCGGCACCGCTTCGAACACGATCCAGGCCGGCACGATCCAGGCCAGCAGGAACCGGCTGGCCGGCTCGCGCCGCTGCCGCCACCAGCGCGGCAGCGACCACAAAACCGGCAGCGTGGCCGGAAACGCAAGCAACGGCAGCAGCAGCAGGTGCAGGCCCGGGGGGGCGCCATGGGCGTCGTCGCCGCTCGACAGCTTGCGCCCCAGGTCGCCGCCGACCGCGTCGCCGAAGAACGCCCCATGCGTCGCAATGGTGATTGCGATGAACCACGGCAGCACGACCGCAAGCATCAGGAGCAGACCGCTCACTGGCCGCAAGGTTCCGAGCCAGCGCGCGCGGCGGTCTGCGGCGGACAGCGTGATCGCGGCCATCCCCGCCACCATCGGAGTGATCGGGCCTTTGAGCAGCAGCCCCACGCCCATTGCCAGCCAGAACAGCGCTGCCTGCCCGCGTCCGACCGGAAGCCTGGCGTAGGCGCGGGCAAGCACCGCCATCGCCACCGTTGTCACACCCACCAAAGCGGCATCGGTTTTCGCCAGATGCGTCTCCACGACCAATATCACGCACGCGGCAAGCATCCCCGCCGCAAGCAGCGCGGCCCGGCGATCGCCCATCGCAAGCCCGATTTCGTAGGTCGCCAGCACGGCAAGCAGCCCGCCCGCAAGCGACGGCAGACGATACGGCCATATCGGATTCTCGACCGCGATGTGCAGGGCGCGCGCCGCAGCGGCGAACGGCGTCTGCAGCCAGTAGATGCCAATCGGCTTGAGGTTGCGCGGAACGTTGCCGTTCATGATGCGCACGTAGTCGCCGGTTTCGATCATCTGCTTGCTGGCCTGCGCGAAGCGGCTCTCGTCCCGGTCGGTCGGCGGCACGGTGAACAGGCCGGGAAGCCAAACCAGAAGGCAGAATGCCAGCAGCAGCGCGCGCGGCCGCCGGGTGTCGAGCAGGTCCATGGCCGGGCGCTCTAGCATGCACCCCCAATCCGCGCCATGAACCGGCCGATGCCGAAACCCCGCCAGACCGCCAGCAACACCACCGCCGTTCGCGACGATCCCACACGCGACGGCGCGTTCGACCTGCTGGATGCCGTGCTGGTCAAGCACCGGGCCTTGGAAGAGGCGCTCGATGCGTTGCCGCAGTCGGAGTCCCGCGATCGCGCCGCTGCCCATCGCCTTGCCGCTGCGGTGCTGCGCAGCGCCGGGTCGCTCGATGCCGTGCTGGAGCCGTTCCTGCGCCGGGCCCCGCCCGAACCCGTCCGGCAAATCCTGCGGCTCGGCGCGGCGCAGTTGCTGCTGCTCGACACCCCGCCACACGCCGCAGTCGCGACCAGTGTCGCCCTGGCCCGGTCGCGCGGGCTGGCGCCGTTCACCGGGCTGGTCAATGCGGTGCTGCGCCGGGTCGCCACCGACGGCGCAGCGGCGCTGGCGGACATCGACGCGCCCAAGCTCGACACGCCCGGCTGGCTCTGGGCCAGTTGGGGGTCGGATGCACGCGCCATCGCTACGGCCCATGCCGCCGAAGCGCCTCTCGACCTGACCGTTCACGGAGAGCCGCCGCCGGGTGGCGCGCAGTTGCCAACCGGGTCCGTCCGCTTTCCCGCCGGAACAAGGGTGAGCGAACTGCCCGGTTACGATACGGGGGCGTTCTGGGTGCAGGACGCTGCTGCCGCGTTGCCTGCCGCGCTGTTGCGGGCGCAACCCGGCGAGCGGATCGCCGATCTTTGCGCAGCGCCCGGCGGCAAGGCTGCCCAGCTTGCCGCTGCGGGCGCCGAGGTCTTTGCCGTGGAACGCGACGCCAAGCGGATCGCCCGGCTGCGCGAAAACCTTTCCCGGCTGCACCTGACCGCGACCATCGTGCAGGCCGACGCGACGGTTTGGCGTCCGCCGGCGCCGCTCGACGCGGTGCTGCTGGATGCCCCGTGCACGGCAACCGGCACCATCCGCCGCCATCCGGACATCCCGTATCTGAAACGACCGCAGGATGTCGCCACGCTGGCAGTCCAGCAGCGCGCCTTGCTGCAAGCCGCGGCAACCATGCTGCGCCAGGGGGGGCGATTGATCTACGCCGTGTGTTCGCTGCAGCCGGAGGAAGGCCCGGGCATCCTGCCCGCGGCAAACGGCGCCGGGCTGCGGCATGTGCCGTTCACTGCGGACGAGTTGGGCGCAGTGCCTGGCGCCAGGACATCGGACGGCTGCTTGCGGACCCACCCGGGACTTTGGCCGGAGCAAGGCGGGCTGGATGGTTTTTTCGCCGCAAAATTCGAGCGGCTTTGAAGCGGATCGGCGCTGCCTCGCTTGTGCGGTGCGCGGGGCGCACTCTAAACACATGGGGATGCCCAACCCGGTTCTGATTGCACCAAGCCTGCTCGCCGCAGACTTCGGCCGCCTGCGCGAGGAAGCCGCCGCCGTCGAACGATCCGGCGCCGAGTGGCTTCATCTCGACATCATGGATGGCCATTTCGTGCCCAATCTGAGTTTCGGACCGGCGGTGCTGAAAGCCTTGCGCGGCAGCGTGCGAATGAAATTCGACGTCCATCTCATGATCGAGCCGGCCGACCCGTATCTCGCCGCGTTTGCGGAGGCTGGCGCTGACCATATCTCGGTTCATGTCGAAGCCGGCCCGCATCTCCATCGGTCGCTGCAGATGATCCGCTCGCTCGGCAAAGCAGCCGGCGTCGCGATCAACCCGGCAACCCCGCCTTCTGCCGTCTGCGAAGTGCTGGACCTGGTGGACGTCATCCTCGTGATGACCGTGAACCCAGGCTTCGGCGGACAGGCGTTCATCCCCTCCATGCTGCCGAAGATCAAAGCGCTTCGAGGCATGGCCGAAGCCACAGGCCGCGCCATCCGGATCACGGCGGATGGCGGCGTCACTGCCGAAACCGCACCCGCCATCCTGGCCGCCGGGTGCGACACCCTGGTCGCTGGAACCTCGGTGTTCGGCGCGCCCGACTACGCTGCCGCTATCGCAAGCCTGCGTCCGCGCGCCTGATGGCAGTACGCTGGATGCGGGATGCGCGGCGGGCGCTCGCCAAGCTGCCGAGCCTGCGCCTGGGGCGGATCCCCGATGGACCCATGCTGCCGGTGCGCGATCTTTGGCCTGGTGACCCGGCCCGCGGCGCCCGGCTGCTGAAGGGCGAGATGGAGGTCGGCGGCGCCGTATTTCGCCTACGCCCGGGTGACTGGAATGAGCCGGCAAGCTCGGGGATCGTGCTGGCTGCGGCGCATGGCTTTACCTGGTTGCGCGATTTGCGCGCCTTGGGAACCGACGCCGCCCGTGGCCGCGCCCGCGCCCTGGTGGCCGACTGGATCACGAGCGTCAACGACCCCATTACCCGCAGGCCAGACGTTGCCGGCGCGCGTTTGGCCGCCTGGCTCGGCCATTACGACTTCTTCGCTGCATCCGCCGACGACGCTTTCCGCCAGCGCATGATGACCCGGCTGGTCGCGGATGCGCGCGCCCTGGCGGCGGACCTGCCAGCCGAGGAACTGGATGCCCGCGCGCTGACGGCGTTGAAAGGCCTGATTGCCGCGGCGGTGGCGCTCCCCGATCAGGCTGCGTTCCTGACCCGCGCACTGCGGTTCTTGCCTCAGGAAATCACCCGCCAGATTCTGCCCGATGGCTGCCACGCGGAGCGCAGCCCAACCGCTCAGCTCGCGGCCCTGATGGACTTGATCGAGATTCGGGCGCTGCTGCAGGCCGCCCAAGCCCAGCCGCCGGCAGCCCTTGGCTCCGCGATCGACAGGATGGCGCCGGCCCTGCGTGCGATGCGTTACGGCGATGGCGGACTGGCGCTGTTCAACGGCAGCAAAGAGGAACAGGCGAGCCTGATGGAGTTGGTGCTGGCCCAGGCGGGCCGCGCCGGCCGCTCCCCGGTCAGCCTCACCGAAGGCGGCTTCCAGCGTATGCAGGCTGGACGCACCGTCATGCTGGTGGATTGCGGCCGCCCGCCGCCGCCGGGGGTGGACCGGCTGTCGCACGCGGGCACGCTATCGATGGAATTGTCGGTCGGGCGGGAGCGTCTCATCGTCAACTGCGGCGCAGCACCGGCCGCGGGAGCGCAATGGCGTGACGCCAGCCGCGCGACCGCCGCGCATTCGACGCTCGTCATTGCCGATATCAATTCGTCCGAGTTGAAGCCCAACGGGCTGGGCCGCCAGCCGGAAAAGGTCGAAGCGCAACGCCAGGAAGCAAACGGCGCGCACTGGCTTGAGGCCAGCCATGACGGCTACGGCAAGCCGTTCGGAGCGATCCACCGCCGCCGGCTCTATCTCGCGGAAAGCGGCGAGGACATCCGCGGCGAGGACGCGATCGAGGCAACCACGCCGCAGCCCTATACGCTTCGCTTCCACCTGCATCCTGCGGTGAGCGCCAGCCTGCAGCAGGACGGCGAGGCGGTGCTGCTGCGGCTACCCTCCGGCAGCGGCTGGCGCTTGCGGGCCGAGGGTGCCCGGATGACGCTCGAGGAAAGCGTCTATCTCGGCGGCCTCGAGCCGAAGCGCTGCGAACAGATCGTGCTGACCGGCTATGCCGATGGCCCCCAGCAGGTGAAGTGGGCGATCTCGAAGGTTGGCTGATCAGCCGTGAAGGTCGTCGAAGTCATCAACGTTGACTTCTCGCTGCATCATTTCCTCCTGCCGCTCATGCGCGGCATACGGACCCGCGGCCATGACGTGGTGGCGGTGGTCGCCGAGGGGCCGCTGCTGGCCCAAGCCCGGGCCGAAGGGTTTCGCATCGAGCCTGCCCCGTTCGTGCGGCGGATCTCGCCTGCCGCGCAATGGCGCGCATTCCGCGCCCTTGTGGCGCTGCTTCGGCGCGAAAAGCCCGATCTGGTGCACGGCCACATGCCGATCAGCGGCTTCCTCGCGCGGCTCGCCGCGCGCGTGGCCGGCGTTCCCCGCGTGGCCTACACCTGCCACGGCTTCCTGTTCAATCAACCGGCGCCCTGGCCGCGCCGCGCCGCCGCGCTCGCGATGGAATGGGCGGCCGGGCGCTTCACCGACGTTTTCCTCACCGTCTCGGAGGAGGAAGCCGCAGACGCCCGCAGGCTGCACATCGCTCGCCACGCAACTGCTGTGGGCAATGGGCGAGACCCGGCGTTGTTCCGCCCCGACCGCCAGGCGCGCGCGCGCATCCGCCGCGAACTGGGCGTCGGCGATGATCGCGTGGTGATCACCGCCGTATCCCGCCTGGTGCGCCACAAGGGCTACCCGGAACTGCTGGCGGCGATGGCCAGCGTTCACGGCGCGGAATTGTGGGTGGTCGGCGAGCGTCTGCCGACCGATCGCGGCGCCGATCTCGACGCCGCCTTCGCGGCGGCGGAGGCGACCGGCCGCGTGCGCCGCCTCGGCTACCGAACGGACATCCCGGCCATCCTGGCGGCATCCGACATCTTCGCCCTGCCGAGCCATTTCGAGGGCCTGCCGATGTCGGTGATCGAAGCCATGCTGACCGGGCTGCCCGTCGTCGCCACCGCGATCCGCGGGCCGCGCGAACAGGTGGTCGATGGGCTGACCGGGTTGCTGGTGCCGGCCGCCACCGTGGCTCCGCTTGCCGACGCGCTCAATAGGCTGGCGGACGACGCAAACGCGCGGGCGGTCATGGGCGAGGCCGGCCGCCTGCGCGCGGTGGAACGCTATGACGAAGCAGCCGTGGTGAACCGCACGCTGGACCTTCTCGGACTCTAGGGTTATCGCCCCCGGCATGACCGATGTCGTTCCGATTACCCGTGCGCTGATTTCCGTGTCCGACAAACAGGGCTTGCCCGAACTGGCGCAGGCGCTGGTCGCGCAGGGGACGCAGATCCTGTCCACCGGTGGTTCTGCCGCCGCGCTGCGCGCGGCCGGCCTGCCCGTGACGGAGGTCTCGGACCACACCGGCTTCCCCGAGATCCTTGACGGCCGGGTCAAGACGCTGGTGCCGCAGATCCATGGCGGCCTGCTCGGCCGGCGCGACATGCCGGCCCACGTCGCTCAAATGGCGGAGCACGGCATCGCACCGATCGATCTGCTGGTCTGCAACCTGTATCCGTTCGAGGCAACGGCCGCATCCGGCGCCGGGGACGAGGATTGCGTCGAGAACATCGACATCGGCGGCCCAGCCCTGATCCGCGCCGCGGCGAAGAACCATGCGTCGGTCGCCGTGGTGACCGACCCGGCGCAGTATCCCGCTCTGGTCGCCGCCTTGCAGGGTGGCGGCACCACTCTGGCCCTGCGCCGCCAGTTCGCCGCGGCCGCCTACGCGCGCACCGCCGCCTACGACGCCGCGATCGCCGCGTGGTTCGCCGCCCGCGAAGGCGAGCAGTTTCCACCGCGCATCGCCTTTACCGGCTCGCTGCGCCAGACCTTGCGCTACGGCGAGAACCCGCACCAGCACGCAGCACTGTATGCCAGCGGCACCCGCCCGGGCGTGGCAAACGCCCGACAGGTGCAAGGCAAGGAGCTGTCGTTCAACAACCTCAACGACACCGATGCCGCGTTCGAGTGCGTGGCCGAGTTCAGCGAACCCACCATCGTCATCGTCAAGCACGCCAACCCCTGCGGCGTCGCCTCCGCCGGCAGCCTGGCCGAGGCCTGGGACGCGGCCCTGCGCTGCGACCCGGTGTCCGCGTTCGGCGGCATCGTCGCGGCAAACCGCACGCTGGACGCCGCCGCCGCCGAGCGCATCGCGGCCATTTTCAGCGAGGTGATCGTGGCGCCCGATGCGGATGACGCCGCCCTCGCCATACTCGCACGCAAGAAGAACGTCCGCCTGCTGCTCACCGGCGCCTTGCCCGACCCGGCCGCTGGCGGGCTGCAGGTGCGCAGCATCGCCGGCGGGCTGCTCGTGCAGTCGCGCGATGCCGGCCGGGTCACGGCCGAAGCGCTGAAGGTCGTGACGCAGCGCGCGCCGACCGAGGCGGAACTGGCCGATCTGCTGTTCGCCTTCCGCGTCTGTAAGCACGTCAAGTCCAACGCCA
The DNA here is from genome assembly GCA_964657445.1 of uncultured Burkholderiaceae bacterium. GTDB lineage: Bacteria > Pseudomonadota > Alphaproteobacteria > Acetobacterales > Acetobacteraceae > LMUY01. The sequence goes on along the minus strand of CAZZVB010000010.1, from coordinate 17,888 downwards.
TCGTCTATGCGCGGGCGGGCGCCACGGTCGGCGTAGGCGCCGGGCAAATGAGCCGTGTGGACTCCGCCCGGATCGCCGCGTGGAAGGCCGAGGCCGCGGCGAGCGCCGCCGGGCTGGACACGTCGCTTGCCGCCGGCAGCGTCGCCGCATCGGATGCATTCTTTCCGTTCGCCGACGGGCTGGAAGCTGTCATCGCGGCCGGCGCCACAGCAGTGATCCAGCCCGGAGGATCGATCCGCGACAATGAAGTCATTGCGGCGGCAGACAAGGCCGGCATCGCCATGGTTGTTACTGGGATGCGCCACTTCCGGCACTGAGAAGCATTCGCAACACTCAATTTTAGACTTGATCAATACAGCAACCGCCATCATGTAGCGGCCATGCGCACCTTCGACTCCCTCACTGAACGTGAGATGCTTGCCCTCGCCATCAGCAACGAGGAGGAGGACGGCCGCGTCTATGCCGACTTCGCCGAGGGGTTGCGGGAGGATTTCCCGGATACCGCCAAGGTCTTCATCGACATGGCGCAGGAAGAAGACGGCCATCGCCGCATGCTGATCGACACGTATAATGAGCGTTTTGGCAACCACATCCCGCTGATCCGTCGCGAAGACATCAAAGGCATGACGTCGCGCCGGCCAGTCTGGCAGATCCGCCCTCTCGGGGTCGACGTCATCCGCCGCCACGCCCGCCGGATGGAGAATGACGCCGCGACTTTCTACACGCAGGCAGCCAGCCGGGTGACCGACACGGCGGTTCGCCGTCTTCTGGGTGACCTCGCCGCCGCCGAGTCGCAGCACGAAATCACCGCCAGCGAGATCGTGGAGAAGCGCCTGCCCGGTGACGTGCGGGAGCGTGAGGATAACGATGCCAAGCGGCGCTTCGTGCTGCAGATCGTGCAGCCCGGGCTGGTCGGCCTCATGGATGGCTCGGTCTCCACGCTGGCGCCGGTATTCGCCGCCGCGTTCGCCACACATTCGACGTGGAACACCTTCCTGGTCGGCCTCGCCGCCTCGATCGGCGCTGGCATCTCGATGGGCTTCGCTGAAGCGCTCTCCGATGACGGCAAACTCTCCGGCCGCGGCACGCCCTATCTTCGCGGGCTGGTCTGCGGGTTGATGACGATGGCCGGCGGCATCGGTCATACGCTGCCGTTCCTGGTGCCGGATTTCTGGACCGCAACCGGCCTTTCGATGGTCACCGTGGTGATCGAACTCGGCGTGATCGCCTGGATCCAGTGGCGCTACATGGACACGTCACCGCTTTCCGCCATGGCCAAGGTGATGCTCGGCGGACTGGTGGTCCTCGCCGTCGGCATCCTGATCGGCAGCGG
>CAZZVB010000010.1:0-16455 GCA_964657445.1 uncultured Burkholderiaceae bacterium | reverse complement strand
CCTAGTTCTCGGTGCAGACGAACACCGGCACGTAGAACGGCAGCCTGTTGTGCGCGACCTCGATCCTGACCGGCGTGTCCGGCCGCAGTTCTTTCAAGTCCGAGTCCAGCCAGGACTTCAGCTTGGCCGCGAACGCCTGCTTGTCGGGCGTCACACGGATCGCAATGGCATCGGGCCTGATGCCGTAGGCAGGCGACTGGTTCACGATCTCCGGCAGTCTGCGCAACCGCAGACGGCCGAGATTCTCGGCGCTCTGACGGCCGGCCAGCGCCTGCAGGAGTTGCGCAGCAAGAACCTCGTTCTTGTTCGTGGCGGGAAACACCGACGCGCCGACGCACCAGAACACGTCCAGATCCCATCCCTGGGCATTGCCGGGTAGATCGGCCAACCCGGCCGCCTGGATCACGACCGGCGCGGCTGCAGCGGCAGGCGGCGGCGCGGGCGCCTGCACTGCAAACGAGGGCGCAGGGCTGGACGTCGCCGTGACAGGTGCGACACCCCGCCGGGGCGCCTCCTCCGTGTACTGATCGGAGTCGTTGAAGGCGCTAAGCTCCTGCGCATCGGCCGGCGGCAATGCGAACGGCAGCGTCTGGCGCAGCTTGGTGTAAAAACTGCGCATGGAGTGCGGATCGTTCGGGTCGCCCGCACTCTGCTCGATCAGGGTGGTCAGCAACGCCTCGTGCATGATGACCTTCTGCTTGAGGACGCCCTTATCCTGCGTGTCCAGGATCAGCATCGTCTCGTGCAGGACGGAGGTGCTGAGGCCCTCATCGGCCTGCCTCTCGGTCACGGCACGGTGCAGTGCGTCCTGCTGTTGCTGCAGGGCTTCCTGGCTGCTTTTCACCGCCTCCAGAGCACGGTTATTGAACGCGGTGATGATCCCTACGACGACGGTCGCGACCGCCATGAACCCCTGCACCCAGACAGCGATGCCGGCCCGGCCGCGGATTTTGTCGGCTGCCTCACCGACTTCGTTGACCGCGTCCTTGATCTTGCTGAAATCGTCCTGATCGACGGCCACGTTCACCCCCGCAAGACTTGCCTGCGACGATACGTTGGCACAATGACCGGCGCGGATTCACGACATTTCCGCAGCTCGCTATCCCCGCCCTTCCTCCACCGCATGACAGGCCACCCGGACCGGACCGGCCTGCGTGTAACCCGGCCGCTCAACCCGGCAGCGATCGTTCGCCAGCGGGCAACGGGGATGGAAGGTGCAGCCGGACGGTGGTGAGATCGGGCTGGGCACTTCGCCCCCCACCCCGGCCCGCATCCTGGCCGTTCCGCCGGCCGCCGCGAGGTCTGGGATCGCCTCCAGCAGCAGCCGCGTGTATGGGTGCCGCGGCCCGGTGAAGATCGCCTCGCCGGGTCCGTGCTCCACGATGCGGCCCAGATACATCACGCCCAACTGGTCCGACATATGGCGGATCACGGCCAGGTTGTGGCTGATGAACAAATAGGTCAGCCCTAGCCGGCCCTGCAATTCGCGCATCAGGTTCAGTATCTGGGCTTGCACGGACACATCGAGCGCGCTGGTCGGCTCGTCGCAGACCAGGAAGTCCGGCTCGGAGGACAGCGCCCGCGCGATCGAGATGCGCTGCCGCTGGCCGCCGCTGAACTCGTGCGGGTACTTTTGCCCGTCCGCGGCTGCCAGCCCTACTTGCCGCAGCAACGCGCCGACCCGCTCGCCCACCGCCGCGCCCTTCAGCATGCCAAATGCCCGCAGGGGCTCGGCCACGATATCCTGCACGCGCCAGCGCGGGTTCAGCGATGCATACGGATCCTGGAAGATCATGTTCATGCGCCGCCGCAACGCCGGCTGCGCACGGGCGGATGACAGCGGCTGGCCCTCGAACAAAATCTCGCCGGCGCTCGGCGGATACAGCCCGACCGCCAGCCGCGCCATCGTGCTCTTGCCGCATCCGCTCTCGCCCACCAGCGACAACGTCGTGCCTTTCGGGATGGCGAAACTCACGTCGTCCACCGCGCGCAAGGTGCGCCGCCCGCTATGCGACAGCAGCCGCTGCAGCCACGGCTTGGACACGTCGAAATTGCGCGTGACATGATCAGCGACCAGCACGTCAGCCATGCGGCGCTCCCGGCGCGTAAAGCCAGCAGGCAGCGACGCTTTGCTTGGCCGGCATCAGTTCCGGCCGATCTACCCGGCAGCGATCGAACACCTTCGGGCAGCGCGGATTATAGGGGCAGCCTGGCGGTATCGCATTGAGCCGCGGCATGGCGCCGTCGATCTGCGCCAACCGGTCCACACGCGCCCGCAACGCCGGGATCGAGGCCATGAGCCCCTCGGTGTAGGGATGCGCCGGGCGATGCACGACGTCGCCGACGCTGCCGATCTCGATCACCCGGCCGGCATACATGACCGCGACCCGGTCGCACGTCTCCGCAATCACGCCCATATCGTGCGTCACCAGCAGGATCGCCGTGCCGTGATCCTGCGCCAGGCGGCGCATCAGCGCGATGACCTGCGCCTGGATCGACACGTCCAGCGCCGTGGTCGGCTCGTCCGCGATCACCAGCTTCGGTTCCGCGCAGAGCGCAAGCGCGATCACCACGCGCTGCCGCATCCCGCCGCTGAATTCGTGCGGATAGGCGCCGACACGCTCGGCCGCGCCGGGTATGCCGACATCTTCCAGCCACCGTACAGCCCGCGCCTGCGCCTCGCGGTCCGACAGGCCGAGATGGGTCTGCATCGTTTCCACCAACTGGCGGCCCACGGTATAAAGCGGGTTCAGCGTGGTCAGCGGGTCCTGGAATACCGCGCCGATCTGCCGCCCCCGCACCCGGCGCATCTGTTCCGGCGGCAGAGTGTCGATGCGGCGGCCATCGAGGCTGACGCTGCCGCCGGAGATGCGGCCGGGCGGCTCCAGCAAGCCGATGATGGCGGCGCCGGTCAGCGACTTGCCCGCGCCGCTCTCCCCCACCACGCCCAGGATTTCACCCGGTGCGATCGACAGCGAGACCCGGTCCAGCGCGTGCAGCACGCCACGGCGGGTCGGGAAATCCACCGACAGGTTTTGCACGTCCAGCAGCGCCGTCATCGCAGGCGGGGATTCAGCGCGTCGCGCAGCCAGTCGCCCAGCAGGTTGATCGACAGCACCATCGCCGCCAGCGCGACGCCGGGAAAGATCGTGATCCACCACTCGCCGCTATACAAATAGTCGTTGCCGATTCGGATCAGCGTTCCCAGTGAGGGCTGCGTCGCGGGCAGTCCAACGCCCAGGAACGACAGGGTCGCCTCGTCCAGGATCGACAGGCCGATATTGATGGTGGCGATCACGATCACCGGCCCCCAGGCATTCGGCAGGATATGCGTCAGCACGATCCGCGGCCCTGACAGCCCGATCACCCGTGCCGCCAGCACGTAGTCCCGCCCGCGTTCGACCAGCGTCGATCCACGCACCGTGCGCGCGAATTGCGGCCAGCGGCTGATGCCGATGGCGAAGATCAGCACGTAGATTTCCAGCGATTCGTGCAGCCCGGACGGCAGCGCCACGCTCACCACCCCGTCCACCAGCAACGCGATCAGGATGGCGGGGAACGTCAATTGCACGTCGGCCACCCGCATCAGCAGCGCGTCCACCGCGCCGCCCACGTAGCCGGCAGTCAGCCCAACCAGGATGCCCACGACGGTCGCGAACGCCACGGCCGACAACCCCACTTCAAGGCTGATGCGCGCGCCGAAAATCATCGCGGAGAGCAGGTCGCGCCCCTGGTTGTCGGTGCCCAGCACATGCGCAGCACTTCCGTCCGGCATGAACGCGGGCGGAATGAAGCTGTCCATCAGGTTCAGGCTGGCGAGGTCGAACGGATTGTACGGCGACACGATGGGCGCCAGGATCGCCGCCCCGACGCACACCACGACCACGAGAGTGGAAAGCATCGCCACCGGCGAGCGGCGGAATGCATAGAACAGGTCGCTGTCCAGCGCCCTCCCGGCCGCGGAACTCATCGTTGCGCCCGCAGCCGCGGATCGACGGCAAAATACAGCAGGTCCACGACCAGGTTGATCACGACGAACAGCACCGCGACCAGCAGCAGGTAGGTGGACATCACGGGGATGTCGCCGACCTGGATCGACTGCACCAGCAGCAGCCCCATGCCGGGCCATTGGAACACCGTCTCCGTCACGATGGAGAACACCACGATGTTGCCGATCTGCAGCCCCGCGACCGTGATCACCGGGACCAGCGTATTCTTCAGCGCATGGCCGAAGTTGATCGCGCGGTCGGTCAGCCCCCGTGCCCGGGCGAACTTGATGTAGTCCGAGCGCAGCACTTCCAGCATCTCGGCCCGCACCAGGCGCATGATGAAGGTCATCACGAACAGCCCCAGCGTCACCGCCGGCAGCACCAGCGCCTTCAGCCCGGACCATGTCAGCAGCCCGGTCGTCCACCAGCCGCCCAGGTTGACGGTGGTGCCGCGCCCATACGACGGCAGCCATCCCAGCAGGACGCTGAAGACGAGGATGAGAAGAATGCCGATCAGGAAGGTCGGCAGCGACACGCCGATCAGGCTGACGACCATGATCAAGCGCGAGCTGAACGCCTTGCGATAGATCCCGGTGTAAACGCCCGCCGTGACCCCCACGCCGAGCGCGAACAGCGACGCCGCGGCCGAAAGCTCGGCGGTCGCAGGCAGACGTTCGGAGATCAGCACCGAGACCGGCCGCGCGAGGCGGTAGCTGACCCCGAACTGGCCGTGCAGCGTCGCCCAGATAAATTTGAAATATTGCACGATGAACGGCTGATCGAGCCCGAGTTCATGCGTCATGCGCACCCGGTCGGCCTCGGTGTAGGACGTCCCGAGCATGATGTTGACCGGGTCGCCCACGAACGCGAACAACGCGAAGGCGATCAGGCCCACGATGAGCAGGACAGGCACCGCCTGCAGGATGCGCGAGAGGATGAAGGCGGGAATTGGGCCACGTGCTCCTGGGCGGGAGCGGCGACCCTAGGGCAGCCCCCGCGGGGCGCACAAGGTCAGGCGGCCGGTTGGTCCTGCCGCGCGAACTCCGCAACCAGGGTGAAACCGACGCCCAGCAGCACGGGGCCCATGAAGATGCCCAGCAAGCCGAAGGCGAGCGCGCCGCCCAGCACGCCCAGAACGGTCAGCAGGAACGGCAACTGGGCGCCGCGGGCGATGAAGAACGGCCGTATGATGTGGTCCGCGCCGGAGATCGCGCCCACGCCGTAGCAGCCGAGGAAAATCGCCCACCCAACGTGCCCGTTGCTGAGCAGCCAGAGTGCCGCCGGGATCCACACCAGCGGCGCGCCAATCGGCAGCACCGACAGGAACCCGGCGATCGTGCCGAGCAGCACACAACGGGGCACGCCGGACAGCCACAGCCCGAATGTGGTCAACATGCCCTGCACGATCGCCGTGCCCAGCAGGCCATAGACGGTGCCGCGGATCACCTTGCCCGTCACCACGATCAGCCGCTCAGCATAGTTTCCGGCGATCCGGCGGATGACGGCCTTGAGATAGACGCCCATCTGGTCGCCGTAGAACCAGAAGAAGAACGCGATGAACAGCGCCAGCAGGAACTGCGCAACGCCCGACGCGATGCCCAGCAGCAAAGTGAGCCCGGTCTCGGCGATGAGGCCGAAATAGGGGCGGAAGAAATCGACCGCGACGCTCAGGTCGGCCGCCCAGCTATTCCAATAGTCCGACAGCGTCGGCCCGAACATCGGCAGATGATACAGCCAGGCCGGCGATGACGGCAGGCCGCTATCGAGCAACTGCTCGATCGAGTGACGTAGATTTGCCACGTCGTCCGCGCCGGCCGGGGCCGCCACCGCAAGCGGCAAGACCAGCAGGATCGCGGTCAGCAGGACCATCACCAGCGCCGCGCCGGTCCGCCGGACCCGCAGATGGTCGCGCACCCACTCGAACACCGGCCAGGTGGTGAAGACCAGGATAGCCGCCCAGAGCATGGCCGAGGAAAACGGGCGCAACACGAAGCCGCAGCCGACGGCGATGCCGACCAGCAGCAATCCCATCAGCAGCCGTTCTGCAATCATGCCCGGTGGGTTATCCTGCTAACCTCACGCTGCCAACCCAATTCGGTCAATTCGCAAGCCAAAGGATCCGGCCATGCCCCGCTTCTGCGCCAACCTGACGATGATGTTCGGCGAGTTGCCGTTTCTCGACCGCTTCGCTGCCGCGTCGAAGGCTGGCTTCAAGGCCGTCGAGTTCCTGTTCCCGTATGACCACCCGGCGGCGGACGTGAAGGCCCGGCTGGACGACAACGGGCTGGAGCAAATCCTGTTCAACATGCCGCCGGGCGACTGGGCGGCGGGGGAGCGCGGACTGGCATCGCTGCCAGGCCGCAGCGCGGAATTCCAGGATGGGGTGAAGAAAGCGCTCGACTACGCTGCCGTATTCGGCACCAAGCGCCTGCACTGCATGGCGGGCCTTCTTCCGGCCGGCGCATCCCCGGTCACCGCCGCCAGCCTGTATGCCGCCAACCTGGCATGGACCTGCGAACTGACGAAGGCGGCCGGCATCATGGTCGTGATCGAGCCGATCAACCACCGCGATATGCCCGGCTTCTTCCTCAACACCACCGGCCAGGCTGCCGCCGTGGTGGACGCCATCGGCCGGGATCGCCTGTCGGTGCTGTTCGACATCTATCACTGCCAGGTCACCGAGGGTGACGTGACGAGCCGGATGGCCAAACTGATGCCCGTCATCGGCCACGTGCAGATTGCCGACGTGCCGGCGCGCAACGAGCCGGGCACCGGTGAGTTGAACTGGGACTACATTTTTCCCCGCCTGGATGCATTGGGCTACGAGGGCTGGGTCGGGTGCGAGTATCGTCCCGCCGGGGACACGGTTGCCGGCCTGGGCTGGCTGGAACACGCGCGGCGTTGAGCGTGGCTGAGCGGTATGGCTACACGCTCACCCCGTAGATTCCGCAGCACTGCAACCCTAAATTGATAATTTACGGGTTTAAAGGTTATCTAACCCACGGTTTGACATTGTCCGGTACGGTATCGTTATGTATGTGCATCCTTTAAGAGTCTCTATCCTGAGAGTTTGCCCGCTGAGTGGGGAGTAGCCCAGATGCGTTTCACCGAGATAGGTCAACAGCTCCGTGCCTATCGCCTCGAATCCGGCCTTCGGGCGGAGGAGATTGCTGCGCGTCTCGGTGTTTCTCGCGCTGCCCTCTACCGCTACGAGAAAGGCGAGGTAATCAAGCTCGACACCGTCAAGCGCCTCGCCGAGTTGCTGAAAATCTCTCCGCTCTCTTTGCTTGGGATCGGAGTCGAGTATTATAACCGGCCCGTCGGCTATTTCGAACGAATCCGCCAGACTGAGGAATCAGCAGACCAGATCCTGCAGGTCTCCGGCCCGCTTTGCTACCTGACGACGTCCGATGCTTACGACGCAGCGCTGGCCGAAGTCTATGATGACGCCTTGCAGCACGCCGACTCCGACAAGGTCAGCATCCGCGCCTCGATCGAGCAGGTTCAGGGCATCATGGCGGCGCGTAAGCGGATGTATTCCATGCGGCGCCCGGGCATCATCGCCATCCTGTCGCTTCCCCGCATCCACCGCCTTCTGGACGCCGGGATTGCCGGCGACATCGCTCTGCCGGACCACCTGCGCCGGCGCTGCCGCCAGGTAGCCGAAGCCGAGATCGAGCAGATCGCCATGATGATGGAAGCCGAGCCGATGGGCCTCCAATTCGGCGTCCTGCCGACCACCGAACCGTCCAGTTCGTTCAAGGTTCTCCGCTCCCGCGACCGGGCTACGCTCGCAATCAATCCCTTCCGCTCGGACGGCTTGCCGATCGTCCAGACCGGTGTGGCGATGATCACCGGGGCGGACGAAGCCGTGGCCACGCACCAGCGCGTGGCCGAACAGATGTGGCGTGAATCGCTGAAGGGTGCCGCGGGCGCCGCCCAGATCCGCCGCACGCTGCAGGTCCAACGCGCCGCCTAACGGCCTGGCCGCATCCTCGGCTCCGGTCTAGAAACGGAGCATGACAGAAAGCCCGGGCAATCCCGCCGACGTCGTCGTCGAATCGACCGAAACCGTCTGGAAACGCCGCACACAGCTCGACGTGGTGCGGTTCCGCAAGCGCCGCTTCGACGGGGTGATGTCGGACGTCCGCACCTGGGAGGTCTGGCTGCGCGGCCATGCCGTCGGCGTGCTGCCCTACGACCCGGTCACCGATCAGCTTACCATGATCGAGCAGTTCCGCTATCCCGCCCTGCTTGCCGGCGTCGATCCCGTCCTGCTGGAGATACCCGGCGGCTTCATGGATGACGGCGAGTCCGAGGAGCAGACCGCGACCCGCGAAATGCACGAGGAAATGGGCCTGGCGACCAACCGTCTGCACCGCGTCGGGCGCTTCGTGCTGAGCGCCGGCGGTTCGGACGAGAGCGTCACGATCTTCGCCGGACGCATGGCCGCGCCCCAAGCCAATGCCGAGGGCATCGCCGGCTATGGTGGCCTGGCGGCCGAGAACGAGGATATCCGCGTCCGGGTGCTGCAAGCCTCCGAAGCGATCGAGCATGCGCTGGCAGGCCGCTATGCCAACTCGATCACGGCCATGGCCTTGCTCTGGTTCGCGTCCAAGCGCGAGTGGCTGCGGCAGGAGTGGCTGGCATGACGGCGAAGCTGTTCCTGGAGGATGCCTACGCCCGGCAGGGCGCCGCGACCGTGATGGACGTGCTGCCCGGCGGGGTCGTGCTGGACCGGTCCTTGTTCTACGCCCGCAGCGGCGGACAGCCAGGCGACACGGGCCGCATCGCCTGGAATGGCGTCGAGCGCACCGTTGGTGAGGCCATCAAGGGCGACAACGACGCAATCGTACTACCAGTCGATGGCGAACCGCCGCCGGCCGGCGCCAGGGTCGAGGTCAGCATCGACTGGCCCCGCCGCTTCGCCCATATGCGAATGCACACGACCCTGCACCTGCTGTGCAGCCTGCTGCCTGGCGCCGCCGTCACCGGCGGGCAGATCGGCGCGGAGAAATCCCGGCTCGACTTCGACATTCCGGCGCCGCCGGATAAGGGCGCGATCGAGTCCGGCCTAGCGTCGCTGATCGCGGCCAATCATCCGGTCACGATGGAATGGGTGGACGAGAGCGTGCTCGACACCAACCCCGGCCTGGTGCGGACCCTGTCGGTCAAGCCGCCCCGCGGCACCGGGCGCCTGCGCCTGGTTCGCATCGGCGCCGCGCCCGTCGATCTCCAGCCCTGCGGGGGCACCCATGTGGCGTTCACCGGCGAGATCGGCGCAGTGCGCGTGCTGAAGATCGAGAACAAGGGCAAGCAGAACCGCCGCATCACGCTGACCCTGGGAGAGTGAGATGGACGATCTAGTGACCGCGGAATGGCTGGCCGCGAACCTCGGCGCGCCGGACCTGGTCGTGCTGGAGTCGACCAAATACCTGCCGAACGAGAACAAGGACGGGAAAGCGGCCTTTCTGCACGCCCACATCCCCGGCGCGCGCTACTTCGACCTCGACCTCATCGCCGACATCGATTCAGCGCTGCCGCACATGGTGCCGGCTGCCGGCCGGTTCGCGAAGCTGGTCGGCGCGCTGGGCGTGGGCGATGACAGCCGGGTCGTGTTCTACGACCAGAACGCGACCATGTGGGCCACCCGCGGCTGGTGGATGATGGGCCTGTTCGGGCACGACAACACGGCGGTGCTGGACGGCGGCCTTGCCGCCTGGACCGCCGCTGGCCAGGACACGGAGGCCGGCGAACCTCCCCCGGCCGCGCCAGCGCAATTCACACCCCGGCTGCGCGCGGAGCGCCTGCGCGGCCTGAGCGACATGCTTGAAACCGAGGCGCTGGTGCTCGACGCCCGCGCCGCGGCCCGCTTCGCCGGCAGCGCGCCGGAGCCGCGGCCGGGCCTGGCCGCCGGGCACATCCCCGGCTCCCGCAGCCTGCCATCCTCCGCCATGTTCGGCAGCGACGGCCGCTTCCTGCCACCCGGCGAGTTGCGGACCAAGCTGGCCGCGCTGGGGGCAGACGGCTCCCGCCCCGTGGTCGCCACCTGCGGCAGCGGCGTGTCGGCCACGGTAATCACGATGGCGTTGAAGCGCGCCGGCCTGCCCCAAGGAGCCGTTTACGATGGTTCGTGGTCGGAATGGGGCGCCGACCCGACAACCCCGAAGGAGCAAGGCTGATGCCGGACCACACGCCACCGAAGCAGCGCGCGTCGGAAGCGACGCGCATGACGCATGCCGGGCGGCCCGGGCCGCGGGTCAGCGGCTTCGTCAATCCCGCGGTCCATCGCGGCTCGACCATGCTGTACGAGTCGTGTGCCGAGAAGTGGGAGGCCAACAGGCACCCGCTCGGGCGCGGCAAGCTGTATGGCATCAAAGGCGGCCCGACCCAGCACGCGCTGGAGGATATGGTGGCGGAGATCGAGGGCGGCACCCGCTGCCAGATTGTCTCCTCCGGCCTGGCCGCCGTCACCGTGCCGCTGCTGGCCTATCTATCGGCTGGTGACCATGTCTTGATGCCCGACAGCGCCTACGGCCCGGCGCGCAGCTTCTGCGACGGCTTGCTCAAGCGGATGGGCGTTGCCACGACCTATTATGCGCCGGAGATCGACGGCCCCGGCCTCGCCGCGCTGATCCGCCCGGAAACCCGCGTGCTCTATACCGAGAGCCCCGGCAGCCACACCTTCGAGGTGCAGGACATTCCGGCACTCGCCGCGGTCGCGCATCAGCACGGGCTGACCGTGCTGATGGACAATACCTGGGGCATCCGGTCCTTCCAGCCCTTCGCCCATGGCGTTGATGTGTCGATCCAGGCGCTGACCAAATACGTCGCCGGGCACTCCGACGTCATGCTCGGCAGCATCACCGTCGCCAGCGACGCGCATTGGGAACGGGTTCGCTCCACCTCGAACGAACTCGGCCAGTTCGCCAGTCCGGACGATTGCTGGCTGGCCCTGCGCGGCGCCCGCACCATCGGCGTCCGGCTCGACCATCAGATGCGGTCGGGGTTGGAGGTGGCGGCCTGGTTCGCCGGCCGGCCGGAAGTCGCCCGCGTGCTGCACCCGGCGTTGCCCGGCGCGCCGGGCCACGAGCTGTGGAAGCGCGACTTCACCGGCGCCGCCAGCCTGTTCGGCGTCGAGTTTCAGCCGCACTACACGGCCGCCGCCGTCGAGGCGATGGTGGATAGCCTGACCCTGTTCGGCATCGGCGCGTCCTGGGGCGGCTTCGAGAGCCTAGCCCTTCCCAGCCAGCTTACCCGCACCGCCGGGCACGCTAAGTTTGCCGGCCCGCTCGCCCGTTTCCATATCGGGCTGGAGGAGCCGGCGGATCTGATCGCCGACCTCGAGCGCGGGATGGAGGTTTTGGGTGGTGACCGCTGATCTGCCGATCCGTTACGACGCCAACGGCCTGGTTCCCGCCATCGCGCAGCAGCACGACACGGGCGAGGTGCTGATGATGGCGTGGATGAACGCCGCCTCGGTCGCCGAAACGCTCGCCACCGGGCAGGTCTGCTACTGGAGCCGGAGCCGCGGCGCGTTGTGGCGCAAGGGCGAGACGTCGGGCCAGGTGCAGCGTCTGGTCGAATTGCGCATCGACTGCGACGGGGACACGCTGCTGCTGCAGGTCGATCAGACCGGGGCGGCCTGCCACACCGGGCAGCGCAACTGCTTCTTCCGGGCTGTCCGCGGGGAGGAGCTGGTGACGATCGCCGAACCGTTGATCGATCCGGCCGCGCTCTACGGCGCGCTGACCTAGCGCTATGCGCGTCAGCCGGTGGCTCATCGTCGCCGCATTGCTGACCGCACCTGTCCACGCCGCCGATGTCGCACGGGCGCGCCAGGTGGTGCTGATGGTGTATGATGTCGGGCTCTACACCGCCGAACTCGACCGTATCATGGAACAGGCGGCCAGCCGGGGCGTGTATGGCGGGGCCGGCAGCACGGCGGCCGGACGCGCCCGGGACCGCACGCTCACCCGCGGCACGATGCTGGCCCAGCGAGATGCGGTGCTCAACGCGACCATCTCCAAGGTGGCCGCGCGGGCGACGAACGAGCAATTGAACCAGTTGCTGCGCATGGCTGCGTCCGACACCGCGCAGGTGGATCGCGGGATCATCGACAGCACGGTCGCAATCGTGAAAGGCAGTTTCGAGGAAGCGGCCTGGGATCAACTATCCCGCACCGCCCGCGGCAACGCCGAATTCCCCTGCACCAAGGACCAGCAAAGCCGCTGCAACTAACGCCGACCCTCGTCGTAGCCCGCATCTTCAGACGCGGGTGCCTCCAGGCCCGCAACCGCCGCCCCGCATCTTAACATGCGGGCTACACTGCCGTGACGATTGCACCCTTAACGGGAAGCGCCCCGTAGAGGTGCGGAAACGGGTCCTGGTCTGGCTCGCTCTTTTCCCAGACGATCCGGCCCTCGACGCCCGCGGGGTCGAACCGCAACACCACCAAATCGCTGCGTCCGGCAAAATGCCGCGCCAACACGAACGGCAACTGCGCCTGGGTGCAGCAGTGCAGGAACGGCTCGGCCCGCAGATGCGGCCCGGCGGCGTCCAGCACAGCTCGCGTGGTCACGTGGCAGAGTTGCTCCATGGCGTTGCGTCCCCTTCGGCGCCAACCTATGCACCGGGCATGACCGCTGACAACGACATCCGCATCCGCACCCTGACCGGCCGCGCCATCGCCGAAGCCACCGCCGCCTTCCAGCTTCTCCACGTGCACGTGTTCCGCGACTGGCCCTACCTCTACGAAGGCAAAGTGGACGCCAGACCTTACATCAGCGACTACGCTGAGCATCCCCGCGCCGCGGTGTTCCTGGCCACCCACCAAGGCCAGCCGATCGGCGCCGCCACCTGCCTGCCGCTGGGCGACGAGAGCGACAACGTGCAGGCGCCGTTCATCGAGCGCGGCTGGGACGTGCGCCGGTTCTTCTATTTCGGCGAAGGCGTCGTGCTGTCCGAATGGCGCGGCAAAGGCCTGGGCGTGCGATTTTTCGAGCTGCGCGAGTCCCATGCGCGGGCGGTGTCCACGGCCGACTTCGCGATCTTCTGCTCGGTGCGCCGCCCGGCGGACCACCCGTTGCGCCCGGCCAATCCACATACCAACGACGCGTTCTGGCGCCGCCGCGGCTACGTGCCCATGCCGGGCGTGGCGTGCACCATGCGGTGGCGGGACCGCGGCGACACCGAGCCTTCGAGTCACACGCTCGATTTCTGGATCAAGTCGCTGAGTGGCGCGCCGCTGCCGTGAAGCTGGGCCTGCTGCAATACAAGGTCGGTCGCTACGCCAGCTTCGCCGCCTGGGAGGACGCGTTCGCCGCACGCGTGGCCGAAGCCGCGCAGCAAGGCGCCGGCCTGCTGGTGCTGCCGGAATATGCCAGCCTAGACGCCGTTGCTGCCCCGCTGCCCGACGTGGCGGCCGAGCTGGACGCCGGGTGCCAGCAGCACGAGGCCGTGCTCGCCGCGATGCGGCGCGCGGCCGTGCGGCACCGGGTTTGGCTGCTGGGCGGCTCGATGCCGCATCGCCGGGCCGATGGCAGCGTGGTGAACCATGCGCCACTGGTTTCGCCGGACGGCAGCGCCGCTTTCCAGGACAAGTTCCGCACCACCCGCTTCGAGGACGAGCAGTGGGGCATCTCCCCCGGCGCGGGACCCGGCGTGTTTGAGACGCTCTGGGGCCGCATCGGCGTCTGCATCTGCTATGACATCGAGCACCCGGCGCTCGCCCGCGCCCAGGTGGAAGCAGGGGCATGGCTGCTGCTGGTGCCGACCGATACCGACACGCTGGCCGGGTTCAACCGCGTCCGCCTGGCCGCCCGCGCCTGCGCCATGGCCAACCAATGCTACGTCGCCATCGCGACCACCGTCGGTGACGCGCCCTGGTTGTCCGCACTGGACCTGAACCGCGGTTATGCCGCCGTGTTCGGCCCGGTCGATCGTGGTTTCCCCGATGACGGGGTGATCGCCCGCTCCGGGATGGACGTCCCCGGCTGGCTGTATGCCGATCTGGACCCGGCTGCCCTCGCCGCCGTGCGTCAGGACGGGGCCGTGCTGAACCATCGCGACTATGCCCACCCGCCGCCGCCCTGCCCCGTCCTGACCCCTTGCCGCTGATCTACCTCGTCGCGGGGGAGGCAAGCGGCGACGTGCTGGGCAGCCGGCTGATGGCGGCGCTCAAGCTCGCCAGCCCCGGCGTGACGTTCGCGGGCGTCGCCGGGCCGCGCATGCAGGCGGAGGGCATGGCGAGCCTGTTCCCGATGTCTGATCTGGCCGTGATGGGCCTGATCGAAATCCTGCCGCGCCTGCGCACGCTGCGCGGCCGGATGCTGTCCGTTGTGGCCGACATCGCCCGGCAACGGCCGGACGTCGTGGTGACGGTGGACTCGCCGGGCTTCGGCCTGCATGTGCTGCGCCGCATCGCGCCCCTTGGGATCAAACGGGTGCAGTACGTGGCGCCGCAGGTTTGGGCCTGGCGCGAGCACCGGGTGAAGCGCTTCCCCGGCCTATGGGACGAGCTGCTGTGCCTGTTGCCGTTCGAGGAAGCGTATTTCGCCCGTCACGGCCTCGCCGCCCGTTTCGTCGGCCATCCCGTGCTGCAATCCGGCGCCGACCATGGCGACGGCCCGCGTTTCCGCGGCCGCCACGGCATTGCTGCCGATGCGCCCGTGCTGATCCTGATGCCCGGCAGCCGCCGCAGCGAAGCGCCGCGCCTGCTGCCCGTCTTCGCCCAGACGGTTTCCCTGCTGGCAGCGCGGCACCCCGGCATCGTCCCGGTGGTTCCCGTCTCCCACGCCGTGGCGGAGATCGTGGATCGCGCAACCAGCACGTGGCCGGTGCGCCCCGTTATCGTCACCGATGCCGACGACAAGCATGACGCCTACGCCGCAGCCTCCGCCGCGCTGACCAAATCCGGGACCTCGACCTTGGAATTGGCCTTGGCCGGCGTGCCGATGGCAGTGACCTACCGCGTCAACGCAGCCTCCGCGTTCATGGCCCGCCGCATGATCCGGGTGCAGCACGTCGCCATGGTCAACCTGCTCGCCGGCCGCGCCCTGGTGCCCGAGTTGCTGCAGGAAGACTGCAATCCGGCCAGGCTGGCCGGCACCGTAACGGCCCTGCTGACCGACGCCGCGATGGCGAAAGCTCAGCGGGAAGGGTTTGCCGCAGTGCTGGCTGGCCTGAAGCCGGCCGGCGCCACCCCGTCCCAAGCCGCGGCGCAGGCCGTCCTGGCATTGTTGGAGAAGCCGGCGGCCGCTTGACGGCTGCTCAGCCATGGGGCCGTCGTGGCAGCGCTGCATCGTCAGCGCCATGCCTGATCGACGCAGGTGAATGCCATCGCGAAGATTAACCTTGCAATCCTGGACCCGAACTCCAGAATTGCAAGGATGCTTCCGCTTCAGCGACACCTTCTCGGACGATTGCGCGAGGATCTCGAGTCCAGCCCAGCCGTGGCTCTGCTGGGACCGCGCCAAGTCGGCAAAACCACGCTCGCCCTCGATATCGGGGCCACGCGCCCCTCGATCTACCTGGACCTCGAATCGGATGCCGACCGTGCGAAGTTGACCGACCCCGAACTCTATCTCGGCCAGCACGAAGACGAATTGGTCATCCTCGATGAGGTGCAGCGTGCTCCCGGCCTGTTCCAGAACCTTCGCGGCCTAATCGACCGTGGCCGCCGCCGCGGCAAGCAGGCTGGCCGGTTCCTGCTTCTCGGTTCAGCCTCGATCGAACTCCTGCAGCAATCCGGGGAGAGCCTCGCCGGGCGGATCGCCTATCTGGAGCTGGGCCCGCTCGACGCGCTGGAAGTGCCGCCGGCCGAGCTCGACCGGCTTTGGTTGCGGGGCGGCTTTCCGTCCAGTTTCCTCGCTGCCTCCGACGCTGCCAGCCTGCGCTGGCGGCTGGACTTCATCCGCACCTACCTCGAACGCGATATTCCCCAGTTCGGCCCGCGCATTCCGGCCGAAACGTTGCGCCGCCTATGGACCATGCTCGCGCATAATCAGAGCGAGTTGCTGAATGCCGCCAATCTCGCCCGCGCGCTCGGCGTCGATGGCAAGACCATCGCGCGCTACATGGACCTTCTGGTCGATCTGTTGCTCGTGCGCCGCTTGCAGCCCTGGCACGGCAACGCGGCCAAGCGGCTGGTGCGCTCGCCCAAGGTCTATGTGCGCGACAGCGGGCTGGTGCACGCCTTGCTGCGGCTCCGCACCCTGGACGATGTGCTCGGCCATCCGGTCGCGGGCGGAAGCTGGGAGGGGTTCGTGATCGAATCCGTTCTGGCTGCGGCCCCGGACGGCACGGAGGCCAATTTCTACCGCACCTCGGCCGGTGCGGAGATCGACCTCGTCCTGACCCTGCCCGGCGACGTGATCTGGGCGATCGAGATCAAGCGCGCCTCGGCCCCAAAACTCACCCGCGGCTTCCACCAAGCCTGCACCGACATCGCCCCGGCACGACGGTT
>CAZZVB010000009.1:0-43173 GCA_964657445.1 uncultured Burkholderiaceae bacterium | reverse complement strand
CGGCCATCGATTGCTGGATGGATTGGCAGCAGACCCTGATGGGGCCACCGCAGACCGTCGTGTTCCAGGGCCTGATCCGCACCCCGGCCGCACAACGCGACATGGCGGCGATCGAGGCGGCGAAGCTGCAGCTGGGCAAGGCCTGGGCGATGCTGGACACGCAGATCGGCGCGCACGACTACATCGCCGGCCCGGACTTCACGCTGGCCGACATTGCCAATGGGGTGCACGTGCATCGCTGGTTCAGCTTCGATTTCGCGCGGCCCGACCTGCCCCATCTGCGCGCCTGGTATGACCGGCTACTCGCCCGCCCGGCGTTCAAACAGCACTGCGCGCAGCCGCTCACCTGACGATGCGTCTGGTCGCGGTCTCCCGGGTCCTGAACGAGGACGATATCATTGAAGCCTTCGTGCGGCACACGCTGGCGCACGTGGACAGCATGGTGTTGCTGGACAACGGCAGTTGCGACCGCACGGTGGAGATCCTGCGCGCCTTGCGGGCGGAGGGGCTGCCGATCGTCGTGATGCAAGCGCCGTCGGTGATCTTTAACGAACTCAGCTACAACACCCTGCTGTATCACACGGCCACCCTGACATTCCAGCCGGACTGGGTCCTTCACCTCGACGCGGACGAGTTTCTCGACACGCGGGACGTCAGCGTCAGAGCCGTGTTGGAGACGGTTGCGGCGGAGACGCAGGCGGTCAAGCTGACGCTGCGAAACTACTATCCCGCCGGGCTGGATGCAGCCGACCTGCTGGTGCCGCGGCGCATCGGGTGGCGGGACGTCACGGAGCGCGGCGTGCAGAAGTGCATGGTCCGCAGCGGGCTCGGCAGCGGGCTAGTGGTCGATATCGGCAATCATGAGGCCTGGATCGACGGCCAGCGGGCCGTGTCGCTATCCCTCCCGGCGCTGCCGCTGGCGCACTATCCCATCCGGCACCCGTTGCAGGAATTGACGAAGGCGGCGGTGGGCAGGCTGAAGGTCGTGGCCCGGGGCGGCGGTCCGGAGGTGATGGCGTCGGTGAGCGCGCATTACGAACCGGTGTTGCGCCTGCTGCGCGACGACCCCGGCTATCTGCTGCGCGACGCGGCGCGCATGTCGAATGCCTTGCCGGCCATGCCCTTGGCGGAAGATCCGATCCACTACGCGGGCAGCGAACTGCGCTACACTTTGCCGACGGATTACGCGATGAAGGCGGTGCGCTGCCTGGCGCAGGCAGCCGAACGGCTCGCGCTGTCGCATGGCGACCTGCTGGACGCCGATCCGCAAGCGCGCGACCGGCTACAGTCGCAGTCAACACAGGCGGAGTTGCTGCTGAGCTAGCAGGGCTGCTGTCCGGCCAACGGGCTACTCCATCCGGCGCGCGCCGCCATACTAGGTGGAGCCCCCAACAGGATTGTTCATGGACGCGCCTACCCCAGCGGCCGAGCTAGCCGGCACTTCGCAACCCGGCCGCCGCGTGCTGGTCACCGCCATGCTGATCTCGACCTTCATGGCCGCGGCCGAGGTGACGATCATCAGCACGGCGATGCCGACCATCGTCGCCAAGCTGGGCGGCTTCAACCTGTTCACCTGGGCATTCGGCATCTACCTGCTCAGCCAGGCGGTGATGACGCCGATCTACGGCAGGCTGGCCGATCTTTACGGGCGCCGGGCGGTCTATCTGGGCAGCACCGGGCTGTTCCTGATCGGCTCCCTGCTGTGCGGGCTGGCGTGGAGCATGCCATCGCTGATCGTGTTCCGGGCGGTGCAGGGCCTGGGCGGCGGCGGGCTGATCCCGCTTTCGACGATCATCATCGGCGACATCAGCACGCCGCAGCAGCGGCCGCGCACGCTGGGCTATGTGAGCGGGATATGGGGCATCGCGGCCATCGTGGGCCCGCTGCTCGGCTCGCTGTGCGTGGGCACGCTCGGCTGGCCGTTCGTGTTCTGGATCAATGTCCCGGTCGGCGTCGTGACCTCCATCCTGGTGGCCCGGCACTTGAAAGACCCGGTGCGGCGCGGGGCACAGGGCAACCTCGATCTTCTGGGCGCGGCGCTGCTGGCGCTGGGCATCCTGGCGGGCATGGCGGTGCTGATCCAATGGGGGGAGTTGTCACCTACCTGGCGGACCGGGCTCGCCGCGCTCTCCTTCGCGTGCATCGCGGCCTTTGCCGTGCGGGAATACCGCGCGCGGGAACCGCTGCTTTCGGCAGGGTTGCTGCGGCGGCCCACCATTCTGGCCGCCAATCTGTCCGGCCTGCTGTGCGGCGCGTTGCTGATCGAGTCCTCCGCGTTCCTGCCCGCCTGGATCCAGGGTGTCGCGGGCAGCAGCGCGATGGCGGCAGGCCTCGTGCTCGGCGTGATGACGGTCAGTTGGTCGGCATGCGCGATCGGGCTGGGACGAGTGCTGACGCGGCTCCCCATCCGCGGCACCGCGCTTGGCGGCGGGATCGCCTTGGTTGCGGGCAGCGCGGGGCTGCTTCTTCTCGGCAATAGCGGATGGACGTTGCTGCTGGCCTCCTGTGTTGCGATGGGCGTTGGCCTCGGCACGTGCAGCCTGGTGTTCACCGTCGCGGTGCAGTCCGGCGTGACATGGTCCGATCGTGGCCGCGCCACGTCACTGTTCTACTTCAGCCGTCTGGTGGGCCAAGCCGTCGGCGCCGCGGCGTTCGGCGGCGTGATGAACGCCGGGTTGGCCGGGCACGGCCCGGCAACCCAAGACCTGTTACGTGAGCTGATGGACCCGGTGCGGCGCGCGGCGCTGCCGCTGGCGGATCTCGCAACGCTCGCGCCGGCGCTTTCGACAGCGCTGCACGGCGTGTTCGCGGCCGCCGTTGCCGTGTCGGTCTTGACGGTCCCGATTGCTTTGCTCGTCCCACGGTCAGAGCGCTGACCGGACGAGCCGTGCCGTGCAATAGATTGCAAGGACGCCACGGAACGGCGATTATAAGTGTGCCCGGTCAGCCTTCTCCGGCTTAACCTGAGACTTCCCGTGACAGGCGGCGATGGCTGATACGCTGAGAGCAGACTGGCCGTCCCGAGCGAGCCCAAATTCCATGGGAAAATTGGCCGCTGGTTGCTTTCTCGGAGTGAGCGCACTGGCGTTGTGCTCGATGCTCTCCGCGTCCGAGCCGGCGTTTGAACCGTTTTTGCTCCTGCTTCCCGCCGTTATCCT
The DNA here is from genome assembly GCA_964657445.1 of uncultured Burkholderiaceae bacterium. GTDB lineage: Bacteria > Pseudomonadota > Alphaproteobacteria > Acetobacterales > Acetobacteraceae > LMUY01. The sequence goes on along the minus strand of CAZZVB010000009.1, from coordinate 40,015 downwards.
GGCTGGTTGGCTATACGGATTGGGCGCCGGCTGCTTGGTCATCGTGGTGGGGGCGTCCGCCGCCGGATTCCTGTGGCCACCGGATTGGAGGTACGGCCTCATCCTGCCGGGGATCGGTCCGCTCGCCGACCTGGCATTCGTTGCCGTGTCCGCGCTGCTGCTCTGGGGTGTCGGCATGGTGCGTCGTTCACTCGGAACGGCCGAGGCTGCGCGCGCGGCGCTGGATGTGGCTGAACGGCCCGACGGCCTTGCCGAGGCCGACGCCGGGCAGGCCCGTGAGGCAGACGCGAAATTCCGCGCGCTGTCGGACGGCATCCCCGGACTGCTGTTCTTTGCCGATGCCGAGGGCCGCAATACCTACGTCAACCAGACCTACCTGGAGCGGACCGGCGCGACGCAGGACGAACTGCTCGGGCTGGCCTGGTACCGGCTGGTGCATCCGGACGATGTCGAGCGCGTCAGAAGCGCCAGCCAGGCAGCCATCGCCGCGGGGGTGGGGATCGAAAATGAGTTCCGTCTGCGCGACCGCAGCGGGGCCTACCGTTGGCTGCTGATCAATTGCATCCCGGTTCGCGACGCTGACGGACAGGTCGCTGGATGGTGCGGCATCGGGATCGACATCGAAGATCGCAAGCGCGCCGAAGCGGCATTGAACGACAACGAGAAGCGGCTGCGGCTGGCGGTCGAAGCCGGCGCGCTCGGCACGTGGGAGGTGGACCTCGAAACCCGCAAGCGCTGCTGGACGCCTCGCCTGGCCGAGATGTTCGGGTTGGCCGCGGCCGAAACCGAGATTGGCGCCGGCAACGTGCCGGACTTCGTCCATCCCGATGATCTGCGCGAAGTCGTGGACCATTTCGAGGAGGGCGTTGCCACCGGTGAACTGAGCGAGCTGGAATTCCGCGTGTTCACCGTCACGGGGGAATTGCGTTGGGTGGCCAGCAGCGGCCTGGTGATCGAGGGGCATGATGGCCGCCGCCGCATGATCGGGGCCATGCGCGACGTGACCGAACGCCGGCGGCGCGAGGAGGCGCTTCGGGAGGCGCTGGCGGCCCGCGAGATGCTGGTGCGCGAGGCGGACCACCGCATCAAGAACAGCCTGCAACTCGTGGTCGGCTTGCTGACGCTGCAGCAGAAGCGGCTGACCGATCCGGAGGCATCCGCCGCCCTGGCGAGCGCCGCAGCCCGGGTCCAGTCGATCGCGGAGTCGCACTACGCGCTCCAGCAGAGCGAGGATTTGCGCACGGTCGATCTGTCGCAGGCCATGCAGGAACTTTGTGGACGGCTGGGCCATCTTTCGCCGGGCGTCGTGCTGGAATGTGAAACCGCCGGCCAGGTGCTGATGGATGCCGAACGCGCGATCCCGCTGGCGCTGATCGTGAGCGAACTACTCACCAACGCCATGCGCCACGCCTATCCAGGGGGCAAAGGGTTGGTGTCGGTCAGCCTGCGCGCGTCCGGAGGGGTGGTTCGCATCACCGTGGGGGACGAGGGCGTGGGCTTCGGTCAGGATGAGGAACAGCCCGGATTGGGGTCCACCGTCATCCAAAGCCTGTCGCGGCAGGTCGGCGCGGAGGTGGTCACCCGCTCGCGACCCGGCGCCGGCACCGTCACGACGGTGACGGTGCCGGTTTAGCGCCCATCCACACGCCGGAGCGGCCTAAGCTGCGGCCTAGAAATATGGCCGTGTTTACCTTCCGTTGGAGTTTCGGCCATAGCTGTCGTTGCACAATCCGTCGGTGGCAGAATGGGCGAAGTCTCTGGCGGTGTCCTGGTCACGGGGTCAGGCGGTTTTATCGGCGGCCATGTCGTGCGGCATCTTTCGCAGGACCCGGCGTGGCATGTGTTCGGCGCGACCCGGGACGGCCGGGATGGTTCGCGGCGTCTCGAGCTGCGGGACGCTGCATCGATCCGGTCTGCCCTCGCCGGCGTTGGCGCCATCGTGCATTGCGCGGTCGGCGACCGGGCGGTGACGGTCGATGGGACTGCAGCTTTGCTGGCCGCGGCCGCCGACGCAGGCGTCAGCCGGATGATCCACATCAGTTCGATCGCGGTGTATGGCGCCGCGACCGGTGTGGTGACGGAGCAAACCCCGCTGATCCCGGCCGAAGGCCAAGGCTATGCCGCATGGAAGGCGGCCGCGGAAGCCGCCTGCGTCGCGCAGCACCGCGTGCAGACGATCCGGCTGCGGCCAACGATCGTGTACGGTTCGGGCAGCACCCTTTGGGTGTCACAGATGGCACGGCGGATCAGGTCAGGGCATTGGGGCGTGTTCGGCGAAGCGGGTGAAGGCACTTGTAATCTGGTTCATGTCAGCGACGTGGCATCCGCCATCTCCGCCGCCCTGCGCGCCCCGTCCGCGAGCGGGGGCGCCTTCAATGTGAATGGCCCCGAAAGCATCACCTGGAACGAGTGGTTCGCGCGTTTTGCACGCGCGCTGGGGGCGCCGCCGCTTCGGCCCGTGCCGCCCGGTGTCGTGCGCGCACGCGCTCTGGCCTCGCTGCCGCTGAAGGCGGTCGCGAGGCTGAAGCCTGGATTTGCAAGCACATGGCTGCTGGGCGCGCCGGCTCGCAGTGAACTGGCGCTGTTCGCGCTGCGCGCCAGCTACCCGGTGAAAGCGGCAGAAACGGCGTTGGGCTGGCAGCCGCGGCTGGGGATCAGCGAGGGCCTGGCCGAGTCGATGGAATGGCTGCGGCAGCAGAGACTGGCGGCATGACCCAGCGCGCTGGGCAACGCGCTCTCGCACGCGGCCAGGCCACATCCGTCTATCTTTATGGAATCGGTCTCGGGACGGTCACAAAACCATTATTTGATAGTAGTAACTTAATCTGCAGCAAAACTGTCCTGGTCGAAAAGACCACTCCCGCTCAGCCGAGAGAGCATCGTCATTCTACTCCCGCTTCCGCCCTGCCCCGATCCGCTGATCCCGACCGTGTTTCACGAACCTTGGTGGCTCGACATCGTCACACAGAGGCGGTGGCAGTGCGTCGAAGTGGAGGAAGCGGGTCGCGTCGTCGGGCGTCTTCCATTCCAGCTGGAAAACCGGATGGGCGTGCGAACGATCGGGATGCCTGACATGACGCATTTCCTCGGCCCGGCGGTGATCGAGGGCGAAGGCGCGGCTGTGACGCGCTGGCTCAAACGCTCGGCCATCACACGCGACCTCATGCACCGTCTGCCGCCCGTGCTCCGCTACTGGCAGAAATTCCATCGCGGCGTGACCGACGCGCTGCCGTTTCAATCCGAGCGGTTCAATACGCACGTGCAGTTCACCTTCGAGGTGGCACCGGCCCCGGAAGCGGCATTGTGGTCCGCGATGCGCGACAAAACGCGCAACGTCATCCGCAAGGCGCAAAAGCAATACGAAGTCCAGGACCTGCATGATCCTGACGAGTTCGTGGCATTCTACCGCAGCAATCTGCAATCGGCCGGGCGGACGCAGTGGGAGCAGGCTGGCATGATGCCCGAATTACTGGCCGCAGCGCTCGACCGACGTGCGGGCGCGGTATACGGCATTCGCGACGAACCAGGCGGACTGGTGGCGGCGATCTTTTGTGCCCGGGATGCCAAGAGCAGTTATTACAGCCTCTCGACCCGGCGCATCGACGCCCAGAACGGTGCGATCCCGCTGCTGATCTGGCATGCGATGCGTCAAGCCGCCAGCAAGGGGTTGCTGTTCGACTTCGACGGCATCTCGAAGGACAGCGCGATCAGCTTCTATGCGGGCTTCGGCGGGGTAACGAGCCCGCGTTACGTCGCTGTAAAATCCGTGCCAGGCCAGGTGCTGCGGAAAATAGGACGGCGGCTGGGCTGGGGCATGAGTACGTTCGGTAGCTAAGGAACGATCGGCATGGGCAGCGTTTTGCCGGGGAACGAAATCATGGCCTTCGGCACCATGTTCTCTCCGTTGAACCGGCGCGAAGCACTGGATGCGATCGTCGGCCGCCCGCCCACCGCCCCATTCGCCTATGTCTGCACGCCGAATGCAGTGCACGTGGTCAATTATGACCGTGGCGAGCCGCGGTTCCGGGCCGGTATCGACGGCGCGTGGCTGCGGCTCTGCGACAGCCGGGTCGTGGCTCGGCTAGCGGCTGCGGTGCTTCGGGTGCAGTTGCCGCTGGCGCTGGGCAGTGATCTGACGCTCGACATGGTCCGCACTGGTGTAAAGGCGGACGACGCGGTGACCGTGATCGGCGGCACGGCCGAAATGGAACATCGTTTGCGGGAACGATTCGGCTGGCGCAACATGGCGCGATACGACCCACCATTCGGCTTCATCAACCAACCGGCCGAAATCGATCGGTGCGTCGATTTCGTGCTGGCCCACCCTGCCCGCTACGTGTTCCTGGCGTGTGGCGCGCCGCAATCCGAACTGCTGGGATTGCGCATTGTCGAGCGTGGCGGCGCCGTCGGCACGGGCCTTTGCATCGGCGCGTCGCTGCTGTTCGTCACGGGTCTCGAGAAACGGGCGCCGATGGTGATGCAAAAGCTAGGATTGGAGTGGCTGCACCGCCTGTTGCTGGAGCCGAAGCGGATGACGGTGCGGCTTAGAAAGAGCCAGATGCCTCTCCTGTGGCTGGCTGCGAGGCATCTGGCGGGCCGTTCATGAAATCCGGGTCTTGACCGTCCCCACTCCCTCGACGAAGCCCTCCAGCACATCGCCGCGCTGACAGGCGGCGACTCCCTCAGGTGTCCCGGTGAAGATCAGATCGCCCGGCTCAAGCCGGACGAGCTTCGACAAGTAAGCGATCACCTCCGGCACGCTCCAGATCAGCTTATCGAGGCTGGAAGACTGGCGCACCTGGCCGTTCACCTTGAGTTCGAGACGGCCCGCGCCCGGGTTCACTCCGGCGGCGGGCACAAGCGTGCCGATCGGTGCGGAATGGTCGAAGCCCTTGCCCATATCCCAGGGCCGCCCGAGCTTCTTGGCCTCGCCCTGGACGTCGCGCCGGGTCATATCGAGCCCGGCGGCGTAGCCCCAGACGTGCTTCAGTGCATCCGCCTCGGCGATGTCGCTGCCTGCGGCGCCGATCGCGACAACCTGCTCCATCTCATGGTGCAAGTCCTTGGTGACTGTCGGATAGGGCATGTCAGCGCCGTTGATCGTCAGTGCGTCGGCTGGCTTCATGAAGAAGAACGGCAATTCGCGATCCGGGTCGTGCCCCATCTCGCGCGCATGCTCGGCGTAGTTGCGACCCACGCAATAGATGCGGCGAACGGGGAACAGGCCGCCGCCGGCAACGGGAACGGCAGCCTGGGCTGGCGGGGCAATCACGTAATCGGCCATCTGCAAGTCCTTCGAAACAGGCCGCGACCATACGCGCCGATGAGGACGCGGCCTAGTCGGCGGCTGCGCCGATGGCGTTGACGCGCTGGCGGACGGCCTGGCCGAAGGAGGCGAGGATCCCGCGGGACACAGCGTCGGTCATCCAGTCGTATTCCGGATGCCACTGGACGCCGATCGCAAAAGCAGCAGCATTGACGACCCGCACGGCTTCGACCGTGCCGTCAGGCGCCGTAGCCTCGGCCACCAAGCCAGGCGCGAGGCGGTCCATGCCCTGGTTGTGGAGCGAGTTGATAGCGATCGTGGTCGCTCCCGCCACCCGGTGCAGCCAGCTTCCCGGAACAATGCTGACCGCATGGGCCTTGCCGGTCCGAACGCGGCCGTTTGCTTGCATCGGAGTCGAGTGGTCCATCCGGCCAGGCAGATCCTGCAGCCGCTGATGGAGCGATCCACCCAGGGCAACGTTGAGTTCCTGCATCCCGCGGCAGATCGCTAGCACCGGCGTGCCATGGCGGATCGCCGCCCGGATCAACGGTAGGGTCACCGCGTCCCGCGCCGGGTCCTCTGGAGTGCCTTCGGCATGCGGCGGGCCGTCGTATAGGCTCGGCTGCACGTTCGATCGGCTGCCGGTGAGGATGATCCCGTCCAGCCGTGACAGCAGCGTGTTGATGTCGCACGCATCGCCACTGGCCGGAAGCAGGACGGGAACGGCATCCACCACCTCATTCGTCGCGCGGATGTAGGTGTCCGAGGCAGCGTGGTTCGGCATGCCGAATGTGCCGAACAACTTCGTGCAGCAAGAGATTCCGACGAGCGGTTTCATGCCGCTTATATTGGTCAGCGTTTGCGACGTTTTGAAGTCAAATCCGCCTGCTGCGGCGATCTACGACGTTATCTAGCCCGGATTGCCGAAAAACTTCGGGTCGATGAACACGAACAGCGATTGATCGAAGGTTCCGCCAAGCTGGATGTCGAATAGGCTCACCCGAGTCTCCTGCCGTTGAGCGTCCACGACCGTCCAGGATCGCAACGCGAGCGGAGTGTCGGCAAACACGAGCGTCAGCGTACCCTCGGACGGCGTTGCCGTACGCAGCAGCGTGAGCTGCAACTGGCCTGGGTAGCGGACGATCTGCGTGACTGTCACGTCGCCGGACAGCTTCAAGTTCGCGCTGAGCAGGATGCCGAGCGGCGTACGGCCCATCGGGATGTTGCTGGTCTGCTGAAGCGAGGCATCGTGGAACACGACCAAGCCGTGGCCTGCAACGAGCAGGAACGGCGACGGCGGGTCATACTGGAACCGCATCCGGCCTGGCCTCTCCAGCCAGGCCGTGCCGCCGCTGATCGCGCCGTTGGGCGCAATCTGTTGGAAGCGCGCCTTAAGCGTGGTGATGGTATTGAGGTAGGCCTCGACCCGGGCGATGTCCGCCTTGTCCTGAGCTGACATCGCTGCTTGTGCGTGGAGCACGAGCGGCGCGAAGGTCAGCATCGGGAGAACCGAAGTCAGCAGCAAGCGGCGTTTCATGGCTGCGATATGCTCGCGGGCCAGACCGGTTGCAACGCCTGGCGGCAGGCGAGAAGGGGGCGGGCCGCCCCCTTCTTCCAGGCGATCAAAGCGTCGGCGCGTTGTCCGTGGGAAGGCCCGCTGCCGCGGCCACTTCGGCCGCGAAGTCACCACCGGTCGGCTTCTCGATGCCTTCACCCAGCGCGAACCTGGCGAAGCCCGAGATGTTGGCCCCCGCCTTCTTGGCGACTGCCTTCACACGGCTTTCGCCGTCATGGACCCAGACCTGCTCCAGCAGCACGACTTCCTCGTAGTACTTACGGATCCGTCCTTCGACCATCTTCTGCATGATCTCGTCGGTCTTGGCCTTGCCTTCCTCGCGGGCCTTCTCGATCAGAACGGTGCGCTCACGCTCCAGCGCCGCCGGATCAACGTCGGCGATGCCCAGCGCGGATGGCATAGCGGCGGCAACGTGCATGCCCACCTGGCGGCCGAGCAGTTCGAGTGCGTCCAGTTCGCTCTCGCCCTCGACGCCGACGAGCACGCCGATCTTGCCAAGGCCGGGCTTGAGCGCCTGGTGCACGTAGCTGGCAACCACGCCAGAGGTGACGGAAATGACGCGAACACGGCGGAGCGACATGTTCTCGCCGATGGTGGCGACCATGTGCGTCAACTCCTCCGCGACAGTCCGGCCAGTGCCAGGGAATGCCGCGGCCTTTATGGCCTCGACGTCCTCGCCAACCTCGAGCGCCAGCTTTGCGACCGTTTGCACGAAGCTCTGGAATGTCTCGTTGCGGGCGACGAAGTCGGTCTCGGCGTTCACTTCGACCACGGCACCGCGATTCGGCATTGTGGCCACGCCCACCAGGCCCTCGGCCGCAACGCGACCGCTCTTCTTCGCGGCGGCGGCAAGCCCCTTCTTACGCAGCCAATCGACCGCGGCTTCCAAATCGCCCGACGCTTCCGACAGGGCGCGCTTGCAGTCCATCATCCCGGCGCCGGTCTTCTCGCGAAGCTCCTTCACCAGGGATGCAGTGATCTCAGCCATCGGTGTTCTCCGAATTCGTCGGCAGGTTAGGCGGTAGGCTGGGCTGCCATCTCGGCTTCAGGCATCGCGCCGAGCGGAAGCTCTTCCTCAGCACCGATGTCGTGGCCGGACGCCGCCATCTCGGCGCTGATGCCATCCAGCACGGCGCCTGCGATCAGGTCGCAATAGAGCGTGATGGCGCGCAAAGCGTCATCATTACCGGGGATTGGGTAGGTCACGCCCTGCGGGTCGGAGTTGCTGTCAAGCACGGCGATCACGGGAATGCCGAGCTTATTGGCTTCCTCGACCGCCAGCTTCTCCTTGTTGGTGTCGATGATGAACAGGATGTCGGGCAGACCGCCCATTTCCTTGATGCCGCCCAGCGCACGCTCCAGCTTGTCGCTGTCGCGCGTGATGTCGAGCACTTCTTTCTTGGTCAGGCCTTCTACGTTGCCGGCCAGCAGTTCCTCGATCTGGCGAAGGCGCTTGATGCTGCCGGTAATGGTCTTCCAATTGGTCAGCATGCCGCCAAGCCAGCGGTGGTTGACATAGTACTGGCCGCACCGCTTGGCCGCGTCGGCCACATGCTCGGCCGCGGCGCGCTTGGTGCCGACGAACAGCACCCGACCGCCATTGGCCGTCACGTCGCGCACGGCGCGCAGCGCACGGTCCAGCATGGGGACGGTCTGCTGCAGGTCGATGATGTGGACCTGGTTGCGCACACCGAAGAGGAACGGCGCCATGCGCGGGTTCCAGCGGCGGGTGTGGTGGCCGAAGTGGACGCCGGCTTCGAGCAGCTGGCGCAGAGTGAAATCGGGCATAGCCATCGTGTTGATGCTTCCTGTCGTCCGGTTGAACCTCCGCGGGGCCAGGCCTTGCGGCACCGGTACTGGCTGTTCGAACCAGGAAGGCGCCCCGCGTGTGAATTATCGGCGCGCGCGAACGCACGATGCCGACGGGGCGGGATATGGCGGAAAGCGGTTGCGATGGCAAGACGCTGCAACCACCCGGCAGCGATGACCGTTTGAGCGTGATGACACGGGACGAAGGTCGATGAAGCGAGTTGTTTTGTCATTAGCCCTACTGGCCAGCCCAGCGCTGGCTGCCACACCGGGCCCAACATCCGAGCCGACCTCCACGAACCCTCAGCCGCCGCCGATCACGGCACCTGCGGCGAACGACCCAAACGGTACGCCGCCACGCGAGGTATCTCCGGCCGCGCCGGCTCCAGCGCTATCGCCGAGCGGGGCGCCGCCCGACGTGATCATCACGCCGAAGTAGCAGCCGCTTCCCAGGGACCCTTGCGCAATTCGGAAACGACGTTCGTGTCAAGCAACCAGCCGCGCGACGCGTGCGCCAATGCTAAAGGTCCAGCGGTTCGCGGAATGGAGATTGCTCCCGTGCTGAATCGAAGTCGTCCAGCCGGCCGAACGGCCCGTCGGAGAACAAAGCTGACAAGCTTTGCGTGGCCGCTGGCACAAGTCTGGCGAAATATTCCGCCGACAAGACCACTACGGCATCCCGGCCTCTGACCGTCACCCGCTGCGGACCGGCCTCAGAGGCGCGGCGTACGAGTTCGCTGAACTGCGCCTTGGCATCCTCAAGTTTCCACGCTGGAAGCGAACTTGCGCCCTCACTGGCATCAACATGGACCCGTTGGCCGGTCAAACCTCCTCAACGCGCTCAACCCCGGGGATGAGCTTCAAAGCCTGAGCCAGCTTTGGAGTCACGTGGAAGCCGCCGGGAAGCTCGATCTCCAAATCCTGGCCATCACCGACTCGGGGCAACAGAACAACCCGGCCACGGCCTTTACGCTCCCGGTCGAGGATGCTGCGGATATGCGGAACCGCCGCGGTCTGTCCCAGCCAGATGCGCATGCCTGCGCCGGCCTCGGCCGCTGCCTGCTCCAGCGACACAGCCGATGAAGCCGTGATGCGTAATGCTTCGCCCTCCTGCTTGAGGTCGGCCGTGACGAGGATCGGCGCGCCATCGCGCAACAGGTCGGCACACGCGGCCAGCGCCTCCGAGAAGAACGTGACCTCGTAGCTGCCTGCGGCGTCGGACAATCTCACCCAGGCCATTTTGCTGCCGCTGCGGGTTGGTCGCTCCTTGCGGCCAATTACGCATCCGGCCAGCTTGACGCGGGTGGCGCCTGACGCAGCCAGCGCCTCCAGCTTGCTGGAGCCGACGGCGCCGATCCGCGACAAAAGCGCCGAATACATGTCGAGCGGGTGCGCAGTCAGATGGAAGCCGATCGCCTCCGCCTCGAACCCAAGCCGCTCCAGCGGGGGCCAATCGGGCGTATCGGGCAGCCGGATTGGTTGGGGGGCCGCGCCGCCGAAAAGGCCAATCTGGCCGCTCTCCTGCTGTTCGGCATCCGCCTGTGCTCGTCGCAGCACCAGTTCGGCGCCCGCAAACACCTGCGCGCGGTTCGGCGCGATGGCGTCCAAAGCGCCGGCGCGGGCCAGGTTTTCGATCTGCATCTTGTTGAGTTGCCGCGGGTCGAGACGCGATGCGAGGTCGGTGACGTCGCGGAACGGCCGTTCGCCGCGCGCCGCCACCAGCGCCTTCATGGCCGCCATGCCGACCTTCTTCACCGCTGCGAGCGCATAGCGGATCGCAGGCTTGCCCTGGGAATCGGTGTCCGGCTTGAAATCGGCACCGGAGCGATTGATGTCCGGCGGCAGCACGCGGATGCCGAGACGTTCGGACTCTTGGCGTAGTGCCGCCAGCTTATCGGTGTTGTTGATCGCCAGCGACATGCAGGCGGCCAGGAACTCCACCGGATGGTTCTGCTTCATCCACGCCGTTTGATAGGCGACCAGCGCGTAGGCGGCGGCATGAGACTTGTTGAAGCCATAATCGGCGAATTTGGCCATCAGTTCGAACACTTCGACGGCCTTGGCCTCGGGAATACCGCGCGCGGTGGCACCGTCCACGAAGGTCTTGCGTTGCGCATCCATCTCGGCACGGATCTTCTTACCCATGGCCCGCCGCAGCAGGTCCGCGCCGCCGAGGCTGTAGCCGCCCATGGTCTGGGCGATCTGCATCACCTGTTCCTGATAGACCATGATGCCGTAGGTCTCTTCCAGGACAGCCTTCAGCTCCGGATGCGGCGCCTCCCAGGCCTCGCCATGCTTACGCCGGCAGTAGTCGGGGATGTTGGCCATCGGCCCCGGCCGGAACAGCGCGACGGCCGCGATCAGGTCCTCGAACCGGTCTGGCCGCATCTGGCGCAACACGTCCCGCATGCCCGCAGACTCGAACTGGAACACTCCGCCCGCATCGCCTTTGGCAAGCATCGCATACGTCGGCGCGTCATCCAGCGGTAGCCGGTCCAAGTCCGGCGGATCGGGTAGGAACGCGATCGCGCGCTGGAGGATGGTGAGAGTCGTGAGGCCCAGGAAGTCGAACTTCACCAGCCCGGCCTGCTCGACGTATTTCATCGAATATTGGGTGACCAGCGTGTCCGATTTCGGATCGCGATACAGCGGCACCAGTTCCACCAGCGGCCGGTCGCCGATCACCACGCCGGCGGCGTGAGTGCTTGCGTGGCGATAGAGACCTTCCAGCTGCAGTGCGACTTCCATCAGCCGTCGGACCGCTTCGTCGTCGTCGCGCATGTGCTGCAGCTTGGGCTCGCCGTCGATCGCCTGCTTCAGGGTGACGGGTTTCGCCGGATTGTTGGGAATCAGCTCCGCCACCCGGTTCACCTGGAAGAACGGCAGTCCCAGCACGCGGCCCACGTCGCGAACCGCTGCGCGGGCCTGCAGCTTACCGAAGGTGATGATCTGCGCCACACGGTCGCCGCCGTATTCGCGGCGCACATATTCGATGACCTCGTCCCGCCGGTCCTGGCAGAAGTCGATATCGAAGTCCGGCATCGAGACCCGTTCGGGGTTGAGAAACCGCTCGAACAGCAGGTTGAAGCGCAGCGGATCGAGGTCGGTGATGGTCAGCGCCCAAGCGACCACTGACCCGGCGCCCGATCCGCGGCCTGGCCCGACCGGGATGCCTTGCGCTTTTGCCCACTGGATGAAGTCGGCCACGATCAGGAAGTAGCCAGGAAAGCCCATGCTGGCGATCACGCCCAGTTCGTATTCGAGCCGTTCCGAATACACCGCGCGGGCCGCGCCATCCGCGCCGATCGCATCCATACGGCGCACGAGCCCTTCGCGGGCCATCGCACGGACTGTCTCGTCCTCCGATGCGCCGTCGCGGACCTTTGGGCAGACCGGCAGGAGCGGTTTGCGGGTTTCCGCCATGACGGCGCACCGCCGGGCTATCGCGATGGTGTTATCGCACGCGTCCGGCAGGTCGGCGAACAGGGCGCGCATCTCGGCGGCCGGCTTGAACCAGTGCTCTCCGGTGACCCGGCGCCGCTCTGGATCGGCCATGGTGCGGCCTGCGGCGATGCACAGCAGCGCGTCATGCGCCTCATACATCGCGGGCGCCGCGAAGAAGCATTCGTTGGTTGCCACCAGCGGCAGCCCTGCCCCGTCGGCCAGCAGGATCAACCCCGGCTCGATCGCCCGCTCCAGCGCCAGTCCGTGGCGGTGCAGTTCCACGACCGCACGGTCGCCAAAAGCCTCCGCGATTTCGGCCAGCATCGCCTCTGCCTCGGGCTGGCGCGCCTCCGCCAGCAGCCGGCCAAGCGGACCCCGGGTGCCGCCGGTGAGCAGGATCAACCCGGCGGCGTGATCCAGCACCGTACGAAGAGGCAGTTGCGGATCCGCCGGGTCAGAGTTGGTAAACCCAAGCGAGGATAAGCGCAGGAGATTGCCGAGCCCGGCGGCATCCTGCGCCAGCAGCACGATCGGGTCCGGTGAGAGACCAAGTTTGTCGCTACGGGTCAGGCTGATCTGGCAGCCTATGATCGGTTGGACGCCTTCCTTGACGCAGGCCTGGCTGAACTCGAGCGCGCCGAACAGATTGCCGGAATCGGTGATCGCCGCAGCGGGCATGCCGTTCGCACGCGCCATGGACGCGATCTTGTCGGCCTTGATGGCCCCCTCGCTCAGCGAGTATGCGGAATGACTGCGAAGGTGAACGAAATCGCTGTGGGGCATGACTCGGACGATACCACCGCGGGCTTACTGAACCTACTGCGAGCGAGCGTGTCGTTAAACGACTTCCACGCCTGGAGATACGATGCTGCTTCCATGACATCGCCCCGCTGGAGAAAGGAAAGTGTCTTGCTATGCGGCTCCGGGCAGCGTCCGCCGGATAGCGTCAGAAACGCTGTTTTCGAGAACAGCCGGATATCGCTTAGGGAGCTGCCGGCGCGGGCGGAGCCTTCAGGCCGTTGAAGCCGGCCATTCCGAATCGATGACCGTAGCATCGGACTTGCCCCGTGGGTCGCGCGGATGATGCGCTCGGCATGACGTCGATCGCCATGGACGGCAGCTCAACGGCTCGGCCCATTGAAATTGTTTCAAATGAAGTGAAAGGATTATCACTGCAGTCTCAAGCTGCAGTGATTTGGCCATCCTTCAACGTGACGCGACGATCCATACGCGCTGCCAGTTCAGGATTGTGCGTTGCAATCAGCGCCGAAACACCCTGCCCGCGCACGGCAGCCAAAAGAGCGTCAAACACCACGCCCGACGTGCCGACGTCCAAGTTCCCGGTCGGCTCGTCCGCAAGCAGCACCCGGGGCGAATTCGCGAGCGCCCGGGCGATTGCAACCCGTTGCTGCTCGCCGCCGGACAGCTTGCCAGGCAAGTGCCCCATACGGGCGGATAGGCCGAGCATGCCGAGCAACTCACGGCCCCGCACTTCGGCATCCCGGCGCTTTTTGCCGGCGATCATCTGCGGCAACACGACATTCTCGAGCGCGCTGAACTCTCCGAGCAAGTGGTGGAACTGGTAGACGAAGCCGATCAGGTCGCGACGGATCGCGGTGCGCGCCGGGTCCGGCAGCGTGCCGGCATCGCGCCCATCCACCAGCACTGCGCCGGCGTCAGGCCGCTCCAGCAGGCCGGCAAGATGCAACAGGGTGGACTTCCCGGTGCCCGAGGGAGCGACAAGCGCCACGATCTCTCCTGGCTGCAAGACGAGGTTTGCGCCACTCAGAACATTCAGCGTGGCGTCGCCGGTCTTGTAGCTGCGGCTGACGGCGCGCAATTCCAGCGGGTCAGACATTGCGCAAGGCTTCAACCGGGTCGGTCCGGGCAGCCCGCCACGACGGATAGAGCGTCGCCAGCAACGACAACGCCAGCGCCATGACTATGATCTGCAGCACCTCGTGCCAGTCCAGCCGCGCCGGCAGATGCGCGAGATAATAGACCGTCGGGTCGAACACAGTGCGGCCGGTCAGCGCCTCCACCCAGCCCTGGATCCGCTCGATGTTCAGGCAGAACAGCACGCCGAGAACAGTGCCGACCACCGTGCCGGTCACGCCGATGGATGCGCCGACCATAAGGAAAATCCTCAGTACTGCCCCGCGTCCGGCGCCGATGGTGCGCAACACGGCGATGTCGCGCGTCTTGTCTTTAACCATCATGATGAGCGAGCTGATGACGTTGAACGCCGCCACCAGAATGATCAGCGTCAGGATCAGGAACATGACATTCTGCTCGACCTGAACGGCGGCGAAGAAGCTGTTGTTGTTCTGCTGCCAATCCATGATGCGGACCGGCGTATCTGGCAAGGCCGCAAGGATGCTGCGGCCGATCGCCCGAGCATGATCCGGGTCGTCCGCCGACACCTCGATCTGCGTCACCTGGTTTGGCTGCTGAAAGAAGATTTGCGCGGCTTCCAGCGGCAGGAACACGTAGCCGCTGTCGTAGTCGTTCATGCCGACTTGGAACACCGCCGCCACCGTGTAGGACCGAACGCGCGGAACGGTGCCGAACGCCGTCGCCGCGCCTTGTGGTGAAACCAGGGTGATCTTGCTGCCGGCGGTCAGGCCGAAGCGCTGCGCCAGAGTGATGCCGATCGCGATGGCATCGGGGCCTTTGAAATCGTCCAGCGTGCCAGCACGGATATGGTCGCTGACAGCGTGCAGACTCGCCAGGTCCGCCGCGCGAATGCCTCGCACATAACCGCCGCTATTGTTGCCGCGGTCATCGGTCAGCAGCACCTGGCCATCAACGACTGGAATCGCCGATACGACGCCGGGCACGGCTTTGATCTTGGCGACATCGGCCTCGTAATTTGTCAGCGGCTGCCCTGCGCCATAAACGCCCAAGTGACCGTTGAACCCGAGGATGCGGTTCAACAAGTCGGTCTTGAACCCCCCCATGACGGACATGACGATGATCAGCGTCGCAACGCCGAGCGCTATGCCGATCAGGCTGAACCCGGCGATGACGGAGACGAACCTCTCCCCCCGCCGTGCCCGCAGATAGCGGCCGGCGACGGCGCGTTCGAACGGTCCGAACATACGAAGTCTCTCCTACGGCGCCCTCGTTGAACGAGCGCGGGTGTTCAACCGGTCACCCGGGCCAGCGCGTCCTCGACCGGAAGCTCGATCCGCTCCCCCGTGGCGCGCCGCTTCAGCTCGACCCGGCCATTCGCGGCGCCGCGCGGTCCGACCACGATCTGCCACGGGTGGCCCATCAGGTCGGCATCGTTGAATTTCACGCCAGCCCGCTCCTCACGGTCATCATACAACGCGGTCTGCCCGAGTTGGCCGTAGAGGCGCTCACAGATTTCGCCGGTGACCGCATCACCTTGCTTGAGGTTAAGGATGGCGGCGCGGAACGGCGCGATGCTCTCCGGCCAGATGATCCCTGCCTCATCATGGCTGGCCTCGATGATGGCGCCAACCAGACGGCTCACCCCGATGCCGTAGCTGCCCATTTCAGGCGTCACAGGGCTACCATCGGCGCCCGCGACGGTGAGGCCCATCGGCTCGCTGTACTTGCGGCCGAAATAGAAAATATGGCCGACTTCGATGCCCCTGCCCTCGCGCCGGCGCTCCGCCGGGACCTGCGCCCAGGCCGCTTCGTCGTGCTTTTCATCGGTCGCGGCATACAGGCTGGTCATCATGCCATAGAACCGCTCCATATCCGCCGGGCTTCCAGCGTCGATCGACGCACCCACCCAGTCGATCTCCTCGAAGGCGGCATCGAAGAACACGCCGCTTTCGCCTGTGGGTGCGAGGATGATGAACTCGTGGCTGAGGTCACCACCGATCGGCCCCGTGTCGGCCACCATCGGTATCGCTTTGACGCCGAGCCGCTGGAACGTCCGCATGTAGGCCAGCATCATGCGCCGGTAGCTGAGCACGGCGCCCGGGTAGTCGAGGTCGAAGCTGTAGGCGTCTTTCATCAGGAACTCGCGCCCGCGCATGACACCGAAACGGGGGCGCACCTCGTCGCGGAACTTCCACTGTATGTGATACAACATCTGCGGCAGCTCGCGGTACGACTTGACCGATTGGCGCATCAAGTCGGTGATCATCTCCTCATTGGTCGGCCCGTACAGCAGGTCCCGCTCATGCCGGTCCCGGATGCGCAGCATTTCGGGGCCGTAAGCGTCGTAGCGACCGGATTGACGCCAAAGATCGGCTGGCTGCACGGTCGGCATCAGCACCTCCTGGCAACCGATCGCGTCCTGCTCCTCCCGCACCACCTGTCCGATGTTGCGCAGCACGCGCAGCCCGGCCGGCAGCCAGGCGTAGATGCCCGCTGCGGTCTGCCGCACCAGCCCGGCGCGCAGCATCAACCGGTGGGACGCGATCTGCGCCTCGGCCGGGGTTTCCTTAAGTGTCGGGATCAGGGATCGAGTGAGGCGCATTGCACGTGTCCGGTGGCAAGAGCGCCGGACCCTACAGCCACGCCGCCGCCGCGCCAACCCGAAGCGCCAGCAGCGAACCTTAGCATGCAAATTGCACATACCGCGGCAATCCCAGGAGTGTCGTATGCGCCGTCGTTCCGTTCTCGCCGGAGGGGCTGCCCTGCTGGCCGCGCCCGCTCTCGTGCGTGCCCAAGCGGCTAGCACGCTGAAGTTCGTTCCGTACGCAGATCTTGCTTTGCTCGATCCGCTGGTCAGCGCCTTCGTCACCCGCAACCACGTCATGATGGTGTTCGACACGCTGTTCGCGCTGGATGAGGCGGGCGTGCCGCAGCATCAAATGCTGGCCGGGCATACGGTGGAAAACGATGGCAAACTCTGGACACTGACACTACGCGACGGGCTGAAGTTCCACGACGGCACGCCGGTGCTGTCGCGCGACGTTATCGCCAGCCTGAAGCGCTGGACCGTCTCGGACTCGTTCGGCCAGGCGCTGTTCGATGCCACCGATGAGGTGTCCGCCCCGTCCGACAGAGTGGTGCAGTTCCGGCTCAAGCGCCCGTTCCCGTTGCTGCCCAACGCGTTGGCGAAGCCCACCAACTTGATGGCCGTGATCATGCCGGAGCGGCTGGCAAGCCTGCCGACCGACAAACGGCTGACCGAGATGGTCGGTAGCGGCCCGTTCCAGTTCGTCGCCGATGAGCGGGTGCCCGGCGCGCGCAATGTCTATCGCAAGTTCGCCGGCTACGTGCCGCGTCCAAATGGCGCCGCATCGTTCTGCGCCGGGCCGCGGATCGCGCATTTCGACCGCGTGGAGTGGCTGACGACGCCCGACCCGGGCACGCAGGTCGCAGCGTTGCAAGCGGGGGAGGTGGACTGGGTCGAACAGCCGGTGATGGACCTCGTGCCCAGCCTGCGCCGTGATCGCCGGCTGAAGCTCGAGGTGATCGAGACCACCGGGTTGATCGGCGTGCTGCGCTTCAACTTCCTCTATCCGCCGTTCGACAACCCGGCGCTGCGGCGGGCAGTGCTGAAAGCGGTAAGACAAAAGGAATTCATGCAGGCGGTGGCAGGTGACGACCCATCGGTCTGGAACGACAAGGTGGGTGTGTTCCCGCCGGGAATGCCACTCGCGACGACGACCGGCATGGAGGTGCTGAGCGGGGATCACGATGTGTCAGCCCTCAAGCAGGAGGTCGCCGCGTCCGGCTACAAGGGCGAGAAGGTCACGTTCCTGATTGCGACGGACGTGCCGCGGATCACGGCAATCTGCCAAGTCGGCGCCCAGATGCTTCGCTCCATCGGGCTCAATGTGGACGAAGTCGCAACCGATTGGGGCACCGTGGTGCAGCGGATCAACAACCGGCAGCCGCTCGATAAAGGCGGCTGGAGCATCTTCGGCTCGTTCTGGGGTGGGTGGGACTTCATCAATCCGGCCGGCTACCTGCCCTTGCGTGGAAACGGACAGGCCGCATGGAATGGCTGGCCGACCGATCCGGCGATGGAAGCGTTGCGGGCAAAATGGCTACTGGCTCAGGATGAGGCGTCGCAGAAGACGATCGCAGAGCAAATCCAGATACAAGCCTGGCAGGATGTTCCGTTCCTACCGTTGGGAATGTACTTTCAACCGACGGCTTACAGGAGCGACCTGACCGGAATGTTGAAGGGGCTGCCGCTCTTCACCGGTCTGAAGCGCGCTTAACGGCATGATGCGTGAAATAATGCTGCGCCGCACAAGCGCGGGGCGCAATAACTCTACGTGAGCGGCTGGGTTTCACGCAAAAACGCGTGACAACGCCAAAGCTTAACCTTATGAAACAAAAAGGCCCGCGCACCGGTAAGGCGCAGCGGGCCAAGTTTAGGGAGGAAACGCCAGTCACACGGCAGGATGAGGGAAGACCCTCTTCCTGACGTGATGATTGCGCACCGCTGTCCTAAAGCACCATTAAAATATTCGAGTCTTTGTCGGTTTTTTTGCCCTATCAGGCGTGATCTGCCACGCTTTCCGCCATCGCCGCCTCTTCAAGCATTTTCTGCCTAATCGTCAGGCATACGGGCGGCCATGTCGCGGAAGCTCATGTAAGGACTTCGTATCAGCGCAATGCCGCCGGCCCAGAGCAGCAGCGCAATGCATGTCGTGGCAACCAGCTTACGTTTTAACAAAGGACGTTCAGGCGCGCCGCGCCAACCGCCAGACTTTCGCTCCGCGTCCGCCAGCGGCCTGGTGCCGAAGGGCAGCACGGCGAACAACACCGTCCACCAGATCAGGGCGAACAGCACGCAGGCGGTGAACCAGCCCATTCAGACCCGCAGCAGATGAACATCCACGAGGGGACGCTTCTGCAACCTCCGGCCAAGCGCGCGCCGCAGCGCCGCGCGGGCCGCATCCGTCAACGCCGCATCGTCACGGCGCAGGCCGAGCGGCAGGTCATCGAAGGCGGCAGCGAAGTCTCTGGTCACACGCTCGCTTTCGCCGTCCTCAGCTTCGAACAGACCAGGCGCGCTCAGCTTCGGTGTGCCGATCAGCTCGCCCTCTTCGTCCACCGCGACGCTCGCCAGCACGATGCCGTTGAACAGCATGCGCCGCCGGGCCGCCATCACTCCACCAGTCAGCGGCACCAGCCGGTTGCCGTCCAGCGCGAGTCGGCCAACGGGCGCGGAATCCGTGACCGTCGGGCGGTTGCGCGACAGGCTCAACAAATCGCCATCTTCCAGCATGACGGGGGTGGCGCCCGCCTCCTTCGCCAACGCGGCATGCGCCGACAAATGCCGCCACTCGCCGTGCACCGGGATCGAATATGTTGGGCGGACCAAGGCATACATGCGGCGAAGTTCATCACGTGCCGGGTGTCCCGACACGTGGACCATGTGGTCGTCGGCCGTCATCAGACGCACGCCACGACGGACGAGGTTGTCCTGCACGGCGCCGATCGCCCGCTCGTTGCCCGGGATCACACGGGAGGAGAATATGACGGTGTCGCCTTCCCCCAGTGCGATGTTGCGGTGCGTGTCGTTGGCGATCCGGGCCAGCGCGCTGCGGGCCTCCCCCTGGCTGCCCGTCACCAGGATCAGCAGGTTCTCGTCCGGCACGACGCCGGCGGCTTCCTCCGGCACGAATTCCGGCACGTCCTTGAGGTAGCCGCAGTCGCGCGCTGCGGTTTCCAGGTTGCGCAGCGAACGGCCGACCAGCGCGACCGAACGGCCGGCATCGCGCGCTGCCAGGGCGATGGTTTCGACCCGAGCGACGTTGCTGGCAAAGCAGGTGACCGCGATGCGCCCAGAACGCATGGACCGGATCAGGGCTGACATGCTGGTGCGAACCTCGGCTTCGGAGCCGGAATGACCCTCCACCATGGCGTTGGTGCTGTCACACACCATCGCCAACACGCCTTCATCGCCAAGGGCGCGGAACGCTTCCTCATCGGTCGGCGGGCCAACCAAAGGATGCGGGTCGAGTTTGAAGTCGCCGGTGTGCAGGATGGTGCCGTAAGGCGTGCGGATCACCAGCGCCTGCGCCTCGGGCACTGAATGCGTCACACCCAGAAATTGCAGGCGGAACGGGCCCAATTCGAAGGCACCATTCGGCTTTACGGCCGTGATCTTCGCCTCGTTGACCAGCCCGGCCTCGCCAAGCTTGCGGCGCAGCACGGCTGCGGCGAACGGAGTGGCGAAGATCGGGCAGCGAAGCTGGCGCCAAAGATGGGCTACTGCGCCGAGGTGGTCCTCATGTGCGTGGGTGATCACCAGCCCGACCAAACTGTCCCGTCGCTCGGCGATGAACGCCGGGTCGGGCATCATAACCTCGACCTCCGGGTTCTCCGACCCGCCGAAGCCGATGCCGCAATCGATGGCCAACCAGCGGCCGTTGCACCGGTAGAGGTTGAGGTTCATGCCGATCTCGCCCGTCCCGCCCAGGGGCAGGAAGGCCAGGTCGTCGGTCAAAGCATCCAATTCAGTCGCTTTCAGTGGATCTCGTTCGATCTCTCGCCAATGTGGGAGCGGGATTGCGCTCCGCCAACAGCCGTAGGCCGTCCAGGGTCAGATCAGGGTCGATATGCTGGATAATTGTTGTGCCCTCGGAAAATAACGGAGCGAGTCCCCCCGTCGCCAGCACCTTCAGCGGGCGTTCGAACTCCGCCTGGATGCGCGTGACCAAGCCTTCGATCATACCGATGTAGCCCCAATACAGGCCGGATTGCATTGCAGGGACTGTGGCCCGGCCGATTACCGCCTGCGGGCGCCCGATGCCGATGCGCGGCAGGCGGGCGGCGGCCTGGTGCAACGCCTCGATCGAAAGGTTGATCCCTGGGGCGATCGCGCCACCAATATAGGCGCCGTCCGCATCCACCACGTCGAAGGTCGTCGCGGTGCCGAAGTCGATCACCATCAACGGGCCGACGTAGCGCTGGTGTGCCGCCAGCGCATTGAGTAAGCGGTCGGCACCCACTTCGGCCGGGTTGTCCACCCTGATTTCGAACCCCCAATCCAGGGAGGAGCGAGCAATAAGCGGCTCCACGTCGAACCAATCGCGGCACAGCCGGCGCAAATGAT
Source organism: uncultured Burkholderiaceae bacterium (assembly GCA_964657445.1). GTDB lineage: Bacteria > Pseudomonadota > Alphaproteobacteria > Acetobacterales > Acetobacteraceae > LMUY01. The sequence continues at coordinate 18,913 of CAZZVB010000009.1, read as the reverse complement.
ACAGCGCCGCGGGCACGACGGTGCCGATCACGGCGCGCTCGACGCCGATGGCCTTCAGCCCGCGGTGCTCCAGCAGCGTGAGCAGCCAGACCGCATACTCGTCGGAGGTGCGCTGCGCGTCGGTTCGGATGCGCCAGATGCCGCGCCACGCTGCGCCGTCATGCACCGCAAAGACGATATTCGTATTTCCTGCATCGACGACGAGGATCATTTAGGCCGAACGCGGCAAGGGGCGTGCTGGATTTCCGGCGACCCGGCCGCCAGCCGCCACGTCCCGCGTGACGACGCTGCCGGCGCCGACGACCGCCCCTTCGCCGATGGTGATGCCCGGCAGGATGATCGCGCCGCCGCCGATCCACGCATCGGCGCCAACGCGGATGGGCCGTCCGTATTCCAACCCTTGCTGGCGGGTTTCGGCGTCGCGCGGATGGTCCGCGGCATAGATCTGCACGGCTGGGCCGATTTGGACCCGGTCGCCGATCTCTACCGCCGCGACGTCCAGTATGACGCAGCCGAAGTTCAGGAACACGTCTTCGCCGAGACTGATATTGTAGCCGAAGTCGCAGTGGAACGGGGGGCGGACGACGCTGCCGTGTCCGACGGCGGCGAACCGCTCGGTGAGCAACGTCCGCCTCTCGGCTGGAGAGGCAGCGGCAGCGGCGTTGTAGGCCACCATCCAGTGCTTCGCAGCCGCTTGGTCCGACTGGATTTCGCTGTCACCCGGCCGGTACAGCTCGCCGGCCAGCATCTTCTGCTTTTCGGTCCGGATCAGCACGCGGACATCAGCCGAACAGAACCGCCGCCGCTGCCTGTGCCGCGTTCACGATCGGCGCCGGGAAGACGAAGAACAGCGTGGTGACCAGGGCGCCAACACCCGCCACGAACGACAAGGAGGGTGAGCGGGCATCGAAGGCAGGCTGCGAGTCGTCAAAATACATGACCTTGACCACGCGTAGGTAGTAGTAGGCGCCGACGACGCTGGTCAGCACGCCGATGACCGCGAGCGTCCAATAGCCTGATTGTACGGCAGCGAAGAACACGTAAAGCTTGCCGAAGAAGCCGCTGAACGGTGGGATGCCGGCCATCGAGAACATGAACACGCCAAGCGCAAGCGCCAGCATCGGATCGGTGCGGGCAAGCCCCGACAGGTCGGCGATTTTGTCCAGCGCGCGGCCACGGCGGCGCATGGCGATGATGCAAGCGAACACGCCGGCCGACATGAACACGTAGGTCACCATGTAGATCAGCACGCCCTGGATGCCCGCCGGCGTGCCGACCGCGAGCCCGATCAGCGCGTAGCCCATGTGGCCGATCGACGAATACGCCATCAGCCGCTTGATCGAGGTTTGCCCGATCGCGGCCAGCGAGCCTAGCAGCATCGACGCGATTGAGATCAGCACGATCAGCTGCGTCCATTGCGGCGTCAGGTGGCCGAACGGTACCTCGAGCGCTCGCAGCAGCAATGCGATCGCGGCGACCTTCGGCGCCGTGCTCATGAATGCAGTCACCGGCGTCGGCGCGCCTTCGTAAACGTCGGGCGTCCACATGTGAAACGGCACGGCGCTGATCTTGAAGGCCAGCCCGGCGACGATGAACACCACCCCGATCACCAGCCCGGCTGCGGGCGTCCCGCCGGAGAACGCCATCGCCAACTGGCCGAAATCCATCGTGCCGGAAAACCCATAGGCCAGCGAGATGCCATAGAGCAGCAGCCCGGAGGCCAGCGCGCCGAGAACGAAATACTTCAGCCCCGCTTCGGAGGACCGTAGATCGTCACGGTTGAACGCCGCCATCACGTAAATGGACAGCGACTGCAGCTCCAGCCCGATATACAGCGACATCATGTTCGTGGCCGACGCCATGATCATCATGCCGACGGTGCACAGCAGGATCAGCACGGGGAATTCGAACCGGTCGATCCCCGTCTGCACGTTGTAGTCGATCGACAAGATCAGGCTCAGCGCCGCGCCGGCCAGGATCAGCAGCTTGGCGAAGACCGCGAAATGGTCCACCGCGAACAACCCGCCATAGGATGATCCAAGCGGCGCCGACAGCGTCAGCACCGCTGCCAGCAGCAGCGCGCCAAGGCTGAGCATGGAGCAGGCAAGCGTAGGATTGCCCTTCTTCCACAACACGCCGAACACCAGGATGGCCATTGCGCAAACGGCGAGCACGATCTCCGGGACGGCGAGCGTCCAGTTGAGGGCGATCATGGCAGCACTCCCGCAAGCTTGGTGGTCGCGGCGAGTGCGGCGACGTGCTGGTCAACCATCGCGCCCACGCTGGCGTCGAAGAACTGCGTGAAGCTGCTTGGATAGATGCCCATCCAGAACGTCAGGAAGATCAGCGGCGTGAAGATCGCGATCTCCCGCGGCGACAGGTCTAGGATGGAGCGCAGATCGTCCCGCGTGATGCTGCCGAAGATGATCCGGCGATAGAGATACAGCGCATAGGCGGCGCCAAGGATCATCCCGGTGCTGCCGAGCAGCGCCACCCAGAAGTTCACCTTGAATGCGCCGACCAGCACCATGAATTCGCCGATGAAGCCCGACGTGCCGGGCAATCCCATGCTGGCCATGGTGAAGAACAGAAAGATCAGCGCATATCCAGGCATCCGGTCGCCGAGCCCGCCGTAACGCGCAATCTCACGCGTGTGGATGCGGTCATAGACGACGCCGACGCACAGGAAGAGTGCGGCGGAGACGATGCCGTGGCTCAGCATCTGCAGCATCGCGCCTTCGATGCCTTGCATGTTGAAGGTGAAGGTGCCGATCACCACCACGCCCATATGGGCCACCGACGAGTAGGCGATCAGCTTCTTCATGTCCGCCTGCGCGAGCGCCACCAGGCTGGTGTAAATCACCGCGATCACGCCCAGGGCGAACATCAGCGGCGCGAACTCCTGCGACGCATAGGGCAGCATCGGCACGGAAAAGCGCAGGAAGCCGTATCCGCCCATCTTCAACAGCACACCCGCCAGGATCACCGACCCGGCGGTCGGCGCCTCCACATGCGCATCCGGCAGCCAGGTATGCACCGGCCACATCGGCACCTTCACCGCAAAGGACGCGAGGAAAGCCAGGAACAGGAATATTTGCATCCGCTCCGGAAAGTGCGTGTGCAGCAGGACGGTGATGTCCGTCGTCCCCGCCGTGAACCACATGGCCAGCAACGCCAGCAGCATCAGCACCGATCCGGCGAGCGTGTAGAGGAAGAACTTGAACGACGCATAGACCCGGCGCGGCCCGCCCCACACCCCGATGATGATATACATCGGGATCAGCAGGCCCTCGAAGAACATGTAGAACACGATGAAATCGGTTGCGGCAAACGCGCCGACCATCATCGTCTCCAGCACCAGGAACGCGATCATGTACTCGCGCACGCGCGTGTGCACCGACTCCCAACTCGCCAGGATGCAGATCGGCGTCAGCGCGGTGGACAGCAGCACGAACAGCACGCTGATGCCGTCCACGCCCATGCGGTAGCCGACCTTGAATTGGGGCAGCCAATCCACGCTCTCATTAAACTGGAAGCCCGCCTGCGCCGGGTCGAAGTCCAGCCACAGCTTCAAGCTCAACGCGAAGATGATAAGGCTGGTCCAAAGCGCGGTCCACCGCGCGTTGCGTTCCACCACGGCTGGCTCACCGCGGATCGTCATCAGGATGATGCAGCCGACCAGCGGCAACCACGTCAGCAGCGAAAGGATCGGGAAGCCGGCAGCGTTGGTCACGACGTTCACGGGATGCCTAGCGGAACAGGAGGAAGACGGAGATCAAAGCGACAAGTCCGATCAGCATGGTGAAGGCGTACACCGCGATCGAGCCGGTCTGGATTTTCACCACCTGCGCCGATCCGCTCGCCGCGAGTGAAGCAGCGCCATTCGGCATACCGTCGATCAGCGTCTCGTCACCGACATGCCACAGCTTCTTGCCGAGCCAGATCGCCGGGCGGACGAACACGAGGTCATACAACTCGTCGAAATACCACTTGTTCAACAGGAACAGGTACACCGGCTGGAACGAACCAGCCAGTTTCGCGGGCAAGCCGGGTGCTGCCATATACATGACGTAGGCAAGCAGGATGCCGAGGCCGCTGGTGATGGTTGGCAGCCAGGCGATGTAGAGCGGCACATGCTCAATATCGACCAGGATATGGTTGTTCGGGCCGGAGTGGATCGAGCCTGCCCAGAATGAAAGCTGGTCGTCGCCGATGAAGCCGGTATGGAGCGCCCAGCCGGCGAACACCGCGCCGAGCGACAGGATCATCAACGGGACCGTCATCCACGGCGTGCTTTCATGCACGTGATCCATGGTGTGCTTGTCGGCCCGCGGCTTGCCGTGGAACGTCATGATGATCAGCCGCCACGAGTAGAATGCGGTCAGAAATGCCGCGATCGTTCCAGTCCAGAAGCCGTAGAGCCCCATTCCGATCGGCGTGACGTAGCCGCTCTCCAGGATGGCGTCTTTCGACCAGTAGCCGGCGAAGAACGGCACGCCGGCAATCGCAAGGCTGCCGATCCACATGCAGACGTAAGTCACCGGGATCATGCGCCAGATGCCGCCCATCTTTCGCATGTCCTGCTCATCGCTCATCGCGTGGATCACCGATCCGGCGCAGAGGAACAGCAGCGCCTTAAAGAAGGCGTGGGTGATGAGGTGGAAGATCGACGCCTGGTAGGCGGTCGCTCCGGCAGCGATAAACATGTAGCCGAGCTGCGAACAGGTTGAATACGCGATCACACGTTTGATGTCGGTTTGCACGCAAGCGATCGTGGCGGCGAACAAGCAGGTCGTGCCGCCGATAAACAGGATGAAGTTCAAGGCACCCGGCGCTTCATCCAGCAGCGGGGACATCCGCGCCATCAGGAATACGCCGGCCGTCACCATCGTTGCCGCATGGATCAGCGCGGAGACCGGGGTCGGCCCCTCCATGGCGTCTGGCAACCAGGTATGCAGGCCAATTTGCGCCGACTTTCCCATCGCGCCGATGAACAGCAGGATGCCAATCACCTCGTAGGCGCGCCAGGTGTGGCCGAGCACGTGGTAAAGCGCGTCGGTATGCTGCGGGATCGCGGCGAAGATGGCGGGGAATTCTACCGTTCCAAACAGGCTGAACACCAGCGCGATGCCGATCGCGAAGAACAAGTCACCAACACGGTTGACGATGAACGCCTTCATTGCGGCCTTGCAGGCGCTCGGCCGGTCGTACCAATAGCCGATCAGCAAATAGCTCGCGAGGCCCACGCCCTCCCAGCCGAAGAACAATTGGACGAGGTTGTTGGCCGTCACCAGCATCAGCATGGCGAACGTGAACAGCGACAGATAGGAGAAGAAGCGGAACGAATGCCGCTCATGCGCCATGTAGCCGACGCTGTAGATGTGGATCAGCGTGGCAACCGGCGCGACCATCGCGACCATGACCGATGACAGCGTGTCTCGGCGCAACGCCCAGTCGAGCCGGAAGCCGCCGATGTCGAACCACGTGCCCAGCACCACCGGCGCGGGCTGCGGATCGGCGTAGATCACCTCCATGAGCGACAGCTCGGCACAGAGTGCCGAGAGCACCATGAACGCAATGGTCACTGTAAACGCGAACTTGTCACCCAAGCGGCGGCCAAAGATGCCGGCGAGCAGGCAGCCAACGAGCGGGCTAAGGATTGCGATCCCGTAGATCATCGGACGATCCTCAGCCCTTCATCAAGTTCACGTCCTCGACCTGGATCGAGCCGCGGTTGCGGAAATACACGACGACGATGGCCAGCCCGATGGCGGCTTCCGCGGCCGCGACGGTCAGCACGAACATGGCGAAGACCTGCCCCGCCATGTCCCCCAGCGAGGCGGAGAACGCCACCAGGTTGATATTCACCGCGAGCAGGATCAGCTCGATCGACATCATGATGACGATGATGTTCTTGCGGTTCAGAAAGATCCCGAACACGCCGAGCAGCAAGAGCACCGCCCCTACCACCACGTAGTGGCCAACGCCGACGGCCATGGTCAATGCTCTCCCGGGTGCGCATGAACGGGCTTGTGCGCCTCGTCTTCCTCGCCCGCTACCGGCAACGGGCGCAGGATACCGGTCTGGCGGGACCCGGCGCCCAAGGCCACGGTCATGATCTGCAGCGTATCGCTCACCGTGCGGGACTGCTGGCGGCCGATATCCTGGCGGCGAGAGGCCCCAGCCCGGTCACGGTGCGTCAACACGATCGCGCCGATCATGGCGACAAGCAGGATCAGCCCCGACGCCTGAAACAGAAAGACGTAATGGGTGTAGATCAACCGTCCGAGCGCCGCCGTGTTGTTCACGCCAACCGGTGTCGCGGATGCCAGGTGCAGGGTCGCGTTCGGCACGAACTGCCACCCGGCGACGGTCACCACCAACTCCAGGAACAGCACCGCGCCCACGGCCGCGCCGATTGGGGCGTAGCGCTGATACCCCTCGCGCAACTGGTCGAAATTCACGTCCAGCATCATCACGACGAACAGGAACAACACCGCAACCGCGCCGACATAGACGATCACCAGGATCATCGCCAGAAACTCGGCCCCCGCCAGCAGGAACAGCGCCGCGGCGTTGAAGAAGGCGAGGATGAGGAAAAGCACCGAATGCACCGGGTTGCGGCTGCTGACCACCATCGCGGCGGAGCCGATCAGCACGGCGGCAAACAGATAAAAGGCGATGGCGCCGATCATCGATAGGGCGCATCCAGCTCGAGCCGCTTGGCCAGCTCAGGCTCCCACCGGTCGCCGTTCGCGAGCAGCTTGTCCTTGTTGTACATCAGCTCCTCGCGGGTCTCGGTCGAGAACTCGATGTTCGGCCCCTCGACGATGGCGTCCACCGGGCAGGCTTCTTCACATAGCCCGCAGTAGATGCACTTCGTCATGTCGATGTCGTACCGGGTGGTGCGGCGGGAGCCATCCTCGCGCGGTTCAGCCTCAATCGTGATGGCGAGCGCCGGGCAGACCGCCTCACACAGCTTGCATGCGATGCAGCGCTCCTCGCCGTTCGGATAACGGCGCAAGGCGTGCTCGCCCTTGAAGCGCGGGGAGTAGGGGTTGCGCTCGTAGGGATAGTTGATGGTGACCTTGCGCTTGAAAAAGTATTTCAAGGTCAGCCCCATGCCGGTCATGAGTTCGGCCAGCAGGAAGGAGCGCGCTGTGCGGTCCAGGAATGCCATAGTGGAACCTCTCGTGCGGGCGGCTTACATCAAGCCGCGTGCGGCAGCCAGCCCGTGAACACCAGGACGCCCGCAGTCAGCACCAGCCAGAACAGCGATAGCGGCAGGAACACCTTCCAGCCGAGGCGCATGAGCTGGTCGTAGCGGAAGCGCGGGAATGTGGCGCGAACCCAGATGAATACGAACAGGACGAACACGATCTTGGCGATGAACCAGATCGGGCCCGGAACCCAGGTAAACGGCGCGAGCGGAATGACCGGCAGCCAGCCACCCAGGAACAAGATGGTGAACATCGCCGACTGGAGGATCATGTTGGCGTATTCGCCCAGGAAGAAGAGCGCCCAGGAGATACCGCTGTATTCCACCATAAAACCGGCGACGATCTCGCTCTCGCCTTCCGCGACATCGAACGGCGCACGGTTCGTCTCTGCCAGGGCGGATATGAAATAGACCACCGCCATCGGGAATAGCGGCACCACGAACCAGATCGTGGATTGCGACCGCACAATGCCCGTCAGGTTCAACGTTCCAGCGCAAAGCAGCACCGTCACGATCACGAAGCCGATCGAGACCTCGTAGCTGACCATCTGCGCCGCCGACCGGAGCGCGCCGAGGAAGGCATACTTCGAGTTGGACGCCCAGCCCGCGATGATGATGCCGTAGACGCCCAGCGAAGAGATTGCGAACAGATACAGTACGCCGACATTGATGTTGGAAATCGCCCAGCCATCCGTCACCGGGATCACCGCCCAGGCGATCAGCGCCAGGATCATCGTCAGCATTGGCGCCATCACGAACAACGCGCGGTTGGCGCCGGTTGGGATGATCTGTTCCTTCATGAACATCTTAAGCGCATCGGCGAACGCTTGCAGCAGGCCCCAGAAGCCGACGACGTTCGGCCCCTTCCGCAGCTGCATCGCGCCCAGCACCTTGCGCTCCGCAACCGTCAGGTAGGCTACGGAGATCAGCAGCGGCACCAGCAGCGCCAGCGTCTCGGCCAGCGTGATCAGAACCTGGCCGGGTCCGGAGGCGAAGAAAGCCTCCATCACTCGGCGGCCATGGCGGACGCAGCGGGCGCGTAGGTGGCCGTACATTCCGCCATCACCGCGCTCGCCCGGCTGATCGGGTTCGTCTGGTAGTAGTCGGGCACGGCCGGCACGAAGGCGGCTTCACTCACCGCCGCCGGATCGCCGGCGGGCGCGGTCAGATCATTGGCGCCGAAGCGCGGCAGGTGTCCGACATTGCCGAACACCGGGTTCACCTGCTCCAGCCGTGCGCGCAACGCGTCCAGCGTGTCGTAGGGCAGGGGCCTGTTGATCACTGCGGAGAAGGCGCGAAGGATTGCCCAATCCTCCCGCGCGTCACCCGGCGCCGAGACCGAACGGAAAGCGCGCTGCACCCGGCCCTCGGTGTTCACGTAGGTGCCGGACTTTTCAACGTAGGCAGTGCCGGGAAGGATCACGTCGGCGCGCGAAGCGCCGCGATCACCGTGATGGCCCTGGTAAACCACGAACGTGTCCGCATCGATGCGGGAGACGTCGAACTCGTCCGCGCCGAGCAACCAGAGCAGATCCACCCCGCCATCCAGCATCGCGTCCATCGTCTTGGCGCCCTGACCCGGCAGGAAGCCGAGGTCGAGCGCGCCGACCCGGGCGGCCGCAGTGTGCAGCACGTTGAAGCCGTGCCATTCCGGCGTCAGGGCGCCGATGCTGCTGGCCAGTTTCCAGGCTGCAGCCAGCACGGCCGATCCGTCCGGCCGGGCAAGGGCGCCCTGCCCCACGATCACCATCGGCCTCTTGGCGCTGGCGAGCAGCTTGGCAAAATCCTCCGGCAGGTTGGCAATCAGTGAAGGCGCCTCGCCCAACCAAGTGTGCGAGTAGGTCAGGTCGGCCGGGGCGGCGATTACGCCGATCGGGAATGGGCCAGACTGGTGACGCTTACGGATGCGCGCATTCAGAACAGGAGCTTCGCGGCGCGGATTGCTGCCAATGATCAGCAACGCATCGGCTTCCTCGATCCCTGCGATCGTGGTGTTGAAGGTATAGAAATCCCGCCGGCTGGCGTCGAGCCGAGCACCGTCTTGGCGGCAGTCCAGGTTGGCCGAACCGAGCGAGGCCATGATGTCCTTCAGCGCCAGCATGCTTTCGGCATCGCACAAATCGCCAGCGATGGCGCCGATCCGATCGCCCGCCAGGCCGTCCAGCTTTGCGGCGATGGCGCCAAACGCTTCCGGCCAAGACGCAGGGCGCAGCCGCCCGCCCTGCCGGATCCATGGCTTGTCGAGCCGGCGCCGCTTCAACCCGTCAAACGAGAAGCGCGACTTGTCGCCCAGCCACTCCTCATTCACGTCGTCGTTCGGGCGCGGCAGGATACGGAGCACCTCCGATCCGCGCACATCAACCCGGATCGCCGCGCCCACTGCGTCCAGCACGTCGATGCTGTCGGTCTTGCGCAACTCCCACGGGCGAGCAACGAAGGCGTAGGGCTTCGAGGTCAGCGCGCCAACCGGGCAGATGTCGATCAGGTTGCCAGACAGCTCGGACGTCAGAGCCTTCTCGACGTAGGTGGTGATCTCCATATTCTCGCCGCGCGCGGTCGCGCCAAGTTCAGGTACGCCGGCGATCTCCGTCGCGAAGCGGACGCAGCGTGTGCACTGGATGCACCGGGTCATGATCGTCTTGACCAGCGGGCCGAGGTACTTGTCCTTCACGGCGCGCTTGTTCTCATCGTAACGCGAATGGTCGCGGCCGTAGGAATAAGCCTGGTCCTGCAGATCGCACTCGCCGCCCTGGTCACAGATCGGGCAGTCCAGCGGGTGATTGATCAGCAGGAATTCCATGACGCCCCGACGGCCGTTGCGGACCATCGGGGTGTCGGTCTTGATCACCATGCCTTCAGCGGCGGGGTAGGAACACGACGCGATCGGCTTGGGCGCCTTCTCCACCTCGACCAGGCACATCCGGCAATTGCCGGCCACCGACAACCGCTCGTGATAGCAGAAACGCGGGATCTCGACGCCTGCCGCTTCGCATGCCTGCAGGACGGACGAGCCGTTCGCAATCTCGACCTCGCGGCCGTCAACGGTGACCTTCGTCATTCGTCAGCCTTTTTTATAGAACGCCACCGCTGCCTCGATATCGACATCGTCGATCATCAGGCCGGTGACGTTGCAGTTGATCAGGCGTACGCCGGAAAGGTCGCTGTCGTTGAAAAGACAGCCGCCCAGCGATGCCTTGGTGAATGTGGCGCCGGGTAGCGACATTTCCGAAAACGCCGCCCCGGCCATGCTCAGTTGGGTGAAGCTCGATTTGTCGAGGTCCGCCGACTGAAACGTCGAACCCGTCAGGTTCACAGCGGTAAACTTGCTGCCGCTAAGATTGGCGTTGTGGGCATTCAGCGGAACGTTCGTGTTAGTGATCTCGGTCATGCATCTGCTCCTCGCTTGCCACCGCCTCGCTTGGCAATGGTCGTTGCGAAGGTGACACAGTACTCGCTCGCGTGGGAGGAAACCTGGCAACTCACTGCAGTCCGCCCTCGTCGCGCGCCGCCAGCAGTGCCGCGATGTCAACGCCGTCGATCCGTAACCCCGTAATATTGCAGTCGTTGATCGTGACGCCGGACAGGTCCGCATCGACCAGGGTCGCGCCCTTCAGCGTCACATCCTCAAACCGGGCCCCTGCGAGCGACGTCGCATGAAATACAGCGTTCGCCATCTCGACGTCGGACAGGGCCGCCTTGGCCAGGTCCACACGGTGGAATTTGCTGGCGGCCAGGTTCACGTCAGTGAACTCGCTGCCATGCAGATCGCTGTCCCGCGCCGTGATGGGGCCGCTCGTGTCGATCAGGTCTGTCAAGCCGCCCCCGTCACTCAGCCGCCATCGCCAGCGGCGCCGGCGCTTTGCCGCGCTTGTAGGCGGCAATCCGCTCCTCCATGACCGGGCGGAAATGGCGGATCAAGCCCTGGATCGGCCAAGCAGCGGCGTCACCCAGGGCGCAAATGGTGTGACCTTCGATCTGCCGGGTCACCTGCTCCAGGGTATCGATTTCATCGATCTCGGCGCGGCCCTGGACCATGCGGTTCATCACCCGCATCATCCATCCGGTGCCTTCGCGGCACGGCGTGCACTGGCCGCAGCTCTCGTGCTTGTAGAAATGCGCGAGCTTGGCAATGGCGGCGATCAGGTCGGTCGATTTGTCCATCACGATCACCGCGGCCGTGCCGAGGCCGGACTTGACGTCGCGCAGGCTGTCGAAATCCATCAGAACAGTGTCGCAAATATCCTTGGGAATGAGCGGCACCGATGACCCGCCGGGGATCACCGCCAGGAGATTGTCCCACCCACCGCGCACACCGCCGCAATACTTTTCGATCAGCTCGCGCAACGGGATGCCAAGTTCCTCCTCCACATTGCACGGCTTGTTCACGTGCCCGGAGATGCAGAAGATCTTGGTGCCCGAGTTCTTCGGCCGGCCCAACGCGCTGAACCAGGCGCCGCCGCGGCGTAGGATTTCCGGGACGACCGCAATCGTCTCGACGTTATTGACGGTCGTGGGGCAGCCGTAGAGGCCAACGGCCGCGGGGAACGGCGGCTTCAGCCGCGGCATGCCCTTCTTGCCTTCCAAAGACTCTAGCAAGGCGGTTTCCTCGCCGCAGATGTATGCGCCGGCGCCGCGGTGAAGATACAGGTCGAAATCCCAACCGGTGCCGCAAGCATTCTTGCCAATAAGCCCGGCCTCGTACGCCTGCGCGATCGCAGCATCGAGGTTCATCGCCTCGTTGTAGTACTCGCCGCGAATGTAGATGTAGCAAGCATGCGCACCCATCGCGAAGGACGCAATCAGCGCGCCTTCGACCAGCTTGTGCGGGTCGTGCCGCATAATGTCGCGGTCCTTGCAGGTGCCCGGCTCGGACTCGTCGGCGTTGATGACGAGGTAGGACGGGCGGCCATCCGACACCTTTGGCATGAACGACCACTTCATCCCCGTCGGGAACCCCGCGCCGCCGCGACCGCGCAGGCCGGACGCCTTCATCTCGTCGATGATCGCAGCGGAGCCGCGGCCGATGATGGCAGCCGTGCCGTCCCAATCGCCCCGCTTCCGGGCGCCCTCGAGCGTCCAGTCATGGATGCCATAGAGGTTGGTGAAAATGCGGTCCTTGTCGTCGAGCACCGTGCCTACTCCGTGACCGTCAGCAGCGTCATGGGCCCACCTGCCGGGGCGGAGGCCTGGCGACCCGCCATGCTTCCAGGCTGCGGGCGCTCGCCACGGGCCAGCGCCGCCAGCAGGCGTTCGACGGCCGGGCCGTCCAGATCCTCGTAGTAGTCGTTGTCCACCTGCAGCACCGGCGCGTTCACGCAGGCGCCGACGCACTCCACTTGGCTCATGGTGAACATCCCGTCGGCGCTGGTTTCGTGCCAGTCCTTGATACCCGTGACCCGCCTAATCGTGCGCTCCACCTCGTCGCTGCCGCGCAGCCAGCACGGCGTGGTGGTGCAGATTTGCAGGTGATAGCGCCCGATCGGGGTCGTGTTGAACATCAGGTAGAAAGTCGCGACCTCATAGACGCGGATCGGCGCCATGTTCAGGCGTGCCGCCACTGCGTCCATCGCCACGCGCGGCACCCATTGGCTGCCAGTCTGGCGGCCCATCTGCTTCTGCACTTCGTACAATGCAGCGATCACCGCGCTCGCCTCGCGGCCGGGCGGATATTTGGCGACGAACCGGTCGATAGCGACCCGGCTTTCCTCGTCGAACTCGAAATGGGTGGGCTGTACGATCTGCGGGTTCTGACCCGTCGATCCGTCCCCGACATTCTCGGCCATTTAACGATCAACCTCGCCGAACACGATATCGATGGAGCCGATGATGGCCACTGCGTCGGCCAGCATGTGACGGCGCGCCATGACCTCCATCGCCTGCAAATGACTGAACCCCGTCGGCCGGATCTTGCAGCGATACGGCCGGTTGCTGCCGTCCGACACCAAATACACGCCGAACTCTCCCTTCGGGCTTTCCACCACCGTGTAAGTGGAGCCGGCGGGCACGTGGTAGCCCTCAGTGTACAACTTGAAATGGTGGATCAGCGCTTCCATCGAGCGCTTCATCTCCTCCCGCTTCGGCGGCGTGAACTTGCGGTCCTGCACTTTCACGGGGCCGGGCTCCATCTTGGCGAGGCACTGCTTGATGATCTTGACCGATTCCCGCATCTCCACCACGCGAACGAGGTAGCGATCGTAGCAGTCACCGTTGCGGGTCACCGGGACCTGGAAATCCACGTCCGCATATTTGTCGTAGGGCTGAGACCGCCGAAGGTCCCAGGCCAGGCCCGAGGCGCGCAGGTTGGGGCCACTGAAGCCCCATGCCAGCGCCATCTCCGGCGTCATAATGCCGATATCGACGGTGCGCTGCTTCCAAATCCGGTTGGTGGTCAGCAGGGTCTCGAGGTCGTCGATGAACTTCGGGAATTCTTCCGCCCAGGCCGCGATCCGCGGCTCAAGCCCGGCCGGAAGATCCTTCGAAACGCCGCCTGGCCGGAAGTAGTTGGCGTGCAGCCGGGCACCGGAGGCGGCCTCATGGAACTCCATGAGCTTCTCACGCTCCTCATAGCCCCAAAGGGCGGGCGTGAGCGCACCGACGTCCAGCGCGTAGCTGGTGATGTTCAGCAGATGGTTCAGGATCCGGGTAATCTCGGCAAACATGGTGCGGATCCACTGCGCCCGCTCCGGCGCGGTGATGCCGAGCAGCTTCTCGGTGCCGAGCGCGAACGCGTGCTCCATGCACATGGGGGACACGTAGTCCAGCCGGTCGAAGTACGGCACCGCCTGCATGTAGGTCTTGTGCTCGATCAGCTTCTCGGTGCCACGATGCAGCAGGCCGATGTGTGGATCGGCGCGCTCCACCACTTCGCCATCCATCTCCAGGATCAGCCGCAGCACGCCATGCGCCGCCGGGTGCTGCGGGCCGAAGTTGATGGAGTGGCTGTCGATCTCCACCGTCTTGGTGCGCTTGCCGGCGCCGTCCGGCAGCATCGTCTCCGGCCACTCACGCCGCTCGGTCGCGGCCTCATCGACCGCGGGCGTGTAGTCCATTGCTCCGTCCTGCGGAGATGTCACGGTGTTGCTCATACGGGCTTACCTTGGTCTGCCTGGGCCTTGGTGCCAGTGGCCGCGGCTTGACGATCGGTGTGAGCCTTTTCGTCGCCAGGAAGGGTCACCATGCCCTCCCAAGGTGAGACGAAATCGAAATTCCGGAAGTCCTGCGTCAGGCTGACAGGCACGTTGACGACGCGCTTCTGCTCTTCGTCGTAGCGCACCTCGACAAACCCGGTGAGCGGGAAATCCTTACGCAGCGGGTGACCTTCGAAGCCATAATCCGTGAGGATCCGGCGCAAATCGGGCTGGCCGCTGAACAGGATGCCAAATAGATCCCAGGCCTCCCGCTCCCACCAGGTGGCACAGGGCCAGATCTCATGCACGGAGGGGATGGCGGAGATACCGTCCGTCTGCACGATGATGCGGAGACGGTGGTTATGGGCGATGGACAGCAGATTATAGACCACGTCGAAGCGCTTCGGCCGCTCCGGCCAGTCCACGCCGCATAAGTCCATCAACTGCTCGCAGGCGAACTCGTCATGGTCGCGCAGATGGGTCAGCACCGCGGTCAATGACCCGGGCTCGACCTCGGCTACAATCTCCCCCGCCTGCACCGCGGCGTGGCTCACGCCAGGCAGCGCAGTTAGGGCGCGGACGAGGGCTTCCAGCGGACTTACCGCCGTGCCAGCGGCGTCACCCACGCAGGATCGTCCCGGTCCGGCGGATTTTCTTCTGCAACTGCATGATACCGTAAACGAGCGCCTCGGCCGTTGGTGGGCAGCCGGGCACATAGACGTCAACCGGCACGATGTGATCGCAGCCCCGCACGACCGAGTAGCTGTAATGATAGTAGCCGCCGCCGTTGGCGCATGATCCCATGGAGATCACCCAGCGTGGTTCGGCCATTTGGTCGTACACCTTGCGCAGTGCGGGGGCCATCTTGTTGGTCAGTGTGCCGGCCACGATCATCACGTCGCTCTGGCGTGGACTGGCGCGGGGGATGACGCCGAAGCGATCGAGGTCGAAGCGCGGCATGTAGGCGTGGATCATCTCGACCGCACAGCACGCCAGCCCGAACGTCATGGGCCAGAGACTGCCGGTGCGGGCCCAGTTCACGACCTTGTCCAGGTTGGCGACCACAAAGCCCTTGTCGGTGATTTCCCCGGTAATGCCCTTGATGACGGCATCCTGGTCGGCGCCAGGCGAGAGGGCGTCACGGTTCCAGGCAAGCGCGCCCGGCGACAGGGTATCGGCTGTAGTTACGCTCATGCTCTCACTCCCACTCCAGCGCGCCCTTGTTCCACTCGTAGATGAACCCGACTGTCAGCACGCCGAGGAACACCATCATGGAGAGGAAGCCGAACACGCCGATATCGCCCAAGGTCACCGCCCATGGAAACAAGAAGGCGACCTCCAGGTCGAAGATGATGAAAAGGATGGCGACGAGGTAGAACCGGACGTCGAACCGGCGCCGGGCGTCGTCAAACGCCTCGAACCCGCACTCGTAGGCCGACAGCTTCTCCGGATAGGGCCGCTGCGGTGCCGCCAAGCGCGAGCCTCCGACCATCACCGCGGCAACGACGCCGGCAATGACGAGGAATATGAGGATCGGATAGTAGTTGAGCAGAAGCGTATCGACCGACTGCATCGGTGAATGACCTCGTTGCCTGTTATTAGCGTGCCCGCGCCCGTGCCACGGTGCAACGCACCATACCTATGTTGGCGTTGGACCGCCATGGGGAAGGCGCTTGACGCGATGGTGTAGGTTTGTTCCGGTGCAGATGGCTGCTACTGGCGCGAGTGACGGGGCTCGAACCCGCGACCTCCGGCGTGACAGGCCGGCGCTCTAACCAACTGAGCTACACCCGCAGCAGAGGCGGCGGTTTAAAGGCGTGGCCGGGTGGCGTCAAGCACGCGGGCCGCCGCACCGCCCCTTACATATCCAGCCGGTAGAGCCCGCCATTCTGGTCACGGCAGAACCCGGTGCCATGACCGCCGGCGATCAAGGCGCGGCAGGCCAGCGTGGTGTAAACGTCATGCACCCTGACGCGAACGTTCCCGCCCCCCAGGCCGAAATACTCCGCCGTGCCGCCGTCCATCGTCACCGGGCTCGCCGGGCCTTCGTCGATGGACAGCGATCCGGCCAGATTTCGATGGTCAGGAAGTGTCACGTAGATCGGGCCGCCCGGCGTGGCGCCGAGGTAATGCAGGGTGGACGTGCCGATGGCCTGTGCAGGCTGGTTAACAGGCGTGATCGTGGCATCCGTACAGCCGGCCGCCAGCGCGCCGAGACAAACCACGCCAACCATGAGACGCGCACGAGATGAGGCGTTCTTCAATCGAGCCATCCATGAAAATCGTGGTGGGCGGTGACGGTTTCGAACCGCCGACCCTCTCGGTGTAAACGAGACGCTCTACCGCTGAGCTAACCGCCCCCTGCGCCGCCCTAGTTGACGGCGTCCTTCAGCCCCTTGCCCGGCTTGAACCGCACCGAGGTGGAGGCTGGGATGTCAATCTCCTCCCCCGTACGCGGGTTGCGGCCTTTGGTCGCCTTGCGGTCGGCCACAACGAAGCTGCCGAAACCGGTCAACCGGACTTCCTGCTTGCTCTTGAGCGCCGTCTCGATCACCGCAAACACCGCATCGACGGCCTGGGTCACCGAAGCCCTCGGCATGTCCGTCTCCTGGGCGACCGCCGCGATCAAATCAATCTTGTTCATAGGTTTGCTCACGAAGCATCCTCTCCGATCAATGGCCGGGTGTGCCGCACCACGACGAAACCGTGCGGCAGTCATTTCCAGTTCTCAAGATCGTCAACGAAGCATGAGCAGGCGCGGGCGACAACCGCCGATTCGGCATGCCGAACCCGGCTGGCCTACCCAAAACAGGCAGGCCAGCCGGGCGGCGGCATCAATGTGTCAGAGAAGCAACCGCAGCCGCGGAAGGCTGGCTGACCGGCTCGGTCGGCTCCTCCCACTCGATCGCAACAGGCGGACGCGACAAGGCACGGGCAATGACGTCATCAACGTGAGCGACCGGAATAATCTTCAGGTTCTTCTTCACGTTATCCGGGATGTCAGCCAGATCCTTCTCATTGTCCTTCGGTATGAAGACAGTGGTGATGCCGGACCGCAACGCTGCCAGCATCTTCTCCTTCAGCCCGCCGATCGGCAGCACACGGCCACGCAGGGTAATCTCACCCGTCATGGCGATATCACGCCGGATCGGGATGCCGGTCAGCACGCTCACAAGGCTCGTGGCCATTGCGACACCGGCGGACGGACCGTCCTTCGGGGTCGCACCTTCGGGCACGTGGACGTGAATGTCCCGCTTCTCGAACAATGTCGGCTTGATGCCAAAGCTCGTCGCCCGGCTGCGCACGTAGCTGAGTGCGGCCGATACGCTCTCCTGCATCACGTCGCCCAGCTTGCCGGTGTATTTCAGGTTACCCTTACCCGGCAGCAGCACGCTTTCGATCGTCAGAATCTCGCCGCCAACCTCGGTCCAGGCCAAGCCGGTGACGACACCGACCATGTCCTCATCCTCGGTTTCGCCGTAGCGGAACACCCGCACGCCCGCGAACTTGTCGAGGTTCTTGCGTGTGAAGGCGACCTTCTTGGCCTTCTTGGTGACGATCTCCATCACCGCCTTGCGGGCCAGTTTGGCGATCTCGCGCTCCAGTGAGCGCACCCCAGCCTCCCGCGTGTAGTAACGGATCAGATCGTGCAGCGCATCGTCGCTGATCGCCCACTCGTCAGGCTTCAGTCCGTTGGCCTCGCCCTGCTTGGCGACCAGGTGGCGCTTGGCGATCTCCACCTTCTCATCCTCGGTGTAGCCGGGGATGCGAATGATCTCCATGCGGTCAAGCAGTGGCTGGGGCATCCGCAGACTGTTGGCCGTGGTGATGAACATCACGTCCGACAGATCGTAATCGACCTCGAGGTAGTGGTCGGCGAAGGTCGCGTTCTGCTCAGGATCGAGCACCTCCAGCAGCGCGGAGGACGGATCGCCCCGCCAGTCCGCACCCAGCTTGTCGATTTCGTCCAGCAGGAACAGCGGGTTGGAGGATTTTGCCTTCTTCATGCCCTGGATGACCTTGCCCGGCATCGAGCCGATATAGGTCCGGCGATGGCCGCGCACTTCCGCCTCGTCCCGGACGCCGCCGAGCGACATGCGAACGAAGTTGCGGCCGGTGGCCTTGGCAATGGACTTACCGAGCGAGGTCTTGCCGACGCCGGGTGGTCCGACCAGGCACAGGATTGGGCCGCGGATTTTCGGTGAACGCCCCTGGACGGCAAGGTATTCGAGGATACGCTCCTTCACCTTGTCCAAGCCGTAGTGGTCGTCATCCAGCACCTGCTTGGCGATGACCACGTCGTTGCGGGCCTTGGAACGCTTCTTCCAGGGGATCGACAGCATCCAATCCAGGTAGTTGCGCACCACCGTCGCCTCGGCGGACATCGGGCTCATCGTGCGCAGCTTCTTCAGCTCCGCCAGCGCCTTGTCGCGTGCTTCCTTCGTGAATTTGGTCTTCTTGATGCGATCCTCGAGTTCGGCGGTTTCGTCCTTGCCGTCCTCTCCCTCGCCAAGCTCCTTCTGGATCGCCTTGAGCTGCTCGTTCAGGTAGTACTCGCGCTGCGTCT
>CAZZVB010000008.1:0-46033 GCA_964657445.1 uncultured Burkholderiaceae bacterium | reverse complement strand
CGCGGCGTGCGGCAGGGATCGCTGGCACCTGGCTTCTCGCTGAAGCATCGCGTAGAGTAGCGTCGTTATGTTTTGAGGGCGTTTCTAATGGCGACTGGTACAGTTAAGTGGTTCAACGCAACTAAGGGCTTCGGCTTCATTGAGCCGCAGGGTGGCGGAAAAGACGTGTTCGTGCACATCACCGCGGTGCAGGCGGCCGGTCTGCGTGGCCTGGATGAAAACGATAAGGTGACTTACGACGTGGTGATGGACCGCGGCAAAGAGTCAGCCGGCAATCTAAAACTCGCTTAGCCGGCAATCTTGGGGCTGTTCAGGCAGTCCCAAGATCCACGCAGCGCTTGCCAGCAGCAGATGCCGTGCGCGGTTGCCCTGCTTCCTCAAACCCTGCCCAGCGCGATCGGCTGCAATGCGTGACGCCGTACCGCATCTGCGCCGCGGCTCGTTCTAGGTAGTTTCCGACCCTCCTGACCCGATGGGAACACCGATATCATTCCGTCCCGACAGACGAGCGAGAATGCACGTGGTCGTCGAGGGATAGATGATGCCAGACAACCAAGCCAGGCGCGACGAGTTGATCCGAGAGCAGGCCTATCACCTATGGATGGCCAGCGGCAGCGCCCATGGAACCGATCTGCAGCATTGGGACAACGCCCGCCAGATCGTTGATGGCCGAGCGGCGACTGCACTGCCGTCTTACCCGAGACACTCGACTGGCTACGAGGGCGGGGTATCTGCTCAACCGCCGTCGTGCTGAGTGGTGACGCTCACCTTTGAACTTGCTGCTTCGGGGAGCCTGCTGCGGCCTAGACCGATTGGGAGGCGAAGCTTCACGCCACCTTAAAGCTTCTGCTGCAGCGTTGCTGCGAAGGCTGTCGGGGCCGGGGGGCGCGTGAAAGCCGATTGAATGTGCCGGTAGGCGCCACCCCGTCCCTGCGGCCGGCCCATGTCACGTATCAGCCCGCCGCGCTGCGCTGGAACCGCCATAGATAATCGCGGACATGCTCCGGGCTTTGTGGCCGTTGCAACAGGTATCCCTGCACGAGGCGGCATCCCAACTCACGCAGCCGATCCGCCTGCGCTTGCGTCTCGACACCCTCAGCCACCACGTCCAATCCCATTGCAGCCGCAATGGTCAGCATGGCGCGCACGATAGCGCCCGCCCCGGCTTCCTGATCCATGCCCTGGATGAAGCTGCGGTCGATCTTGATGAGCTGGAACGGGTAGCCCTGCAACGAATGCAGAGACGAATGACCGGTGCCGAAATCATCCATCACGAACCGCACTCCGCGGCGCTGCAGCGACAGCATGGTTTCGCGTGCCTGTGCCCCATCCGTAATCAGCACGCTTTCCGTGACTTCGAGGTCTAGCCGCCCGCCCGGCAGCCCGCTCGCCTCCAGCGCCTGCAGGACCTGCGCCTCCAGCCCCGGCTGGGTGAACTGCACGGTGGACACGTTCACCGCGACCCGCACCGGAATCGACCAGGTCGCGGCCTCACGGCAGGCCGCTTCCAGCACCCAGCGTCCCAACTCGTTGATGATGCCGGTTTCTTCGGCGATCGGGATGAACTGGTCAGGCGACAGCATCCCGCGGCTGGGATGGCGCCAGCGCACCAATGCTTCGTAGCTGTGCGGGACACCGCTGATGATGTTGAAGATCGGCTGGTACGCGATCTCGAACTGCTCTTGCTCCAGGGCGATGCGTAGATCGTGCTCCAGCACCAGCCGCTGACGATCCTGCTCGCCTGCGCCGGTTTCATAGCAGCGGATGGCATCACGGCCCGATGCCTTAGCCCGGTAAAGCGCAGAATCGGCGTTCGCCATTAGCGCGTCCGTCTCCGTGCCATCCTGCGGCGAGAGCGCAATGCCGATCGAAACCCCGATGCGGACGGTTTCCCCTTCGATGTCATAGGGAGCGCTGACGGCGAGCTTCAGCCGCTCGGCCAGCGCCATCGAACTCGGGTGGCTGGCGGCGCTCACCAGAACGGCCGCAAACTCGTCGCCGCCAAGCCGGGCCACGAGGTCGCCGGCCCTCACATGTGCCTCCATCCGGCGGGCGACCTGGAGCAGCAGCAAGTCGCCCGCCCCGTGGCCGAGCGTGTCGTTCACCAGCTTGAAGCGGTCCAGGTCGAGCAACAGCACCGCAAAGTGCGGGCCATCCGGCAGCTTCGCCCGCAGTATCTTATAGAGCAGGTGGCGGTTGGCCAGGCCGGTCAGCTGGTCGTGGTATGCGAGGAACGCCAGTTTCGCTTCCGCCTGCTTACGGACCGTGATGTCGGTGTAGGTCCGAACCATACCGCCATCGGCAAGCGGCACGCTGCGCACCTCCAAGCTCACACCATTCGGGCGAGTCCGTTCATAGGTTCGCGGTGCCGTGCCCGTCGGGATCTGCGCCATCACCTCAATCGGCGGCGCGAGCGGGTCCGCGAACTCGTTCATCTGTGACTGATGCGCGATCACGTCATTCAACTTCGGCGAGGATTTCAGCAGCGTTTGCGGGATATCCAGCATCTCGGCGCATCGCTTGTTGCAGACGGCGATCTCCGTATCGGCGTTGATCATGACCAGGCCCTGGTCCATGTGGTCCAGAGTCAGCTCGAGCAGGGTGGTCTGCCGCTTCAGCTCGGCCTCGCTATCGCGCAGTGCACGGGCGGTTTCGAGCAAGCTGCGGGTACGCTCCTCCAGCTCGTTGCTGCGGTCCAGCAGCGCCTCGCGGGATTGCTCGACACGGCGGATCGCACCGACGAGCTGGCCAAGCAGAAGCAGCAGGCAGGTGAGGGTGCAGACCGATCCGATCGCGATCCAGGCGAGTTGCTTGCGCCAGATGGAGAACGCCCGCTCCCGCGACACGCCGACCTCGAAGACGAGCTGGCTGAAGCTGATGGGGTGGCGAGACACGAAACGCGTGTCGGCCGCGTCAGGCATCTGCGGCGGCGCATCCTGCCCGCTGATTGGGTAGGCCAACAGAGCGTCGCCGGATGCGCGCCGGATGGCGACGCTGACACCCTTGGGCAAGCCGAGCGAGCGGTATAGGTCGAGGTAGTAGGGGATGGTGGGCACGGCCATGACGATGCCGACCAATTGGCCGCCGGGTCCGGTGAGGCAGCGGGCGAGGTAAAAAGCGGGAACCTTGCCGACCCGGCTTTCAATCCGGCCGGTCACGAAGACATCCTGGCCAGGCGCGTCGCGGCAATGCCGGACATATTCGCGGCCTGACAAGTCCAGGTCCGGCGTCGGCCACTCGCGGGACAGGTTCACCAGCTTTCCGGTCGCGGAGACCGCCGCGAACGCATCGGTCTGCGGCAGGACCTTCAAGCGGTCCCGCATCTTCTCGAACAAGTCGAAGCTGCCGTAGTGGCGGTCGAACTCTTCCGGGGAATTGACGCCGCTGGCATTGCCGTAGGCTTGCAGTTCCTGCAGGACGAAATCGACTGCCTGCAGCGAGCGCCGGGTCTGCTCGGCAAACAGGATGCCGAGGCTGTTCGCCTGCTCCTCGCCGCCGATCTTGGCGTCATGCCAAAGTCTAAATGCGGCAACGCCGGCGCTGAACACACCAATTGATAGAACGATAATCGCGAGAAACATGACGCGACTTGTCAGGGGAGACAGGCGGCGCAGAACTCCGCGGTATCTCAGAAACATGTAGCCTATTCCACTTTCTGCACCGGTCTCGGGCAGTCGGATTGATGGCCTAGCGATGCCTAGGCCAAAGCCGTCCGATGCTTTAGCGTCGCAGGCAAAGAACGATGCCGGAATGAGCAGGGGAACGCCCAATGAGGATCCTAGCCGTGGCGCTTGCCGCGAGCCTGTCGGCCGCGCCGGGGTTTGCACGGGCGCAAACCGCAGCCGACCCGGTCAAGCTGGGCCTGATCCTGGACATGTCTGGCATCTACCAGGACGTGAACGGACCCGGCAGCGTCGTCTCCACCAAGATGGCAGTGGAGGATTTCGGCGGCAAAGTTCTGGGCCGGCCGGTCGAGGTTGTCGTCGCAGATCATCAGAATAAGGCCGACATTGCCGCCGCGGTCGCTACCCGGTGGTTCGACCAGGACCATGTCACGGCGATCATGGACGTCGCCGCGTCGAGCACCGCTCTCGCTGCGATGAACGTCGCCCATAGATATGGCAAGATCATCATCCTTAACGCACCCGGCGCCGTCAGCATCACCAATGAGGATTGCATGCCGACGGCCGTGCACTACACCTACGACACCTATGCGCTGTCCCACACGACCGGGTCGGCAGTGATGGCGCGTGGCGGCAAGTCCTGGTTCTTCATCGGCGCCGACTACACGTTCGGCCACCAGCTCGAACAAGGCACGGCGGACGTCGTCCAGCAGAATGGCGGCAAGGTCTTAGGAACCAGTTTCGCGCCGCTTGGCACAACGGATTTCTCGGCCAATTTACTCGCCGCCCAATCCTCTGGTGCGCAAGTTATAGGCTTCGCCAATGGCGGCGCCGACCTGGTGAACTCGATCAAGCAGGCGGCGGAGTTCGGCTTGGACGCAAGCGGACAGCGGCTGATCGGACTGCTCGCCTACATCCAGGACATCGACGGCATCGGCCTCAAGTATACGCATGGCATGATGCTATCGTCCGGCTTCTACTGGGACCTCAATGATGAGACGCGGCAGTGGTCCGAACGCTACTACGCGCGGTTCCATTCCATGCCGAACATGTCGCAAGCCGGCGTTTATTCCTCCACCATGCATTACCTGCAAGCGGTGCAGAAAGCCGGCACGACGGAGTCCGGCCAGGTGATGCAGGCGATGCGTGACGCACCGGTCAACGACTTCTTCGCCAAGAACGGCGTCATCCGGGCGGATGGGCGCATGGTGCACGACATGTACCTGTTCGAGGTCAAGATGCCGGCCGAGAGCAAGCGCGACTGGGACATTTACAAGCTGGTGGCCACGGTGCCGGGCAACACGGCGTATCAGCCGCTCGCGCAATCCCGCTGCCCGATGCTGAAGGCGCCGCAATGAAGCTGCTTTGGTCGTCCCGCTCGCCCTTCGTCCGCAAGGTCATGGTCGTGCTGCATGAGTTGGGACTGAAGGACCGGGTCGAAACCCAGCGCGTGCTGGTGTCGGCCGACACCGTCACGGCGGAGGTGCTGCAGTTCAATCCCTTGAACCAAATCCCATCCTTGCTGCTGGACGACGGCGCCGTGCTGTTCGACTCGCCGGTCATCGTCGAATACCTGGACACCACCTTCGGCCGCGGAGAACTTGTGCCCGCGGACCCGGCCCGGCGCTGGCCGGTGCTGCGATTGCAGGCGTTGGGGGACGGGTTGCTGTCGTTCAACGTGCAGCGGCTGGGCGAACGCAACCGCGGACCGCTTGCCTCCGCCGCGCATGCCGCCGCGTTTGAGGCAAAGACCCGGGCGACACTGGATTGGCTGGAGCAGAACGCGAGCCAGTTGCAGCCGCTCTCCGCCGGGAGCATCGCGGTCGCGTGCGGGCTAGCGCATCTGGACTTCCGTTTCCCCGACGATGGCTGGCGTGGAGAGCGGCCGCGGCTGAGTGCGTTCCAGACCGCGATGGACGCGCGGCCGTCGTTCCGGGCAACAGTGCCGCAGGATGTTTACTGAAGGTGATGGGCCTCCGCCCATCGTACGGTTCACCATCGTAGCATGGGCAGGCCTTCTCCGCCCGCCCTAGTCGCATAGCCGCGTTGGCGTCTGAGGCCCGAGAGGTTCGCGTTCTTGCAGCCTGAATAGCAACCAAAGACGCGATCTGACTATAGCGTGACTTCTTGCTTACTAAAGCAACCGTGATGGCAGCAGCCGCGCTACTGCTTCCTATGCAATCACGAGGATCGTCATGCATCCCGTATATCTACTTGCCTTCCTCACCTTCGGTCTGATTATCGCCTACCTGGTCTGGAACCGGATATCGACCGGACGCCACAAATTCGGACCGAACAACCCGGAAGGCCTTGGCGGCGAGAACGACCCGATCGCCGGCGCCACCGACGATGTGCGCCATCCGGACGTGTTGCGCGCGAGCCTCGACCGTGCATCCGGTCAAGATTCCATCGACCATCACGTGCCATCGCCGGAGGCGACGCAGCCGACCCACGCGGAAGTCGTCCACCCTAGCGCGCAGCCGTAACAACCGGCGGGGCAGACAGAGGGGTATTGCCGGACCCGAGTGGACTGGCCTACCGTCCTGCAACGATAAAATCGCCGGGGTAGAAACGCCACCTTTCCTCTGTTCAGGGTGGTCGTGATGAAGCTAGGCCGTCGAACGATACTGCAGGCAGCCACAGGCGCTGCCGCGATGTCGGGGATGCCTGGGTTGGCGTTCGGCCAGTCCCGGGCTGAAACCCTCCGCTATGTGACCGGGAATACGGTCAACACGCTGGACCTGACCATGTTCGGTTCGACGCGCGAATCGTTCGGCTTAAGCATGAACATCTATGACCGGCTGTTCAGCTTCGGGCGCAAGAAACTGGGTGCTAACTGGGTGTTCGACGCCAACACCATCCGCGGCGAACTGGCACAGGGCTATGAGACCAGTCCGGATCACCTCAAGATCACCATCAATCTCCGGCCGGACGCCGTTTGGCATGACGGCAGCCCCGTGACAGCCGAAGACATCAAGTGGTCGCTGGACCGGGCGGTAACGTCCAAGTCGCTGGCTGCACCGCAGCTTTCAACTGGCTCGCTGACCAGTGCAGACCAATTCCGCGTGGTGGACGAGCATACGATCGAGGTCAGCCTGCCCAAGCCCGACCGGCTGGCGCTGTCCAACTTGTGTGTACCCTATGCGATCATGATCAACAGCAAGGTGGCCAAACAGCACGCCACTGCCGATGATCCGTGGGCGCAGGAGTGGATGAAGACGAACACCGCCGGCAGCGGCGCCTACATGGTGGAAAGCTACCGGGCGGGCGAGTCGGTGATCCTGCGGCGCAACGAAAAATGGACGGGCGGCGCCAGCGGGTTGCCGATGTTCAAGCGCATCATCATGCAAACCGTGCCGGAGCCCGCAACCCGCGCCAACCTGATCGAAAAGGGCGATGCGGACCTGTCGATCGACCTTTCCGCCAGCGACATCACGACGATGGAGAAGGCACCCAAGGTCAAGGTGGTTTCGGTGCCGCAGACAAACGGCTTCACCCACATCACCATGAACACGCAGGTGAAGCCGTTCGACAATGTGAAGGTGCGGCAGGCGATCGCCGCGGCACTCCCCTACAACGACATGTTCAAAGCCGCCCTGTTCGACCGCGGCGCCAAGCTGTTCGGCGCCGATTGGACAGCGCCGCCCGATGCCACCTTTCCGCAGCCGATGCCATTCAAGACGGACGCGGCACTTGCCAAAAAGCTGCTTGCAGAGGCGGGCTTTCCCGAAGGCTTCAGCACGACCTTTGCCATCAGCACCGGCCAGGCCGCCACGGCCGAGCCGCTCGCTGCCCTGCTGAAGGAAGCGCTTGGCAAGATCGGCATCTCCGTGGACATCCAAAAGAAGCCGGACGCCGAGTTCAACACGATGGAGTCGGAGAAGAAGCTGCCATTCTACACGGATGGCGCAACGGCTTGGCTGCCCTACACGGATTATTATTTCCGCCTCTATTTCACCCGCGATCAGCGATGGAATTTCGCCGGCTGGAAGAACACTGACATCGAGACGCTCTCGGCTGCCGCGCAATTCCAGACCGATCCGGCCGCCTATGACGACGAATGCAGGAAAATGATCGAAGTGTATGTCGCCAACACGCCGTTGATCATGCTGTGGCAGCCGAACCACGACGCGGTGATGGCGTCCAGCATTGATGGCTACACCTACCAATTCTATCGCCAGGCCGATTTCCGGGACCTCAAGCGCACGGCCTGACCAGCGCATGCGCCTGCTGTCCGGCATCGGCAAACGCGTCGGCCGCCGTCTGCTATCGTCGATCCCCGCCCTGCTCGGCGTGGTGGTCGTCACGTTCATCCTGATGCGCGTGCTGCCGGGTGACCCGGCGGTGTTCTTCGCGTCGGGGCCAAGCGCGGGCCAGGCGGAGATCGACGAGCTTCGCCACAAAATGGGGTTGGACCAGTCGGTTCCGGTCCAGTTGTGGCACTACCTCGGCGACATCGGCACCGGCAATCTCGGGCGCTCGCTCACCACCGGGCAGCCCGTGGTGCTGGATATGGAGCGGCGCTTGCCCGCTTCGCTGGAGTTGACGTTCACGGCGCTGTTCATCGCCCTGCTGTTCTCCGTCCCGCTGGGGGTGATCGCGGCGCTGCGGCCTGGCTCCCTGGTGGACCATACGGTGCGTATGCTGTGCACGCTCGGGGTCTGCGTGCCGACCTTCGTTTCGGGGCTGCTGCTGATCTACGTGTTCTATTATCTGCTCGGCTGGGCGCCGGATCCGACTGCACGGCTGGACATTTTCGCGTCGAGCCCGCCGGACATCACCGGGTTCTACCTGGTGGATTTCGCCCTGGTGCGGGACTGGGACGGCTGGTGGGCGGCGTTCATCCAGCTGCTGCTGCCCGCCTTCACCATGGCGCTGTTCGTGCTGGCGCCGCTGGCCCGCATGACCCGTGCGTCGATGCTGGCAGTGCTCGGCAGCGACTTCATCCGCACCGCGCAATCCGTCGGGCTGCCGCGCTGGCGCATCGTCGTGGGCTACGCTTTGCGCAACGCATTGCTGCCGGTGCTGACCATCACAGGCATCGTGTTCTCCACCATGCTCGGCGCCAACGTGCTGGTGGAAAAGGTGTTCTCCTGGCCTGGCGTCGCGTCGTATGCGCTGGACGCCCTGCTCGCCTCGGACTACGCGCCGGTGCAGGCCTTCGTGCTGCTGATGGCGACCATCTTCGTGCTGGTGAACGTCGCCATCGACGTGCTGTACGGCATCGCTGACCCGCGCGTGTCGATCGAATGAGCGCGTCAACAAGCCGGCACGTGATGTTCGTGCTGCGCGGCAACCCCGTGACGGCGGTCGCCGCCACCGGCACCGCGCTGCTCGTTGCCGTGGCGCTCTTCGCACCTTGGCTCACGCCCTATGACCCGATTGCGTCCGACGTGGCGCACGCGCTGCAGCCGCCGGGTGCCGCGCATTGGGCCGGCACCGACCAGCTCGGCCGCGACATCGGCAGCCGCATCATCATGGCGACCCGGCTCGACCTGTTCATCGCCGCATCGGCGGTTAGCGTGTCGTTCGTGTTGGGCGCCGTCATCGGCGGGTTCTGCGGCTACCGCGGCGGCAAGCTGGACCGCTGGATCGGCCGCTTTGTGGACGTGCTGATGGCGTTCCCGCTGTTCGTATTGGCGATGGCGCTGGTGGCGGCATTGGGCAACCGGGTCGAGAACATCATCATCGCCACCGCGGTGATCAACCTGCCGTTCTACATCCGCTTCGCCCGGGCGGAGGTTAACGTGCGGCGCAATGCCGGCTGGGTGGAGGCGGCGCGGGCCTGCGGCGATAGCCACATGTCGGTGGTGTTGCGGTTCCTGTTGCCGAACGTGCTGCCGGCCATGGCGGTGCAGATCTCGCTCAATCTCGGCTGGGCGATCCTGAACGCCGCCGGGTTGTCCTTCATCGGCTTAGGCGTGACCGCCCCGACGCCGGAGTGGGGCATCATGGTTGCCGAGGGCGCGCGCTTCATCACCACGGGGAAATGGTGGCTCGTGGCGTATCCCGGGCTCGCGCTCATGCTGACGGTGCTGTTCTTCAACCTGCTCGGCGACGGGCTGCGCGACATTCTGGACCCGCGGATGCGGACATGACGCTGCTCGACGTGCAAGACCTGCAAGTCAGCTTCTCCACACGGCACGGCACGGTGCAGGCACTGCATCGCGTCGGGTTCTCGCTCGCGGCTGGGGAGACGCTGGGCATCGTGGGGGAGAGTGGATCCGGCAAATCTGTCACCTCGCTCGCGATCATGCGGCTGCTGGACCGGGCGGGGCGGATCACCGGCGGGCGGGTGACGTTCCAGGGCCGCGACATCACCCGGGCCGGCTATGGCGATCTGCGGCGGCTGCGCGGGGCGGCAATGTCGATGATCTTCCAGAACCCGCGCGCGGCGCTGAACCCGATCCGCAGCATCGGCCAGCAGATCGCCGACGTGCTGCTGGCGCACAGGCGAATCTCGGCGTCCGCTGCCCGCGCCCAGGCGCTGGACCTGCTGCGGGCGGTGATGATCCGCGATCCGGAACAGCGGCTGAGCGCCTACCCCGGCGAGCTTTCCGGCGGGATGTGCCAGCGCGTGATGATCGCCATGGCCATCGCCTGCGAACCGGCCCTGCTGATCGCCGACGAGCCAACCACAGGGCTCGACGTCACGACGCAGAAAGCCGTGATGGACCTGCTGGCCGGCATCACCGCCGAGCGCGGCATGGCGATGATCCTGATCACCCACGATCTCGGCCTCGCAGCCCGTTATTGCCAAGGGATCGCCGTGATGGAACGCGGCACCGTGGTCGAGCAGGGGCCGACCACCCGCATGTTCCGCTCGCCGCAGCACCCCTACACGCAGCGGCTCATCGCAGCCTCCCCAACCCGGCGATCCACACTGGCCGACCTCGCCCGTGGTGAGCCCCTGCCCGGTGCGAAACCGGTTAGGCGGCCGCCGGGCACGGGAATGCTGCTCGATCTGCGGAACGTGACGAAAACCTTCCCCGGCCCCGTGCACGCGGTGGATGACGTGTCGTTCCAGATCCTGCCCGGTGGCAGCCTGGGTTTGGTGGGCGAGTCCGGTTCGGGCAAGAGCACGCTGTCCCGCCTGATCTGCCGGCTGCTGGACGCGGATGGCGGCGACATCATCTTCCAGGGCGAAAGCATCTCCGCGGTTCCCGCGCGGGAGTTCCACCGCTCGCGCTGGCGGCGGGAGATCCAGATCGTGTTCCAGGACCCGAACGACAGCCTGAACCCGCGGTTTTCCGCGTTCGACTGCATCGCTCACCCGCTGCGCCGGCTGGAGGGGCTGCGCGACGGCGCGGCGCTGACGGCCCGCGTGGGCGAGGCTGCGGCGCGCGCCGGGTTGCCGGCCGATCTGCTCGACCGCTTCCCACACCAGCTTTCCGGCGGGCAGAAAGCGCGCGTGGGGATCGCGCGGGCCATCGCGCCGCGGCCGCGGCTGCTGGTGCTGGACGAGCCGACCGCGGCGCTCGACGTCTCGATCCAGGCGACGATCCTGCAGTTGCTGGACCGGCTGCGGAAGGAAGATGATTTGGCGCTTCTGTTCGTCAGCCACGACCTGAATGTCGTGCGGATGATGTGCGACGATCTAGTCGTTCTGCAGCAAGGCCGCGTCGTGGAAGCCGGGCCAAGCCGCACCGTGTTCGAAGAACCGCAAGCTGCTTACACGCGGATGCTACTGGACGCGATCCCGCATTTCGACCCGCACGACGAACGGGAGCGGGTTGCGGGATGATCTTCCCGTCATTGCGGCCAAGCGATCCAGGGCCCCTGCGCTTCCGCATCACCCTGAAACGGGACGGCGGTCGGCAGGCAATTTCCGGCAAGACCAACCCCGTGCTACGCGCCGGCGATCTGGTGACAATGGAAAGCTGCGGCGGCGGCGCTTACGGGGAAGCAGGATGAAGCTGGCGGGTAAAGTTGCGATCATCACCGGGGGCGGGTCGGGTATCGGCCGCGCCTCGGCGCTGCTGTTCGCGCAGGAGGGCGCGTGGGTCGCGGTGGTGGATCGTAACGGCGCGGCTGCGGAGAACACCGCGGCGGAGATACGCGCAGCCGGCGGCGAAGCGATGGTGTTCACCGGCGACGTGGCGGAGGCAGGCTTTGCCGACAGCAGCGTGCCGTCGGTGCTCGACGCGTGGGGCGGGATCGATGTGCTGATGACGGCCGCCGGGTTCTCCAGCGGCGGCACCGCGGTCAGCATCACGCTGGAGGACTGGGACGCGGTGATGCGCGTCCACCTCTGGGGCACGTTCCTCTGGGCGCGGGCGGTGCTGCCGGCGATGCAGGCGGCGCATAGCGGCAGCATCATCACCGTCGCGTCCCAGCTTGCGCGGGCCGGTGGGCGCAACAACGTCGCCTACATCGCGGCAAAGGGCGGCATCGTCAGCATGACCAAGACGATGGCGCTCGACTTCGCGCCCGATGGGGTGCGGGTGAACACGATCCTGCCCGGCGCGATCGAAACCCCGCTGCTGGCCCGGAGCTTCGGCCGCTCCGCCATGCCGGAGGCGACGCGGGAAGCGTCCCGCAGCCGCCACCCGATGGGGCGTTTCGGCCAGGCCGGCGAAGTGGCGCAAGCCGCCTTGTATCTGGCCAGCGACGCCTCATCGTTCAGCACGGGCACCGAACTTGTCGTCGATGGAGGCTGGCTTGCCGGATAGCGTCACCAAGCCGGATGCGGTGAGCGCTCTCGCGGCGCGCGTTCGCGACGACATTGCCCGCATCGCGCATCCCCGGATGCCCTGGCTGACGCCGCATATCGGGCCGGACGGGCAGCCTGCGTTGGATGTCCTGATCGTCGGCGGCGGCCAGTCGGGCATTGCCACCGCGTTCGGATTGTTGCGCGCGCAGGTCAACAATATCCTGGTGGTGGACCGAGCGCCGCACGGCCGGCAAGGGCCATGGCGTACCTTCGCCCGCATGAAGACGCTTCGCTCACCGAAGGACTACACCGGCCCCGACCTCGACCTGCCGAACCTTTGTTACCAAAGCTGGCACGAGGCGCGGTATGGCGTAGCGCATTGGCAGGCCCTGGTGCAGATCGCGCGGGAAGACTGGGCCGATTACCTCGACTGGGTGCGCGACACGGTCGGCGTCCCGGTCCGGCATGAGGTCGCGGTGACCGACATCGCCCCGGCGGAAGGCGGCTTGCTGGCCGTGACCCTGGAAGACGCGGAGGGCGCGTCCGTGCGCTATGCCCGCAAGGTGGTGCTGGCGACGGGCCAGGATGGCTGCGGGCTGTGGTGGATGCCGGACTTCGTCGCCGCCCTGCCCGCGCATCTGCGCGCCCACGCGGCCGATCCGATCGACTTCTCGGCATTGCGTGGCAAGCGGGTCGCGGTGCTGGGCGTCGGCGCGTCCGCGATGGACAACGCGGCGACGGCGCTGGAGCACGGGGCCGCCGACGTGTCGGTGTTCTGCCGCCGCGCCGCGCCGCAAGTGGTGTCGTCCTACCGCTGGCTGACTTTCGCCGGATTCCTGCGCCATGTCGCGGACCTGGACGACGAATGGCGGTGGCGGTTCATGAGCCGCGTGCTGGGCTCTCGCGAGGGTTTCCCGCAGCCGACCTATGACCGTTGCGCCGCGCATGCCGGGTTCCACTTGCGCGTCAACGCACCCTGGACGGACGCGCGGGCTGTTGGTGACACGGTGGAAATCGAAACGCCTCGCGGCACCTTCACCGCCGACTTCGTCATCTGCGGCACGGGCGTGGACATGGATTTCGCCCGGCGTCCGGAACTGGCGCGCATCGCCAATGACATCGCCCGCTGGTCCGACCGCTACCAGCCGCCGCCGGAGGAGCGGCACGATCGGCTGGCGCGGTTCCCCTACCTCGCCCCGGATTTCAGCCTGTTGCCGCGCACGCCGGACAGCCCGGCGTGGATCAGCGACATCCACCTGTTCAGCATCGCTTCGACGATGAGCTTCGGCCCATCCGGGTCATCGATCAACGCGATGACGACGGCGATTCCAAAGCTCGTGTCGGGTCTGACTCGCGGCCTGTTCAAAGGTGACCTGGAACAGCACTGGGCATCATTCCTGGCCTACGACACGCCCCAAGCCATCGTCCGTCACACCGAGTAGCCCCGCATAGGCGCAGCGAACGCAGGGCCGCTGCGGGCCTACGTCCGCGATATCATCAGCAACGCAGGCAGCGCCAGATGCGCCAGCACCGCGACATGGGCGATTTGGCTCTCGTCGTAATAGCCAGCGCGGTGCAGCAGGTTCAGCGTTCCCATCGTGTTGCCGCGCCAGCGCACCGGCAGGTTCAGCACGCTCTCGCAGCCCAATGACCATATCAGTTCGTGGTCGTAGAACACCTCTTTGATGTCCTCCCGCGTGCGGCCGACATAGGGCCGTCCTTCGTGAATCACCTGCTTCATCCAGGGCGAGTCCGTCACCGGCTTACGGCCGCCGACCGGGTATTCGGCAGGCATGTTGCTGTAGAAGCGCTCCGACTGCCGCAGGCCCGGATGGTGAACCAGGATCGTGAACAGGATGTGACCCGGCGCGTCCGCCAGCGCAGCATCCAGCGCTTTGAAGGTGGTGTTAGGCTGGTCCATTTCGCCATGGGCGGCGATCAGGCGTTCGGCTCCGGTCATGGGACCTCCGGGTTGGTGTGCGGGCGCAGGCGCTCCGGCAGCAATCCCTGCGGCCGGAGATGCAGGACCAAGATTAGGGCGATGCCGATCATGCCTTCCCGCACGGAGGCGACTTGCACCGGGCTGAGCCCCGGCAGGATGGCCGCGGCGAACCGCGTGCCTTCCATCAGCGCCACCACCAGAACGGACCCGATCAGCGCGCCGGTCATCGTTCCCGTGCCGCCCACCGTCAGCGCCAGCACGACGTAGATGGTGATCAACGGCTGGAACGCGTCCGGCGCGACGTAGGCGTTGAACTGGGCATAGAGCGCGCCGGCCAGGCCGATCACGCCGGAGCCGATGGTGAAGGCCTGCACCTTGAACACCAGCGTGCGCTTTCCGGCGACCGCAGCCACCGTCTCATCCTCACGGATCGCCCGCAGCACGCGTCCGAACGGCGCGTTCGACAGGCGGGCGAGCAGCGCGGCGACGATGATCACGGTGGCCCACACAATGGCGGCGAACACGCCATTGAACGCGATTGGGGACAGCACGCCGCGGCCCGGTCCGGGGATCGCGCTGATGCCGTCGGTGCCGTTGGTCAGCCACGTCTCATTGGCGGCGACCAGGCGGATCACTTCGGCGAAACCCAAGGTGACGATGGCCAGGTAATCCCCGCGCAGCCGCGCCGTGATAACGGCGACCACGCCGCCGACCGCCGCGCATGTCAAACTCGCCGCCAGCCACGCCGCCGGCAGTGGCCAGTGCAGCCGTACTGTCAATAAGGCCGAGGCATAGGCGCCGACTAAGTAGAAGCCGGCGAGCCCGAGATTGATCATCCCCGCCAGGCCCCAGATGACATTCAGCCCCAGCGCCATCAGCCCGTACAGACCCGCGAACACCAGCAAGGCGAGCAGGTAGTTGTCCATCCTAGACTGCCCGCTCGCCCAGCAACCCGCGCGGGCGCAGCGACAGCACCAGCAGGATCGCCAGGAAGCCGATCGCCGAACGGTACGACGGCGGCAACACGGCGACTGACATCTCCTCTCCCACGCCGATGACGAACGCGCCCGCGACGGCGCCGACGATGCTGCCCAACCCGCCGACCACGGCGGCCGCAAACACCGACAGCATGACGTTGAAGCCGGTCAGCGGGTCGATCGAGGTATCCAGCCCGATCAGCATGCCGCCGAACCCGGCGAGGCCCATTCCCAGGAAGGTCACCAGCATTCCGACCAAGCGTGCATTGATGCCCTTCAGTGCGGCCAAAGCCGGGTTGTCGGCGACGGCGCGCATCATCTTGCCGGTCCGTGTGAAACCGAGGAACAGGAACAACGCCAGCATCGCCACGACCGCGCACCCGGCGTTGGCGGCCTGTTGCGGCCCGACCGAGATCACCAAGCCGGCAAAGCTGATCCGCCAGTCCCGGAACACCGGGAGGTCATAGCCGCGCAGGTCATTGCCGAAAGCAAAGCGCACGGCATTTTCGATCACGATGTTCAACGCGACCGACGCGATCGCCGCGGCCAATGCACCGGCCGGGCGCAGGCGGCGCAGCACCGCCTCGTCGGTGAGAACACCTGCGATCCCTGCGACGACAAAGGCCGCCAGCAGCGACACCGTGGCGGGCAGATGCAACGTGGTGTTGGCGATGAAGCCGGCATAGGCGCCGACCGTGGCCATGCCACCCACGGCGAAGTTCGGGAAGCGCAGAACCGCGTAGATCGCCGTCAGCCCAATCGCCGGGACTGCCAGCACGGCGCCTGCCATGAGGCCGTTGACCAGCAATTGGGTGAGGTCGTTCAGCACGCAGCGGGCGGTCCCAGCCGAATATCGTCATGCCGGGCCTCGAGCTGCTCAAGGCCTGGGATCACGGTGGGCACCCTTCCCATCAGGCGATCGACAGCAGCCGGTATTTGCCCTTCTCGGCCACTTCGAACCTGAACTTGCACCCGGCGATGTCGCCGGAGGGCAGGAAGTCGCAGGGGCCAGACGCGCCGTCATAGTTCACGTCCTTGCCCGCGGCGAGCAGCTTCAGGCCATCCGCCGGGCTCGACACCGTCTCGCCGCCGCCCTGACTGACCAGCCGAACCGTGTCGTGGATCGCCTGGCCCGATGCGCCCCCTGCCTTGGCGATCGACAGGGCGATGAGGGATGCATGGTCGTACACCTGACAGGAATACGGGTCCGGATCGGCGCCCAGGATCTGCTTCACCCGCGCATAGGCCGGGCTGTCCAGGTCGGGCGATGGTGCGTAGCTCATCAACCCCTCGGTCACATCGGCCGGCAGCGCATCCAGCAGCTTGGCGTTGGCGGCGTAGCCGAGCGTCAGCTTCTTGCCGTCGAACCCGGCGCGA
The DNA here is from genome assembly GCA_964657445.1 of uncultured Burkholderiaceae bacterium. Classification (GTDB taxonomy): domain Bacteria; phylum Pseudomonadota; class Alphaproteobacteria; order Acetobacterales; family Acetobacteraceae; genus LMUY01. The sequence continues at coordinate 29,461 of CAZZVB010000008.1, read as the reverse complement.
TACAGCTCGCGCATCAGCACGATCAGGTCCGGCGTGTAGCTGTTGAGGAAGATGGTGTCCGGCTTGGCCCGCAGCGCCTGGTCCACTTCGGACCGGAACGAAGATTTGCCCGCGTCATAGACAACGTGGCCCACCGTCTCCGCGCCACCCTGCTTCAGCTCCTCGCCAAGCGAGTTGTAGCTGTCCAAGGCGAACGGGGTTTGGGCGGACAGCGCGAACACCTTCTTGGCGCCCTGTTGCACCAGGAACTGCCCGGCGCGGTGAGACTGCAGCAGCGTGTTGGGCTGCGTGCGGATGATGTAGCCCTGATGCGGCAGCTTGGTGATCGAGTCTGCACCGGACACGGTGAAGAGCATGGTCTTGCTTTCCCAGCACAGCGGCGCCACCGCCGTTGTGACGGCGCTGGCCCATGTGCCGATCACCGCATCGACCTTGTTCACGTCGATCAGCTTGCGCGCCGCCCGCACGCCGGCGTCCGGGTTGGTCTCGTCATCCTCGCTGGTCAGCGCCAAGGGTCGGCCCAGCACGCCGCCGGCCGCGTTGATGTCGGCCACCACGGCCGTCAATACCTTCAGCATCGGCGGCCCGTATGGCCCCCCGGCCCCAGTCAACGGCGAAATCGACCCGAGCGGGATCGGTGCGGTGTCCGCTCGTGTCAGCCGGGAGATGAACGGCGCGGCCAGGCTGCCGGCCAGAAAGGCGCGTCGTGACGGTCGCATGCTCAGGTCTCCGGATGCGTGATGATGATAGCCAGCCTCATCCGCCGAGGAACAGGCGGCGCACGTCGGGATCGGCGGCCAAGGCGCGGGCCGGGCCGCTGCGTGCGGTGCGGCCATCCACCAGCACGAGCGCGCTGTCGGCAATGCCCAGCGCCTCGTAGGCGTTCTGCTCTACCATGACGATCGCCGTGCCCTCGGCATGGATCGCGACAATGCTCTCGAACAGCGCCTCGGCCGCTTTGGGCGACAACCCGGCGGACGGCTCGTCCAGCAGCAGCAGCCGGGGTTGCACCATCAGCGCCATCGCCATCGCCAGCACCTGGCGCTGCCCGCCGGACAGGGTGCGCGCCGCCTGGCGCCGCTTGGCCGCAAGCATGGGGAAGCGGGCGAACAGAGCCTCGATCCGGCGGCCGACATCCCGGGGTTCGACGAAGCCGCCCATTTCCAGGTTTTCGCGCACCGACATGCTGGGAAAGGTGTTGGCTTCCTGGGGCACGAACGCCACGCCACACCGCGCCCGCTCCCGGGGCGGACTGTCCTGCAATGTGCGTCCCTCGAGCAGAATGGCGCCCGACTTCAACGGCAGCAGGCCGGCGATCGCTTTCAGCAGCGTCGATTTGCCGGCGCCGTTCGGGCCGACGATCGCCACCATCTCACCCGGTTGCACGTGCAGGGTCGCGCCCTTGAGGATTTCGTCGGCAGGGCCGTAGCCGCAGACCAGGGCGTCGGCCTGCAGCAGCGCTACCATCGGCGCCTGCCCATGTAGGCGTCCTGCACGTCCGGATTATTCTGCACGTCGGCGAAGGAGCCTTCGGTCAGCCGGCGGCCCTCGGCCATCACGATCACCGGGTCACACAGCCGGGCGATCAGGTCCATGTGATGCTCGATCACCAGGAACGTCATGCCGCCGTCCCTCAGCGCCTGCAGCCGGTCCGCGATGTCCTCGGCCAGGGTCGGGTTCACGCCAGCGATGGGCTCGTCCAGCAGGATCAGGCGTGGACTGGCCATGAGCGCCCGCCCGATCTCCAGCAGCTTCTTCTGCCCGCCCGAGAGCGCTCCCGCGGCATTGTTGGCGACGCGGGTCAGATTGAGCAGGCTGCAAACCTCCCACGCACGATCGAGCGCGGCGCGGTTCGCCGCGCGGCCGCCACCGGTCAAGGCCGGCCACAGCCGCTCGCCGGGTAGGCCCTGGGCATACAGCAGAAGGTTCTCCAGCACCGATAGCCGCGAAATGCCGCGGGCGATCTGAAAGGTTCGGGTCAAGCCGGCGCGGGTGATGCGGTCCGGCTTCCAGCCGGTGATGTCATGGCCACAGAACACCACCCGGCCGCCGCCGGGGCGGATCACGCCGGACATGCACTGGAACGCCGTCGTCTTGCCGGCGCCGTTGGGGCCGATCAACGCGGTGATGGTGCCGGCACGGACGTCCAGATCGACGCCGTTCAGTGCTTGCACGCCGTAGAAGCTCCGCGTCAGCCCGCGCACGGACAGCAGTTCGCTCACCTTGTCCGGCTCCATCCCCTGCCCCCATCCACAATGCGTGCCAGGCCCGGCGAGGTGGACAGTCCGGGTGGTTTGCGGGATATGCTCGTGCTCGCTGTGGCGCTGCAGATGCGGCGCTTATACCGCTGGAACTGGCATGCTGAAGGCAAGCCCTAAGCCGGCATTCTGATCTCGGAGACACATCATGAGCAATGTCGGTTTCATTGGCCTCGGGATCATGGGCCGCCCCATGGTGGCCAACCTGATCGCGGGCGGCCATACGCTATTCCTGCACAGCAACAAGGCGCCTCCGCAGGAGATGCTGGATAAGGGCGCGGTGGCATGCGCCGACGCCTGCGAGGTGGCTCAGAAGTCCGACATCATCATCATGATGGTGCCCGACACACCCAACGTCGAGGCGGTGCTGTTCGGGCCGCATGGTGCGGCGGAAGGGCTGACCGCGGGCAAGATCGTCGTGGACATGAGCAGCATCGCGCCCATGGCGACCAAGGAGTTCGCGACCCGGATCAACGCGTTAGGCTGCGACTACCTGGACGCGCCGGTGTCCGGCGGAGAGGTGGGCGCCAAAGCCGCCAGCCTGACGATCATGGTGGGCGGCCCGGAAGCGGCGTTCGCCACCGTCAAGCCGCTGTTTGAGCTGATGGGCAAGAACATCACGCTGGTAGGCGGCAACGGCGACGGCCAGACCACCAAGGTCGCCAACCAGATCATCGTCGCCCTGACGATCGAGGCGGTGGGCGAGGCGTTGCTGTTCGCCTCCAAGGCCGGCGCCGACCCGGCGCGTGTGCGCCAGGCGCTGATGGGCGGCTTCGCCAACTCGCGCATCCTGGAAGTACATGGCGAGCGCATGATCAAGCGGAATTTCGACCCAGGTTTCCGCATCGAGCTGCACCAGAAAGACCTCAACCTGGCCCTACAGGGGGCACGCAGCCTCGGCGTCAGCCTGCCCAATACCGCAACCTGCCAGGAGCTGTTCAATGCGGCCGTGGCCGGTGGCGGCCATGCCTGGGACCACTCCGGCATGGTGCGCGTGCTGGAACGCCTGGCCTGCTTCGAAATCGGGCAGACCCCGGAAAAGTAGCCGGCGCCACCCGCATTCGCTGACGCGTATGCGGGCTACTCAGCTGCGCGAATTTACTTGAACAATGTTCACGGACCGCCTAGCGTGAACATTGTTCATACTTTGAAAGGTGGACCCATGAGCCCGCTTCTCACTTCGCGCCGCCTCGCTCCGCTGCTCGTCACCCAGACCCTGGGCGCACTGAACGACAACCTGTTCAAGAATGCGCTCGTCGTGCTGATCCTGTTCCGCGCCGCCCAGTCATCCGGCCCGGCGCTGGTGGCGCTGGCCGGGGGCGTGTTCATCCTCCCGTATGTGCTGCTGTCCGCGACCGCCGGGCAAGTGGCCGACCGGTTTGAGAAATCCCGCAGCCTGCTGCTGGTGAAGGTGCTGGAATTCGCCCTCATGCTGCTCGCGGCCGCCGGGTTCCTAATTGGAAGCGTGCCCGTGCTGTTTGCCGTGCTGTTCGGGCTCGGCGTGCAGGCGACATTCTTCGGCCCGCTGAAATACAGCATCCTGCCGAGCCATCTGGCTGAACACGAACTGGTCGCCGGGAACGGACTGGTCGAGGCGGGCACCTTCCTAGGCATCCTGGCCGGCACGATCGCCGGCAGCGCGCTGTTCACGCTCGATAACGGGCCCATGATCGTGTCCGTCGCAGGGCTGGCGGTGGCCGCGGCAGGCATCGTGAGCGCGGCGCTGATCCAGCGTGCACCATCCGAAGCCGCTGGGCTGCGCATCGGCTGGAACGTGCCGCGTGAGACAAGCCGCCTGCTGGGCACGGCCAAGGCGAACCGTCCGGTCTGGCTTTGCATCCTCGGGCTGAGCTGGTTCTGGACCATCGGGGCCACCCTGCTGGCCGAGTTGCCGACCCTGGTGCGCGACGATCTCGGCGCGACCGGGCCGGTATTCACCTTGATGCTGACGGCATTCTCGGTCGGCATCGGCGCCGGATCGATACTTTGCTCGAAGCTGCTGCGCGGTGAGGTGTCGCCACGGCTGGTGCCATTCGCGGCACTCGGCTTGTCGGTGTTCCTGTGGGATTTCGGCCATGCCGTCAGCCACGCGCATGGGTTGTCCAGCGTCTCGGCCGTTCTTCACAGCCTCGCGGGATGGCGCATGCTGGGCGACCTGACGCTGCTGGCGGTGTGTGGCGGGCTCTACTCCGTGCCGCTCTACGCCATCATCCAGGAGGATTCGGCGCCATCGCACCGGGCCCGGATGATTGCCGCGAACAACGTGATGAACGCCGCCGCGATGGCGAGCGCCGCCGTGCTGACCGCCGGGTTGGCCGTGATCGGCGCGGCGCCGGTGACGATCCTGCTGGGGGCTGCAGCCGCCAACCTGCTGGTGGCGATCTGGATCATCCGCCTTCTGCCGCAACAGACCGTGCAAAGCGTGTTCCGGTGGTACTTCACCACCTTCCACGGGGTGGACGTCAAAGGGCTGGAGAACCTGCCCAAGTCAGGCCAGCGCGCCGTGATCGTGGTGAACCATCAGAGCTTCGCTGATGGCTGCTTTGTTGGCGCCTTCCTGCCCGGCAGCCCGGTGTTCGCCGTCAACATCCACACCGCCCGGCGCTGGTGGGCGCGTCCGTTCCTGGCCGCCATCCGCACCTTCACGGTCGATCCGGCCAATCCGTTCAGCACCAAGACGATGGTGCAAGAGGTCAAACAGGGACAGACGCTGGTGATCTTCCCGGAAGGCCGCATCACCACCACCGGGTCGCTGATGAAGGTGTACGAGGGCGCCGGCATGGTCGCCGACAAGGCCGGTGCGGTGATCGTCCCGGTGCGCATCGATGGGCTGCAGTTCACGCCGCTGTCCCGCTTGGCCGGCCGGGCGCCCCGGCGCTGGTTCCCGCGGCTGTCGATGACCGTGCTGCCGCAGGTCGCCATCGCCGTGGACCCGGAGTTGCGTGGACGTGCCCGCCGCCGGGCCGTTGGCACGACCCTGCAAAGCGTGATGGAGACGACAGGCTTTGCCACCGCCAACACCGGCCGCACGCTGTTCTCCGCGCTATTGGACGCAAGCGAGCGCTACGGCGCCGCCATGCCGGTGCTTGAGGACATCGCCCGCGAGCCGATCAGCTATAAGCGCATCAAGCTGGGCGCGGCCGTGCTGGGCCGCCGCCTGGCGCGTACGGCACCCGTGGGTGGCCGCATCGGCGTGATGCTGCCCAACGCCAATGGCGCGGTCGTCACCTTCATGGCCCTGCAAGCGTTTGGCCGAGTTCCGGCGATGCTGAACTTCTCCGCCGGGGCTGAGGGCATGCTCGCCGCCTGTGCGGCCGCGCAGGTCACCACGGTGCTGTCCTCCCGCGCCTTCGTGGAGCGCGGCAAGCTCGGCCCGGCGGTGGCGCGCATGGAGACGCAGGTCCGGTTCGTATGGCTGGAGGATCTGCGGGCCGAGTTGGGGCTCGCCGCCAAGCTCCGCGGCTGGATCGACAGCAAGCGTGCGCGCAGCCTGCCGGGTGCTCGGTTGCCGGCAGACGGTCCGGCCGTCGTGCTGTTCACCAGCGGGTCTGAGGGCACGCCGAAGGGCGTGGTGCTCAGCCACCGCAACATCCTGGCCAACATAGCCCAGGTCGCCGCCGTGGTGGACTTCAACTCCGCCGACCGCGTGTTCAACGCGATGCCGATGTTCCACTCCTTCGGGCTGACCGGCGCCACGCTGCTGCCGCTGCTGTCCGGGGTGCGGACGTTCTACTACCCGTCGCCGCTGCACTACCGCATCGTGCCGGAGCTGATCTACGACACCGACAGCACCATCGCGTTCGGCACCGACACCTTCCTGACGGGCTGGGCCAGGTTCGCGCACCCATACGATTTCTATTCCATGCGCTACATCTTCTCCGGCGCAGAAAAGGTGCGCGACGAAACGCGCCGCATCTACGCCGAACGCTTCGGGGTGCGGGTGCTGGAAGGCTACGGCGCGACCGAAACCTCGCCGGTACTGGCGCTGAACACGCCCATGCACAGCCGGCCCGGTTCGGCGGGACGCCTGCTGCCCGGCATGGACTACCAGCTCGAGCCGGTCCCCGGGATTGCGGAAGGCGGCCGGCTGATCGTGCGGGGCCCCAACGTCATGCTTGGCTATTTGCGCGGTTCGGCGCCGGGCATCCTAGAGAGCCTGCCCGACGGCTGGTACGACACCGGCGACATCTGCACCGTGGACGGCGAAGGCTTCATCACCATCAAGGCCCGCGCAAAGCGGTTCGCAAAGATCGCTGGCGAGATGGTGTCGATGCCCGCTGCCGAGGCGCTTGCCGCGGAATGCTGGCCGGCTGCATCCCACGCCGTCGTCTCGATCCCGGATGGCCGCAAGGGCGAGGCGCTCGTCCTGCTCACGACCGAGCCAAATGCCGGGACGGCCGCGCTACTCGCGCTGGCCAGGGCCAAAGGTGCGGCGGAGATCGCGGTGCCGCGCATCATCCGCCAGGTGCCGGCGCTGCCCCTGCTCGGCACCGGGAAGATCGACTACGTGACGGCCGGGCGCTTGGCCCTGGAGGACCGCGCCGCCGCGTGACCCGGCGCCAGCCCGCTCGCCATGGCGCCGACGATGATGCGGAGCTGCTCCCGCAACATCGCCGGCGGCATCGGTGTGATTTTCTCATCCAGCCCCAGTTGCACCACACCGTGCACGGCCGAAAACAGGGTGCGGGCCAGTCGCGCCAGCTGATCACCGGCCAGACCGGGCTGCAAGTCGGCGAGCGGCCCTTCGATGTGATGGAACATCAAGGCGAGCCGGTCGGCATACCAGGGCGTGAGCGGCCGCCCATCCGGCAACCGGTGCTGGAACAGCGCGTCCCAGCGCTGGCGATGGGCCGCCGCGTAGTCCAGATATGCCATTGCCAGGTGGACCAAGCGCTCCGCCGGTTCACCTGGCGGCACCACCCGCAACGCGGCGTCGATCGCTTCCAGGGTGCGTGCGTTGACGGCGAGGATAAGCGCGTCGAGGTCGGGGAACGGCCCGTAGATTGCGCCAACGGAGCAGCCGACGGCATCGGCGAGCGCGCGGGCGCGCAGGGTCTGCAACCCCGTTTGCTCGATCGCGGTTTCTGCCGCCACGAGCAGGCGATCATGCAGGTCTTGATGCCGCGCGGCCGTCGATTGCCTCATCGATAAGCCGCTATGGCTTCCCTGCACATTGCTCCTAACGGAGGTGCGGACGTGTTCGAAGCCATGGTCACCCCTATGCGCAGGCCGCACGCGCAGCGTTCATCATCATCACCGTCAATCCTAACGCTCCTGGCATTCCCGGCCACCCGTCAAGCTCGTCCCTGCGTACAGCACGGCGCTCCCAGCGACTGGTCCTCGCCTCGCGCCGCGATGCCAAACGCAGCGTCATCAGGACGCTGAGTGACTGGGCGGCGACAACAACGGGCCATTCGCCCGCGCCCTATGATCCAACCTCGGATCAAGGCTCGCGTGTATCCGTAAATCCAAGTGGCGCAAACGCCGCCCGGACGTCCCCAGCCAGTGCAGACAAATCATCATCACGGCCCGGCTCCGATTCGAGTGCTATAAATGCCTCTCCCGGCTCCGTAATGAACGACAAACTTGCCCGCGACCCGGTATAGGAGAGCCGCAAATGGTCCGGGTCAGGTCCCTTCATTACAGCCACATCCGCATCGCGAGCGAACCCGTGCGACACGGCAAACCGATCAAGCGTCGCCACGAACGCCCCAACATCGCCAGTCTTCGTGTTCGCCGTCAGGCTCGCCACCGTGTGACTGACCTTGGCGCTTACTGCCCAGCCCGGAAGCAGCCCCGCCATGCTCAGTCCCGGAATGACGTTCACGGCAAACACCAGGGCGGCAACGAGAACCGCGCCCACCACTATGGGAACTCCCGCGCGCCATCCATGCAAAGCCACGCTAGCCTCCTCCTCGGTAAGCGGACCGCGGTCCCGCGGGCCGGTCTAGCCCTAAACTGATAAAGCCTCTCTGCTGCGTCATGTCCCTGTAGATAGGCTGGTCCATGTCGCGAAACCCATCCGTTTTAGACGACGAGCCTTGGCTATTTTGGCGGCTGAGGCGTTGAGGCGGGATGCGCCTTATCGCCGTCATCGCAGCGCTGGTCGTACTGTTCTTCGTCCTGCAGGACGCGTTCGAGGTCATGCTGCTGCCGCGCCGGGTGCAGCGGCGCGTGCGCTTCATGGGCATCTATTTCCAGGCAACCTGGGCGCTTTGCACACGGCTTGCGCTTGCCATGCCGTCCGGGCGGCGTAGGGAAAACCTGCTCAGCCATTTCGGCGCCCTGTCGATGCTGGGACTGTTCGGCGTATGGGCCGGGGCGCTCATCGTCTGCTTCGGCGCGCTCGAATGGGCATCCCAGCCGGACACGCCCGCGGGCAAGATTTCCGCCCTGTCCGAGCAGATCTACATGAGCGGCGTCACCTTCTTCACCCTCGGCTTCGGCGACGTGGTGCCTCATAGCGGAATCGCACGGTTCGTCAGCGTGCTGGAAGCCGGGACCGGTATCGGCTTCATCGCCGTCGTCATCAGTTACCTGCCCGTGCTCTACCAGTTGTTTTCCCGGCGGGAGGCGCACGTCATCCAGCTTGACGCGCGCGCCGGGTCACCACCCACGGCGGTCGCGATGCTGTGCCGCCACGCGGAGGCTGATGGGCTCGGCAAACTCGACGACCTGCTGCGCGAGTGGGAGGTCTGGGGGTCGGAGTTGCTGGAAAGCCATCTTTCCTACCCGATGCTGGCGTATTACCGGTCGCAGCACGACAACCAATCGTGGCTCGCGGCGCTGGCGGCGGTGATGGATTGCTGCGCGCTGATCCTGGTCGGCGTTCGTGAGATGCCGCCGCTGCAGGCTCGCATGACGTTCAGCATGGCGCGGCTGGTGGTGGTGGAGATGGCCCGCTCCTTCCACATCACGCCGTCCCGCTATGACGGCGGTGACCGGTTGCCGCCCGAGAGCTTCGCCCGCATGTTGACCGCGTTCGAGGAAGCGGGCGTGAGCTGGGATGCGAGTGACGATCCGGAACGGACGCTGGCAGCCCTGCGAGCCACCTACGAGCCGCTGCTGGACGGGCTCGGCCGGCATCTCATGATGGCGCTGCCGGGATGGATGGCGGAAGACGGGTCCGAGGACCACTGGGAACGTGGTCATCGCGGACTGATCGCCCGGCGGCTGCTGGAGGAACTTTCGGACCGGCAGCCATCCTTGGACGCGACGATAGACCAGCGGCGCGACGCGAAATCCTGGCGCAGGCTGCGACACCGGTTGAAGGATCAATAATCCAGCGTAAAGCCGCCGTGCCAGCCTCGACGCGGACGGGTTAGGGGCGAGCATCTTTATCCGATCGGGCACCAAGATGATCGGACGATGCTCAAAGGCAGCGCATGAAACCCGGTGCTACGACTTCGTATAGTCCAGCGGGAAGTGGCAATTCCCACCTCGGCCAAGCGAAAGATCGCCGGTCAAATTGGGTCCGACGATTTTCCTGCTCAATCTGGCGTTGCCCTTCTGGATCTGCACGGTCCCGTCGGGGGCCACCGGCCCTTCCAGTGTCCCGGCTGTCACGGTTTGCATGCTTGCCTGCCGTTCTTCACGATGAGGTGGAAACCAACTTGGTCGTGCCGCAGCTGCTGCCGGCACCCATGGCCCCGTCTGGATTGCCATAGTCTGATGTAAGACGGACTGATGATCTCAGCCGGGCGATCGAGGCGGCTGGGCTGCCAGTGCGTCGCGGATTTCGGCCAGCAACTCCTCCGTTCGGGTTGGCGGAGGGTCGGCCGGAGTCTCCTTGCGCTGGAACGCGCTGAGCAGCTTGACGACCCAGAAGATCGCGAAGGCGACGATGACGAACTGGATGACGGCATTGAGGAACAGACCGACATTGAGCGTGACGGCGCCAGCCTTCTGCGCGGCGTCGATCGTCGGCTGGGATGGCCCCTTCAATGTGATGAAGAGATTGCTGAAATCGATGCCGCCGACGACCAGCCCGATGAGCGGCGTGAAGATGTCCTTCACCAGGCTGGCCACGATGGAGGTGAAGGCCGCGCCGATGATGATGCCGACGGCGAGGTCAACGACATTGCCCCGCATGATGAAGGCCTTGAACTCGTTGACCCAGCCCGGCGGCCGCATGTGGATCGGTGGTTTCACGCGCCGTCTCCCCTTTTGAGAGCGGTATAGCCGCATGATTGACCACGTTTCGCAACCTGGCCAAAAAACGAGCACAGACCGTTCTGTCTGCGCTCGATGCGTGCAGGATGGAACCAGATAAGGCGGCCGCCGCTGGCATGAGCTTTGCTGCCAAGGCCTTCGAGCCAGCCCTCACGCGCCGAGCGGGGCAGAAGTCCGGGATAAAGCCGCAAGGATCGCTGACCTATGAAGTCACCTCCGTTCCGTCACCCGACTGGCTGCCGTTGCGGCGGCTCGTCCTTGACCTGCGACCCCGCGTCCGGCGAGGCGATCGCCACGTCCGCCATCCGGGTGGCGGCGGAACGGGCGGCGTTCGGCGGCGAAGCCGGACGCCGGCGGGTGCTGCAGGTGCTGGGCGCGGCAACCGTGGCAGCGGCGATGGACCGGGTTTTCCCGATCCTGCGCGCGCAGGAGGCATGGGCCGAAGGCGCGGGCGGGCCGCCGGAGAAGAAAGACCTCAAGATCGGTTTCATCGCCATCACCTGCGCGACCCCGATCATCCTCGCAGCACCGATGGAGTTCTACGCCAAGCAGGGTTTGAACGTGGACGTCGTGCGCACCGCCGGCTGGGCCGTGGTGCGCGATAAGACGCTGAACGGCGAATACGACGCATCCCACATGCTGAGCCCGATGCCGCTCGCTTTAACCATGGGGCTAGGCTCCCAATCGGTGCCGTTCGCTGTCCCGGCGATCGAGAACATCAACGGCCAGGCGATCACCCTGGCGGTGAAGCATAAGGACAACCGCGACCCGGCCAAATGGAAGGGGATGAAGTTCGGCATCCCGTTCGACTACTCGATGCACAACTACCTGCTCCGCTACTACCTCGCCGAGGCCGGGCTCGACCCCGACAAGGACGTGCAACTCCGCGTCATCCCGCCGCCGGAGATGGTCGCAAACCTACGGGCGGAGAACATCGACGGCTTCCTCGGCCCGGATCCGTTCAACCAGCGCGCGGTGTTTGATGGCGTGGGCTTCATCCACCTGCTGACGCGGGAGATGTGGGACGGGCACCCGTGCTGCGCCTTCGGCATCAGCCAGGCTATGATCAAGCAGGCGCCCAACACGTTCCGCGCGCTGATGACGGCCATCGTCGAGAGCACCGCCTATGCCAACAAGGCTGAGAACCGCAAGGAGGTGGCCGATGTCATCGCCGCGCAGAACTACCTTAACCAGCCGCCGACGGTGGTGGAACAGGCGCTGACCGGGACCTACGCCGACGGCCTGGGCAACGTGAAGAAGGTGCCCGACCGGGTCGGCTTCGACCCGTTCCCGTATCAGTCGATGGCGGTCTGGATCATGACGCAGATGAAGCGCTGGGGTCAGGTGAAGGGCGACGTCGCCTGGACCGACATCGCGCAACAGGTTTACCTCGCCACGGACGCGGCCGCGCGGATGAAGGAGGCCGGGCTGACCCCGCCGGCCAGCGCCTACAAGAGCTACACCATCATGGGCAAGACCTTCGACCCGGCGAAGCCCGACGAGTATGTCGCGTCCTTCCCCATCAAGCGGACATGAAGCGGCAGCGTCTCCAATCCATGGCCCTGACCGTCATCATCCTGGCGGTGCTGCTCGGCGCCTGGCAGTTCGCCGCCACGCCGCCCGCCGGCAAGACGGTCATGGACCCGGAATACGCGGCCTTGGTTGGCGCCGCCGCGAGCCAGGGCCAGAAATCGCCGATGCCGCGCCCGACCGACGTGGCCGGGCGCGCCTGGGTGCTGCTGAGCAACCCGTTTTACATCCACGGCACCAACGACCAGGGCATCGGCATCCAGCTCGGCTGGTCCTTGCTGCGCGTGGCGCTGGGTTTCGGGCTGGCCGTGCTGGTGGCTGTCCCGCTCGGCTTCCTGATCGGCATGAGCCCGCTGCTCAACGGCGCGCTCGACCCGTTCATCCAGGTGCTGCGTCCGATCAGTCCGCTCGCCTGGATGCCGCTGGCGCTCTACACCATCAAGGACAGCAGCGTGTCCGCGGTGTTCGTGATCTTCATCTGCGCGATCTGGCCGATGCTGCTGAACACGGCCTATGGCGTCGGCAGCGTGCGGCGCGAATGGCTGAACGTCGCCCGCACGCTCGAAGCGGGGACGTGGCGCACAGCATTCCAGGTGATCCTGCCGGCCGCGGCGCCCACCATCATGACGGGGATGCGCATCTCGATCGGCATCGCCTGGCTGGTGATCATCGCGGCGGAAATGCTGGTGGGCGGCACGGGGATTGGCTACTTCGTTTGGAACCAGTGGAACAACCTGTCCATCGCCGACATCATCGTGGCGATTCTGCTGATCGGCCTGGTCGGGATGGCGCTGGACAAAGGCCTCGGCCGGCTATCGCAGGCGGTGGCCTGGCGCGAATGACGGACGCCCGCTGACATGCGGCACTGGCTGTCCGTCGAAGGCATCACCCGGCGCTACGACAAGCGCCCGGTGTTCCGCGACGTCTGGTTCGGGCTGGACCGAGGGGAATTCGTCGCGCTGATCGGCCATTCCGGTTGCGGCAAGACTACCATCCTGAACATCCTTGCCGGGCTGGAAGCGCCTGACGATGGCATCATCGTCATGGACGGCCACGAAGTATCGGGGCCGGCGCTGGACCGCGCCGTCATTTTCCAGTCCCACGCGCTGCTGCCCTGGCTGACCGCGCTCGGCAACGTGGCATTCGCCGTGCGGTCCCGCCATCGCAGTTGGACGCGGGCGAAGGTGGAAGACCACGCCGCCCAGGTGCTTGATCTCGTTGGGCTCACCGAGGCGGCGCACCGCAAGCCGGCCGAACTGTCGGGCGGCATGAAGCAGCGCGTCGGCATCGCGCGCGCCTTGGCGATCAGTCCGCAATTGCTGCTGATGGACGAGCCGTTCTCCGCACTCGATGCGCTGACCCGCGGTACATTGCAGGACGAGGTGCTCAGGCTGGTGAGCGACGCGGGGCAAACCGCGTTCATGATCACGCATGACGTGGATGAGGCAATCCTGCTGGCAGACCGCATCTTGCTGATGACCAACGGCCCGGACGCGCGTGTGGCCGAGATCGTGGTCAACACGCTGCCCAGGCCACGCATCCGCGCCGATATCCATCACCTGCCGGGCTACTACGAGCTCCGCAACCACATCGTGGACTTCCTGGTGACCCGGTCGCGCATGCTGGCCGGAAGCCGTCCCGAAGGCTGGACGGGGCGGGCCGTTCCAGAGGTCCGCCCTGCCGAACCTGTGTCCTAACCGAGGAGAAGCGAGATGAACGAGGCTAAAACCGCACTGGGGCAGAAGATCGTCGCCGCCAAGAAGGCCAAGGGCTGGACCTGGCCGCAAGTCGCCGAAAAGCTCGGCTATTCCACGGTTTGGACGACGGCCGCCTGCCTCGGCCAGATGTCGATGACGCCAGAAACCGCCGAGAAGGCGGGCGTCCTGTTCGACCTCAGCCCCGCCGAAGTGTCGCTGCTGGCCGAAGCGCCGTATCGCGGCTCGCTGCCGACCGCCGTGCCGACCGACCCGCTGATCTACCGCTTCTACGAGCTGGTCAGCGTCTATGGGACAACCTGGAAAGAGCTGATCCATGAGGAATTCGGCGACGGCATCATGTCCGCCATCGACTTCGACATGACCCTCGACCGGCAGCCGGACCAGAAGGGCGACCGGGTGAAGATCTCGATGAGCGGGAAGTTCTTGCCTTACAAGCGTTATTAGGCGTCGCGACCCCGCCGTTCAGCAAACCTGCGAGGCGATCATCCGGCGCAGGATGGGAATGGCGTAGTCAAGCCGGCGCTCGAGCTTCGGGCCGCCGGCCGCAAACGCCGTTTCCGGGGCGAGCCGGAGCTGAAACCAGGCATGGGCGGTCATGTCGAGCATGGCGCGCTCCTCGGCGGCGTTGAGCGACAAGGCCGATGACAGGTCCAGGAAGATCTCGACTTTACTGGCCATCGCGTTGACGGCAGGGCTATGGTGGCGCGCGAAGCCGTGCCTTGAAAAGCCGAATGCCGGATTAAGCACCACCGCCATCGTCGCGCTCACCCTGTCCACTCCTGCCCACAAACTCTAGGCGATGCTCTAGCAGCCATGGTCTAAACCACGAATCCGTACGAGTACGTAGCGAACCCCATGGTATGGCCCATCTCTCAGATGCACGGCGGGAGTGTTGAAAGGATGAGCAGCGCGCAGCTGGCGCTGAGCCCCATCGATGATCTCGCCCGGGCGTCGAGCCCGGAGCGGCGGCCTTGGCGCTTGCAAACTGCGCTGAGCCTCAAATCCTACCTGCTCGCCCTAGCTGCGGCTATCGTGCTGCCTTTGCTGACCCTGGCAGTGGTGGAAGCGCTCGACAGCATCCATGCCCGCCAGCACGAGGCCACGCTGCAGATGCAGCTGCTGCTGGCCGACAGCGCGCACGGCGTCGAGCAGGGCCTAGCCGGCATGACCTCGACAGCCGAGGTGCTCGCCGGATCCCCATCGCTGATTGCCGGCGACCTGAAAGCGTTCCGGCAGGAGGCTGACGACGTGGCGACCGCGCGCGGAGTGGACATCGTGTTGCGTGATGCCTCGGGCGCGCAGGTCGTATCCACGCGCGTTCCGCCGGGTGCCCCGCTGCCTTCCTTGCCGCCGGAGGACCGCCAGGCGCGCCTGGCGGTGAATGCTGGCCAGGATTACGTGTCCGACATCTATGCAAGCGGCATGACCCACCCGTTCCTGGCGAGGATCGTTGTTCCGGCTGCGTTCAAAACCGGTCGTGGCATGGCGTCCGGCTACTCGCTGGAAGTCGCCTTCACGCCGCGCGCGATCGGTCAGTGGCTGAATGACTCCGGCCGGCCGAACCACTGGATCGTCTGCGTTATCGGCCGCAACGGTCAGTTGCTGTCCCATAGCGGCGATCCCGACGCCTATGTCGGCCGCGGCAGCGCGATGGACAGCTTCGGGCCGATCAAGGGATTTTCGGGGCAATGGCAAAGCTTCGACTTCGTTGGCGATCCCATCACCGGGATGCACATGAAGCTGACGAGTGGCTGGACGGTGGCGGTGGGTGCACCGAATTGGCTGCTCACCCGGCCGCTGCGCAAAGCGTTCATCTGGCTCGGCATCGTCGCGGCGGTGCTGATTTTCGGCGCGATCGCATCGTCCCTGTGGGTCGCCCGGCGCATCAGCGAAAGTGTCGAGATCCTCGAGAGCGATGCGCTCGCACTCGGCGAAGGGCGGATCGTCACGCCCGCCGCTCTGCCGATGCGCGATCTCGCCTTCGTGCAGGCGGCATTGTGCAGCGCCGGGCGGGACCTGGCGACGAGGCGGGTGACCGAGCGGACGCTTCTGGCCGACGTTCAGGCGGGTCGCGACCTGTTGCAGGCTGTGGTGGATGGTTCGGGCGACCTGATCTTTGCGCGCGACTTCGACGATCGCATCGTCCTGGCCAACCAGGCGAGCGCTGAGCTGTTTGGCCTGGAAATCGCGTCGGACGCCACCGGGCGAAAGCTGGAGGACCTTCTGAAGGCAGCGACCGGCGGCGACATGCCGGAGTTGCGGCCGTCCGGCCAGAGCAGCGCGCCGGCCTATGTCACCATGCCGGATGGGCGAAGCTTCGAGGTCCGTCATTCGACGTTGCGGGACGGCGCGGGCATCGCGGCCGGCACCATCTCGATCGCCCGGGACGTGACAGAACGGGTTGCCGCCAGTGCGCGCATGCAGCGCCTGCAGTCGGACCTGGCCCGCGCCGGGCGGCTCAGTGCAGTCGCCGCCATGGGCGCCGGGCTCGCGCACGAACTGCATCAGCCGCTCTCGGCCGCGGCCAACTTCCTCGCTGTCGCGATGCGGCGGCTTTCGGCGATGGAGACGACCGCGCCGGCCGCAGCCGCGCCAATCGCCGCGGCGATGACAGAGGCGTCCGGACAGGTGCTGCGCACGGGGGAGATCCTGCAGCGCCTGCGCGGCTTTATCGGCGAGACGGAGATGGAAGCGGCGCCGCTGGCAGATATCGTGCGCGAGGCGGCCGAGGCAGCGTGGCGGCATGCCGCAAGCGAGCGTGGGCGCATGCACCTTCATCTAGCCGCAGGCATTGAGGTGCTGGTGGACAAGGTTTCCATTCAGCAAGTGGTGTCCAACCTGGTTCGCAATGCGGCGGAGGCCATCGGGCCGGCAGAGGGCGACATTTGGATCGTATCTCGCCTTGAAGGCGATGGATCGGCCTTGGTGAGCGTCATGGACAGCGGCGCAGGTATCGACCCGGCTGCTGCGGACCGCCTGTTCGACGTGTTCAGCGGCAGCAGCAAGGCGGGCGGCTTGGGGGTCGGTCTGGCCATTTGCCGCACCATCATCTCGGCCCATGGCGGCTGGATCAGCGCCAGCAACCATGCGGCCGGCGGCGCAGCCTTCACCTTCACGCTGCCGCCTCGGCCGGCCGTCCTGGCGCCAGCCGAAGACCGGCGTGCGGCCTGACGTGCCCGTCACAGCACCGCTCATCTACGTCGCAGACGACGATAACGACGTCCGCCGGTCGCTCGTCATGCTGCTGGATGGCGCAGGCTACCGGGTCGAGCCATTTGCGTCGGGCGAGGAGATGATGGCCTCGCTGGACCAAGACGGCGCCGAGACCCCGGCCTGTGCGGTGGTTGACGTCCGCATGGGCGACGGCATGACCGGGCTCGACGTGCAACGCGCGCTCACCGGCCGCCCTGACAGCAACCTGCCGGTGATTATCGTCACCGGGCACGCCGATGTGCCGCTGGCCGTCGCCGCCATGCGGGCCGGCGTCGCAAATTTCCTCGAGAAACCCTATCCGCCCGACCGGCTGCTTCTTGCCATCGAAGAAGTGCTCTCGACGGCGCCGGTCCGCCCGCAGCAACGATCCCTGCCCAACTTGACGCCCCGCGAGCGGGATGTGCTGACGTCGCTCATCGCCGGGCGGTCAAACAAGGAAATCGCCCGCGAGTTCGGGATCAGTCCGCGCACTGTCGAGGTGCACCGCGCGTCGCTGATGACCCGGCTCGGCGCGCGCAACCTCGCAGAAGCTGTCCGGATGGGCCTGGCGGCTGGACTTGGCGGCGCCAACGCGGCGTGACGGGGTGACGATGGGCCGCGCTGCGCCTGTCCGTCCTACTCGGCGGCTTCGAGCATCGTTGCCATCGCCGTGCTCTGCCGCGCGAGCAGATCGCGAAACGGGCCGTTGCTGCGTTCGAGCTGCATCGGGGTGCCGTCCTGCAGAATACGGCCGGACTGCATGACCACGATTCGGTCGAAATCCCGAAGGGTCGATAGACGATGCGCCACCGCGATGACCGTGCGGCCTTGCATCAGGCGATTGAGCGCGCGCTGAATCGCCGCCTCGGACTCGCTGTCCAAAGCGCTGGTCGCCTCGTCCAGCAACAGGATCGGCGCGTTGCGCAGGAAGGCTCGCGCGATCGCCAGACGCTGGCGCTGACCGCCCGATAGCTTCACTCCACGGTCACCAACGGGCGTGTCGTAGCCCTCTGGCAGCGCCTCGATGAACTCTCGGCAGGATGCCGCTTCGGCCGCGGCCTTGACTTCGGCATCGGTCGCATCCGGACGGCCGTAGCGGATGTTGTCGAGCACCGAGCGGTGGAACAGCGAAACGTCCTGCGGCACCACTCCGATCGCCGCATGCAGGCTCGCCTGCGTGAGGTCGGCGATGTCGTGGCCGTCCACGAGGATGCGACCCTGCGGCACGTCGCGCTGCCGTTGCAGCAGCGCGAGCACCGTGGACTTGCCGGAGCCGGAACGCCCCACCAGGCCAACGCGGGTGCCTGCCTCGACCGTCAGGTCGAACGACTCCAGCACCGACTGGCTGCTCGCCGGGTAGCTGTAAGTGACACCCTTAAACTCGACCTTGCCCCGCGGCGCGGTCAGCGGACGCGCCTTCTCGTGATCGATCAACTCGTGCGGGAGCAGCAATGTCGCCAGTGCTTCCGACAGCCGTGCGACGTGCTGGATCGTGTCCACCAGGGCGACAGCCAGGTCACGCGTGCCATGGAGGATGGTGAAGCCAAGCGACGTGATCAACACGATATCGCCAGACGTCGCCTGCCCGGCCTCCCACAGCTCGATGGACCAGGCCAGCAGCCCCGCGGTCAGCAACGCCGTGACGGCGGCATGGAACAGCCGCAGCTTCTCGAGGTAGCGTAGCGAACGGCCGCGCGAACTCATTTCCTGCTCGACTCGCTCACTGAAGCGCTGACGCTCCTGCAAGGTGGCGCCGAAGGCGCGCACCAGCGGCATGTTGTTGATGACATCGACCAGCTCGCCATCCACCGCTGCGGCCTGAGCGGCATAGTCGTGATGCAGCGGACGGCCATGGGCGGCCAACCGGCTGAGCGCGAAGGCGAGTAGCGCGGACACGGCGACCAAGGCGCCGGCCATGAGCGGACTGACCGTGCCCATGACGATGATGGACCCGATGACCGCCAGAAGCGGCGGCAGCACATTCCAGGCAAAGGTGTTTTCGACCGTGTAGATGGCATTGCCGGTCGCCGTGATGCGGCCGGCGAGAGTGCCCGGCGGCCGGTCGGCGAAATAGGACGGCGAGTGCCCGGTCAGGTGGTGGAAGAGGTCGCGACGCAGATCGCCGGTGACGGCGACAAAGCTATGCGACGCAACCCATCCGCCGACGCGCCACAGCATGTTGTCGGCCGCGATCAGGGCGGCCAGCACAAAGAACGCCGTCCAGACCGGGCCGTGCACGCCAGCCGTTAACGTATCCACCAGATGCTTGACGGAATACTGCGAGGCGATCGAGCAGCCGACGGCGAGCACCACCGACGCCGCCACGACGGCATGGCCCAAAGCCTGCCTTCGAACGTAGCGCATCATGAAAGCCAGTGGCCGCTGTGAGATATCTACCGGCTGCGGATCGTCTTTGCCCATATCGCACCCCTGTCGCTGTACCGACGCACGGGACCAACATTCGTGATTCCAACATTTTCGTGATGGGTCACGATGCCTGCCCTGTTTCGTTAACCGATTGTCGCCGACATCTTTGGCGGTTGTGTGGCACCGCCGCCCTATTGATGCCTCGATCGCGGGGTTAATGCGGTGCACAAAAGGAGATACCGGCCGATGCGTATAGCCCAGATCGCTCCCCTCCACGAGGCAGTCCCACCCAAGCTCTACGGCGGCACCGAGCGTGTCGTGTCTTTCCTCACGGAGGAGCTTGTGGCGATGGGGCATGACGTGACCCTTTTCGCGAGCGGTGACTCGGTGACCAGCGCCAAGCTGCAGGCGATCTGGCCGCGTGCGCTTCGGCTCGACCCGGCGATCCGCGACCCGATCGCGCCACACATGCTGCTGATGGAGGCGGTGCGTCGCCAGGCGGAAGAGTTCGACGTGCTGCACTTCCACATGGACTACTGGTCGTTCAGCTTGTTCGGCCGCCAGCGCACGCCGTTCGTGACAACGATGCACGGCCGGCTTGACCTCCCGGAACTGCAGCCGGTGTTCAACACCTTCCCGAACGTACCCGTGGTATCGATCTCGGACAGCCAGCGCCGCCCGCTGCCGCAGGCCAATTTCGTGGACACGGTCTTGCACGGCCTGCCGGAAAACTTGCTGACGCCACAGGGCGAGCCGCAGGGCTACCTGGCATTCCTGGGCCGCATCGCCCCGGAAAAATGCCCCGATCGCGCCATCCAGATCGCCCAATTGTCCGGCATGCCGATCAAGCTGGCAGCCAAGGTGGACGTGGCCGACAAAGTTTATTTCGAGAAGCACATCCGGCACCTACTGGACCAGCCCGGCGTCGAGATGATTGGCGAGATCAACGATCGTCAGAAGCCTGAATTCCTGTCGGGCGCGAGTGCCCTGCTGATGCCGATCGACTGGCCGGAGCCGTTCGGCCTCGTGATGATCGAGGCGATGGCCTGCGGCACGCCGGTGATCGCGTTCAATCGGGGCTCGGTGCCGGAGATTGTGGAAGACGGCCTCACCGGATTCATCGTGGAAACGATGGACCAGGCTGTCGAAGCGGTGGGCAAACTGCACACGCTGGACCGCGCCCGCGTGCGCCGCCGTTTCGAGGAGCGGTTCACCGCCCGCCGCATGGCCGAGGACTATCTGGCCGTGTACCGCACGCTGGCCGGTGAGGACCGCTCGGTGCTTCGCGCCATCCGGTGAGCCCGGCCGACGCAGTCGCGGCGCTGTGGCACAGCGCCGCCTTGCCTCATGACGCGCTTGGCCGGCTCAGGCTGACCGGGCGTGAGCCAATCTTACCGTCTTCTTTCGCGCTCGGCACGGCTGCCCAGGCCAGCCTCGCCGCCTCCGGCCTAGCTGCCGCCGAGTTGTGGCGGTTACGGGACGGCAACGAGCAGCAAGTCGCTGTGGACATGCACGCTGCGGTCGCGGAGTTCATGTCCGAGCGGCTGATGCGTGTGGACGGACAACCGCCGCCCGACCCCTGGGACAGCATCGCCGGGCTTTACCAGACGTCGGACGGGTGGGTGCGCCTGCACACCAATTTCGCGCACCACCGGGATGGCGTGCTGCGGTTGCTCGGCTGCAGGGCCGATCGTGCCGCGGTCGCGGCTGCCCTGCTAAGCAGGTCCGCGATCCCGTTCGAGGATGAGGCTGCGGCGGCTGGCCTATGCGTCACGGCGCTGCGCACCACCGGACAATGGCTCGCGACGCCGCAAGGCCGGGCGGTCTCCGACACTCCCGTGAGGATCGAGCAGATCGGCGACGCACCGGTGCAGCCGTTGCCGCCGGGCGATCGGCCATTGTCTGACGTGCGCGTGCTCGATCTCACGCGCATCATCGCCGGGCCGGCGGCTACGCGCACGCTGGCGGCCCATGGCGCGGAGGTGTTGCTGGTCACCAGCCCCAGCTTGCCCAGTATCCCTTCGCTGGTGATCGACACCGGGCGCGGCAAACGATCCGCCAGCCTGGATCTGCGCCAGGCCACCGGCCGGGACATGCTCGTCGATTTGCTGCGCGGCGCGGACGTGTTCGTGCAGGGCTATCGCCCGGGCGGGCTCGCAGCCCTGGGGTTCAGTCCGGCGCAGGTGGCCGAACTTAGGCCCGGCATAGTCACCGCGTCATTGACCGCGTATGGCGACGAGGGTCCATGGGCCGGGCGGCGTGGTTTCGATTCACTGGTGCAGACGGCGTCCGGCTTCAACGCTGACGAGCGGGACGCCGCCGGCGATCACAAACCCCGTCCCCTTCCCTGCCAAGCCCTGGATCACGCCTCCGGCGCTTTGCTCGCGTTCGGTGTGCAAGTGGCGCTCCACCGCCGCGCCACGGTGGGTGGAAGTTGGCATGTGCGCGTGTCGCTGGCGGGGACGGGCAAGTGGATACGCAGCCTGGGGCGCGTAAGCGATGGCTTTGCCGTGGGAGCGCCAGGTTTTGAGGATCGGCTTGAAACCGTTCCTAGCGGGTTTGGAACGTTGACCGCGGTTCGGCATGCGGTGGAGTTGTCGGAAACGCAGCCGTTCTGGTCGCACCCGTCCGTGCCGCTCGGCACCGACCGCGCCGGCTGGTTGTAGCCCGCATCGTAATGCGGGCTACATTGTTAAGCGGCGACTGGCATCTGGGCGAGAATCTTGTCCAGCGTGAGCGGGTAGTCGCGAATACGGATTCCCGTGGCATTATACACCGCATTCGCCAGCGACGCTCCTGCACCGCAGATCCCCAACTCGCCGATGCCTTTGCTTTTCAGCGGATTGGTCTTGTCGTCCACTTCCTCTAGGAAGATCGCGTCCACGTTGGGCACGTCGGCATGCACCGCGACGTGATACTCCGCCAGGTTGTTGTTCATGAACGAGCCGTAGCGGTCGTCCATCACCACTTGCTCCTCCAGAGCCGCGCCAACGCCGAAGATCATTCCACCGATCGCCTGTGAACGCGCCGTCTTGGGGTTCAAAATGCGCCCGGCGGTGAACACGCCCAGCATGCGGCGTAGGCGCGCCTCGCCGGTGTCCATGTTGACGCCGACTTCGGCGAAATGCGCCCCATACGATTGCTGCGAGAATTTCGTTTTCATGTCGCCGGGCTTGATGGAGCCATCGGCTTCCATGCCGCCGCCGACGAGGCTGGTCAGCGTCGCGGACTTCCCGTCACCGATGATGTTGCCATCGGCCACCGACATGCGAGCCGGATCGATACCTGCGGCCTTCGCGAGCTTGCCGCGCAGGTTGGTGCAAGCGTCGAACAGCGCTGACCCGGAGCTGCCGGCGCCGAACGATCCGCCCGACCCTGACGCCGTCGGGAAGTTCGTGTCCCCGAGCAGCACCTTCACCCTGTCCATCGGCACGCCCAGCATTTCGGACGCGATCTGCGTCAGAATGGTGTAGGTTCCCGTGCCGATATCGGTCATCGCCATGCGGACCGTCGCCGTGCCGTCCGAATCGAGCCTTACCGAGGCAGTGGACGGCTGCAGCGGGTTTTGCCGGGTCGCGGCAGACATGCCCATGCCGACCAACCAGCGCCCGTCCCGCATTTGTCCGGGCTGCGGGTTGCGCTTATCCCACCCGAATTTCTCCGCCCCGGTCTTCATACACTCGACGAGATGGCGGCTCGAATACGGCACGTTGTTGGTCGGGTCGATCGTCGGCTCGTTGCGGATGCGCAGTTCGATCGGATCGATCTTCAGCTTCTCCGCCAGCTCATCCATCGCGCATTCCAGCGCCAGCATGCCCACTGCCTCCCCCGGCGCGCGCATCGCGGATGCAATGGGTATGTCGAGCGGCACCAGGCGATGCCGGGTCTGCCGGTTGGCGCCGGCATACAACGTGCGGGTCTGGTTCGCCGCGCCCTCGTAATCCTGCTCGCTGGGGAGGTTGGCGGACAGCACGTCGTGGCCGATGGCCTGGATGTGTCCGTCGGCATCGGTGGCGAGCCGGATGCGCTGGACGGTCTCGGACCGGTGCGTGGTGACGCTGAAAATCTGCTGCCGGGTCAGCGCGACCTTCACGGGCCGGCCACACGCCTTCGCACCGATCGCCGCAAGGGTGGCGTCCGCATTGACCCACAGCTTGGAGCCGAACCCGCCGCCGATAAAATGGCTCACGAGCCGGACGTTCTCGACCGGCATCTTGAGTGTCTTGGCCAGCGCCTTCTGACCCTGGTTCAGCATTTGGTTCGACGTGTAGATCGTCAGCTTGTCGCCGTCCCACGTTGCGACGGTTGCATGCGGCTCCATCATCGCATGGGTCTGCATGGGCGTAGTGTATGTCACGTCCAGTTGCACGGGCGCTGCCGCGAAAGCCTGGTCGAAACTGCCGCTGGCGGTGTCCGCGGGCGACTGCGACTGTTCGGGCTTGTGCGCGGCGGCAACGTTGGCGTTCAGCTCGTGCTGACCCGGTTGCTGGTCGTAGCCGAACCTCACCAAGAAGGCGGCCGCCCTCGCCTGCTCGAACTCCTCGGCGACCACCAGCGCAACCGGCTGGCCGTAATGCGTGACTTCATCGGAATACAGCACGGGGCAGGCTTCACGGTGGTTGCCTTGCCCCTGTGCCGGAGCGTCCTGCCAGGTAATCACCTTGATGACGCCGGGCGACTTCTCCGCCGCCGACGCGTCCACGCTGGCGATCTTGCCTTTTGCCACCGTGCTGAGCACTGCGTAACCGTATGCAGCCTTACCGGCATCGGTGGTTTCGTAGGCGTATTTGGCCGTGCCGGTGACCTTCAGCGGACCGTCCACACGGTCCACCGGCTTGCCGACGGCGCCATTATTGACCGTGTCTAGCACAGTCTGCCCAATCGGGGCGTTCATCTCGATCATGAGGTGGCTCCTAAGCGCGCGTCGTTTCCACCAGCACGGCCGTAAGCGTGCGGTGGGCGAGCGCCACTTTGAAATCGTTGCTGCCATAGCCACGCGCGCCGGCAAATGCGGCGTCGGCGGCGGCCTTGAAGCTGGCGGGGGTGGCGGGCGCGCCGGCCAGCACCTGTTCCGCGGCGGTGACCCGCCACGGCTTGTGCGCCACACCACCGAAGGCGAGCCGGGCCGACTTGATGCGTCCGCCAGATGTGTCCACCACGGCCGCGACTGACACCAGCGCAAAGGCGTAGGACGCGCGGTCGCGTACCTTGCGATAGGTTTGCACACCCGGCAGCGGTGGCGGCAGCGTCACGGCGGTGATCAATTCGCCCGGCTTCAGATTGGTTTCAATGTGCGGTGTATCGCCCGGCAGCCGATGGAACTCGGTCAGCGGAATGACGCGCGTCCTGCCCTGCGGGTCCATCGCTTCGACCGACCCGCCCAGCGCCAGCATGGCAACGGCCATGTCGGACGGATGCGTGGCGATGCACTGGTCGCTCGCGCCGAGGATCGCGTGGATGCGGTTGAAGCCACCGATCGCCGAGCAGCCCGAACCCGGCTCGCGCTTATTGCAGGGCTTCGAGGTGTCGTAGAAGTAGTAGCACCGCGTGCGCTGCAGCAGGTTGCCGCCCGTTGTGGCCTTATTGCGCAACTGGCCGGTCGCACCGGCCAGGATCGCGCGGCTCAGCACGGCGTAATCCGCCCGCACGCGCGGGTGCGCTGCCAGGTCGCTGTTAGTCACCAGCGCGCCGATGCGAAGCCCGCCGTCTGGCGCGTCTTCGATCTTCGTCAGCGGCAACCGGGTGACGTCCACCACGTGGGCAGGCGTTGTCACCTGCAGCTTCATCAAATCTAGCAGGTTCGTGCCGCCGGCGATGAACGTGGTGCTCTGGTTCGCCAGCACGGCCTGGGCAGCGGCCTGCGGGCTGCTTGCCCGCTCGTAGGTGAAGGCCCTCATGTCACGCTCCCCGCCGCATCGTGGATGGCGGCGAGGATGTTCGGGTAGGCAGAGCAACGGCAAATGTTGCCGCTCATCCGCTCGCGCACTTCCTCATCGGTCAGTGCGGCGTGCTGGGTTAAATCGGCGGTCACGACGCTCGGCGCGCCGGCCTTGACTTCGTTCAGCATGGCCGTGGCCGACACGATCTGACCCGGCGTGCAATAGCCGCACTGGTAGCCGTCATGGTGCAGGAAGGCCGCCTGCATG
This sequence comes from uncultured Burkholderiaceae bacterium, assembly GCA_964657445.1. Lineage (GTDB taxonomy): Bacteria > Pseudomonadota > Alphaproteobacteria > Acetobacterales > Acetobacteraceae > LMUY01. Next base: position 4,078 of record CAZZVB010000008.1, on the reverse strand, counting down.
GGATGCAGGTGATCAGGCTGGCCGAGCCCCTCGATGGTGGTGATGCGGTCGCCCTCGTGCATCACGGCCAGCGACAGGCAGGCATTCACCCGGTTTCCATTCAGCAGGATGGTGCAAGCGCCGCACTGGCCATGATCACAGCCCTTCTTCGACCCGGTCAGCCCGATATGCTCGCGCAAGGCGTCAAGCAACGTGGTGCGCGTGTCGAGCGTGAGGTGATGGTCTTCGCCATTCACGTTGAGCGTGACCGGCATCGCCGGAACGGCCGTGTCGGGCGCGGGCGGCGATTGAGCCGGTTTAGTCTGCGCGGCAGCTTCGCCGCTGATGACGGCCAGTGCGGCAGCCGCCGTACCTGCCTCTAGGACGGTGCGGCGGGTTAACGCCACGCCCGCCAGGTCAAATCCATCCATGAAAAGCCTCGTCTTCGGATTGACGACCCTAAGCTCACCAATTGGGGCGCGGTTCCCGAACGATACACCTGGGCATCATGGTCCTGGCACGGGTGTGAGGACCGGCCGGCCGGCGAAGAACGCATCGAGGTTCTCCAGCACGAGTGCGATAGTGGCATTGACCGAGGCGGGGGAGCGCCCCGCCATATGCGGCGTCAGCAGCACGTTCGGCAGCGTGCAGAGGTTTTGGGGCACGTCCGGCTCGCCTTCGATCACGTCGAGGCCGGCGCCGCCCAACTCGCCATCGCGCAAGGCCGCGACGAGTGCGTCCGTGTCCAGGACGCTGCCGCGGCCGACATTGACCAGAAAGCCCTTGGGCCCGATCGCCGCCATCACGCCGGCGTCCACGATGTGCCGGGTCTCGGCCCCGCCGGGCACGGCGACCACCAGGTCGTCGCACCAAAGTGCCAGTTCCATCAGGCTGGGCACGTAGTTCAGCCCGCTCTCCAGCCGCGGCTGGCGGCTGTGATAGGCGACGATCATGTCGAAGGCCGCCGCGCGCTGCGCGATGCGCCGGCCAATCTGCCCAAACCCGAGCAGCCCGAGGCGGCGGCCGGTCGCAGTCGGCCGCATGGTGCGGCCTTCCCGCCACTTGCCGGCGCGCACACGCGCATCGTTGCCTGAGAAATCGCGCAACAGGGACAGCAGCAACCCCATCGCATGGTCCGCCACGCACGACGCATTCGTGCCGGGTCCGTGGGTGACGGTGATACCGCGGGCCTTTGCGGCCGCGATGTCGATACCCTCGAAGCCGACGCCCTGGGCGCAGATGATCTCGAGCTTCGGAAGCGCCTCGATCATGGCGGCAGAGAGGCCGGTGGTGCCGTTCGTCAGCACAGCGCGGACCATGCCGCAGTGTTCCCGCGCCGCCTCAGCGGTTATGGCACGGTGGACGGCGTACGCCGCCTCCAGCTTGGCGAGGCTGGAGGGTGCGAGGTCGATCGCTAGAAGCAGATCGGGCTTCATCGCGCCCCCGCAAGCTCAAACAACGCCATCAATCCCGGTAGGTCGGGTCGATCCGGTCCAGCTTGCGCAGCAGGGCTGGCCATTCCAGCACGCCGAACGGGCGGCGGACCTCGGGGCGGTAGAGGTGATTGGTCTTGGCGATGACGTCGGCCGGCGGCAGCACGATCTCATCCCCGCTCGACATCGCCAGCAACTGGGCTTTGCAGGCGAGTTCGGCGCGGTAGATGTTGCTGAACGCCTGCTGAATGGTGGGGCCTACGACGAGCAGGCCGTGGTTGCGCAGCACCATCAGGTCGGCGTCGCCGAGATCGGCGACCAGCCGCTCCTGCTCGGCCAGGTCCACGGCGACGCTTTCGTAGTCGTGGTAGGCGACCCGGGCGAAGCGCATCGCCGTCTGCGTCATCGGCAGGAAGCCGCTGCGGATTGACGCAATGGCCATGCCGGCGGGCGTGTGCGTGTGGATCACGCAATCGACGTCGTGCCGGTGCCGGTGGATGGCGGCGTGGATGACGAACCCGGCGCGGTTGATGCCATACTCGAAATCCGGCTTCTGCACGATGTTGCCGTCCAGATCGATCTTCACCAGGCTGGACGCCGTGATCTCCTCATAGAGAAAACCGTAAGGATTGATCAGGAAGTTCTCCGGCTCGCCAGGAACTCGGACCGAGATGTGGTTGGCGATCATGTCCGTCATGTCCCACATCGCCACCAGCCGGTAGCACGCGGCAAGATCGACCCGCGCCTCCCACTCCTCGGGCGAGACGCGGTCGCGCATGGAGGGGAGGTCCAGGCCATATACCCTGGGTCGCACGCCGGGCGTGGTCGATGACATCGCAGGCCCCCTTTGATCGTCAGACTGTCGCCGTTCCGGGATGGGCGCAAGAACCCGGGGAGCGCGCGAGTGGACGCAGGCGGCGTGTCCGCCGGCCCCTCACCCCGGCCCTTTGCCAGCGGGAGAGGGCGAAGCATTGTGGAGGACCGTGCATTCGTGGTCCTGCAGTTCCTCGCTGCTGGCGCGGTCCCCCGCCGCCGGGTCGAAGTGATCTGCCAGCAGCACGAACCCTGGCTTGCCGTCCGCTGACACTGCCCCGGCCACGATGAGGGTCTGGTCCGGCATGGCCGCCGCGCCGGCATCGGCGGCGAGCAGCTTGAATGGGTTGGCTTTGGCCAGGTCGCCGTCCGGCAGCCAGCGCGCGCGGTAGGGATGGCCTTCCAGCGGCACTGGGAGCGGCGCCCATTCTGGCCCGATCGCGGCGATCTGGTCGTGCAGCGCCGTCACCACACTCGGCAGCAGACAGTCGATGTGGATGTGCAACTGCTCCTGCGTGCGCGCGTGCGGCGAGTTGATGGCGAGGCTGATGTCCTCCCGCGGCACGGGGTGATGCACCACCGCCTCCATGTTGGAGCGTGCCTCCCAGGCGGACGCGAAGAAGTTCGGCGCATTGGGCGCCAGGATCTCGGCACTTTCGATGCCGCCCATCTTGCCCGTCGGGATCAGCAGGAACTGAGTGGCGCCCCGGATATCCTTCAGGATCGCGTAGCCATGCGCCTCCCCATCGGTCAGGCTGACGCTGACGCAGGGCGCCGGATCGCCGTGCGTCAGCTGGTCCGGAACGCAGCGCCCATGCACGATCTTCCACAGCGCATCAGGATCGGCCGCACGCACCGCGAAGGTTGCGATCAGCACGGCCGCCAAGGCGGTCCCGGCCAGGAGCGCCGCGGGTTTCACCCGCCCTACTTGCCCTGGAACTGAGGCTTGCGCTTCTCCATGAAGGCGGTGCGGCCCTCGGTGTAGTCCGCGCTGTCGAAGCAAGTGAGAACGGCTTGCGTGACCGCCGCCATGTCGCGATCCGACGGGTCACGCAGGGCGTTGTTGGCGATCAGCTTCATGCCCGTGACGGACAGCGGTGCGTTGCCGGCGATGGTGCGGGCGAGCTTGTTCACCGCCTCTGTCAGCTCCGACACGGGTACGACGCGGTTCACCAGGCCGATGCGCTGCGCCTCGGCTGCATCGATCCGCTCGCCTGAAAACAGCATCATACGCGCGTTGGCCTGCCCGACGAGCGACATCAGCCGGCGCACCATGTCGAAGCCGTAGGCGATGCCGAGCTTGGCGGCGGGGATGCCGAACGCGCTGTCGTCGGAGGCGATGCGCAAGTCGGCGGTCATGGCGATCCCCAGGCCGCCGCCGAGGCAGAAGCCCTGGATGCGCGCGATGACCGGCTTGGGGAAGGCGGCCAGCTTCGCGCGGCCGGCGCTGGTCAGACGGTCGTAGTCCTTCTGCGCCTCCGCGTTGCTGCGGCTTTGGGCGAACTGGCTGATGTCGGCGCCGGACACGAACGCCTTGTCCCCTGCCCCGGTCAGAACGACGACGCGGACTTCCGGATCGTCCAGCCACAAATCGAGGATCCGGGTCAGCCCGTCCCACATCTCGACCGACATCGCGTTGCGCTTTTCGGGCTGGTTGAAGGTGATCAGGCCGACGCCGTCGGCCACTTCCGCCAGCATCTTGCCCGAGGCGAAGCCGGAATCCGTCCTTACCGGGTGGTCCATCGGTCATCCTTTCGCGTCATCGTTCCGGCATACGGCACAGACCGGCCGCCGTCACCCCGCCGCTGGCTTCCCAGGCGGCGATTTGCGGCTGGCGACGCCACCGCGATATG
>CAZZVB010000007.1:0-46079 GCA_964657445.1 uncultured Burkholderiaceae bacterium | reverse complement strand
AGAGCGGCGACACCGTCACGTGCAGTTGCCCGCCCTGATCGCCGAACGTGCCGCTCGCCTCCATGCGGGCGGTGAGGCCGCCGATGTCGGCGGTCGCCCCGGCCTGGCCGCTCAACGTGCCGTCGGGTGCGCGCGCCAGGGTCGCGGCGCCGCCGGTCACCTGGGCGTCCTGCCCGTCCGGCCCGGCGATCAGCGCGACGGAGGCGTCGGTGACGGTCACCTGACGGAGGCTTTGCAGCAACCGCCGGATCTCCTGCCGGCGCGGCGTCTCAGCCGAAGAAGCGCTGGCCTGGGAAGAGCGCTGAAGCTCCCGCAGGTGTAATTGCAACCCGTCCAGCGTCACGGTTTCCGGCTCCACCAGGCCGATCAGCAGAGGCGCCAATGCGAGGCTGACCGTGGCGGAGCGGACCGACTGCACCGGCGCGCCGTCCTCGGAGGCGCGGACCCCGTTGCTGACGTCTAGGCGCAGCACGTGCCGGCCACCCTCACGCTGCAGCGCCAAGGTGACGCTGTCCGCGGTGATGCCGGGGGCCACCAGGGGGGCGGCGCGCCGGGTGAGGCCGGTGATGTCGAGCGGCCCATCGCTCAGCCGCCATGCCAGGCCGCCGCCCACGATGACGGCGATCACGCCCGCGCCGACCAGCGACGCGAGAGCCACTTTCAGCGCGCTGCTGCCCATGCGCCCCATCCAGGGCGGAACCCGGCTCAGCACCGGTTGACCTGGCCAGCGTCCGAGGGCGAGTCTACGGCATGGTGTCGTTGGATGCGTTTACCTGGCCGGAGGCTGCGGACCCGGACGCGGCTGACCGGCTGCTGGAGCGGTTCGCGTCCAGCGGCGCCGCCGAAGCGCGGCTGATCCAACGGTCCGGGGTGGCATCCATGCTGCGGGCGCTCGGCGGCAACAGCCCGTTCCTGTCGGACCTCGCCGTGCGGGAAGCCGGAGCGATACGGCGCCTGTGCCGCGATGGGCCGGACGTGGTGGTCGCCGCTGCGTTGCGCAGCGTGACTGCGCTGCCCAGCTCGGCCGATCGCACGACCGTTGCGTCCGTGTTGCGGCAAGCCAAGCGCCGCCTGGGCCTGGCCTGCGCCATCGCCGATATCGGCGGGCTGTGGCCGCTGGAACAGGTGACGGGCGCCCTGTCGGCCTTGGCCGAGGCCGCGCTGGACGCAGCGATCGCCCACGGACTGCGTGCCGCGCGCGCCCGCGGCACGCTGAGCTTGCCGCCCGGCAGGCGAATGCTGGCCGAATGCGGCTACACCGTGCTTGGCATGGGCAAGCTGGGCGCGCGCGAGCTGAATTATTCGAGCGATATCGACCTCGTCGTCATCTACGACCCCACCCGGCATCCCCGCCACCTCGACGGTTTGGGTGCTGTCTTTACGCGGCTGACCCGGGACGTTTGCACACTTATGGAAGCACGCGACGCCGACGGCTACGTTTTCCGCACCGACCTGCGGCTTAGGCCCGACCCGGGCGCAACTCCGCCCGCGATCACCGTGGCCGGCGCGCTCTCCTACTACGAAAGCATGGGCGAGAACTGGGAGCGGGCGGCCATGATCAAGGCGCGTCCGGTCGCCGGCGACCGTGCCCTGGGCGAACGGTTCCTGCGCGAGATCCGGCCATTCGTCTGGCGGCGCCATCTCGACTTCGCCGCGGTGGCGGACATCCGCGCCATGAAGCGCCGGATGGATGACCACCATGAAACAGCACTGACCCTGGAGGGCGGTCCGGTACAGCGGGTTCTCGGGCATGACGTGAAGCTCGGCCAGGGAGGCATCCGTGGCGTGGAGTTCGCCACACAGACGATGCAACTGGTCTGGGGCGGGCGCGACCCGGCGTTGCGCGTGCCCGGCACGATCGCGGCGCTGGATGCGCTGGTTGCCGCCGGGCATCTCAGCCGCGCTGCGGCCGACAGCATGGCGGCATCCTACCAGTTCCTACGCCGGGTCGAGCATCGGTTGCAGATGGTCGCGGACCGGCAGACGCATACTCTGCCGGGTGATTGCACTGCCATGGAACGGTTTGCCCGGTTCATGGGATACGGCGACGCTGCCGCCTTCGCGACGGCGCTCCTGGCGGTGCTGGAGCAGGTTCAGAAGCACGACGCCTCCCTCTTCGAATCGCCCGCGCAGCCGGAAGCGCCCGCGCTGACAGCCGACGGCTTGCGCCACCTAGGGTTTGCGGAACCGGACCGGGTGCTGGCAGCCATCCGGTCCTGGCGGGCGGGCGTGCCGCGGGCGCTGAGATCGGAGCGGGCCCGCAGTCTGTTGGAAGCGGTGCTGCCGGGCTTGCTCCGCGCACTGGCGGCCCAACGGCAGCCCGATTCGGCATTTGCCCGCGTGGACACACTGCTCAGCCGTTTGCCTGCCGGGGTGCAGGTGCTCTCCTTGCTGCAGCGCCAGCCTGTGCTACTGGACCGGATCGCATCGGTGCTGGGTGCGGCGCCCCGGCTCGCCGACCACCTCGCGCAGGTACCGGCCGCACTCGAAGGGCTGCTGGCACCGGGCGAATGCCATCCGGACCCAGGGACGCTGCTGACCTCCCAACTGGTGGACGCACGCGGACTGGATGACGCCGCGGCCATCGTGCGGCGGACGGTCCGCAGCGAGGAGTTCCGGCTGGCGGTCGCGCAGATGGAGGGCCGCATAGACGCCGACACCGCCGGGGAACTTCGCAGCAACCTGGCCGACGCAACGCTGCAGGTGCTGCTGCCGTTGACGATGGCGTCCTATGCGGAGCGCCACGGGACGATTACCGGCGGCGGGCTGGCGGTCGTCCTCCTTGGCAAAGCCGGCGGCCGGGAGATGATGGCCGGCTCCGACCTCGACCTTATGCTGATCTACGACCACGCGCCGGACGCGGGAGAGAGCGACGGGGCGCGACGGCTGCCGCCCAGCCAGTATTTCATTCGCGCCGCACATGCCATCGTCGCTGCGCTCACGGCGCCGGGTGTGGACGGGGCGCTCTACGCGGTGGACATGCGGCTGCGTCCGTCCGGCAACAAAGGCCCGGTGGCGGTCAGCTTGCAGTCGTTCCGGCAATATCACGCGGCCGAGGCCTGGACATGGGAACGCATGGCGCTGACCAGGGCGCGCGTCGTCGCCGGCCCCCCGGCGTTGTGTGCCACGCTGGAGGCCGAAATCCTGCGGGCGATCGGCGCCGCCGACCCGGCGAAGGTGCGGCCCGATGCGGCCGCGATGCGGCAGCGCATGGCGCGCGACCTGCCGCCGACCAGCCCGTGGGACGTGAAGCTGATGCCCGGCGGCCAGGTGGACGTCGAGTTCATCGTCCAGACGGCGCTGCTGCTGCACAAGCCGGCTCACCCGGCGCAAACGATCCGCGCGGCCATCAGCATGCTGGCGCGGGAGGGCGCGTTCGACGAGGCGACGAGCGGCCTGCTGACGGAGGCGGACCGGCTGTGGCGAACGGTCCAGGGGCTGTTGCGCATCACGGTCGGCCCGCGGCCGCCGGCCGAGCTGCCCGTGGCGGCCATGGAGGCGTTGCTAACAGCCGCCGGCGGCTGTGACGCCGCAGCGTTCCATGCCAGGCTGCATTCCGTGGCCGCCCGCGTGCGTGCGGCCTTTATTGCGCATGTGGGAGCAATCGAATGAGCGTGGCGGAAGGTGACAAGGCCCCGGACTTCACCATGACAGCGACCGGCGGGCGAACCGTCAGCCTGGAGGCGATGAAGGGCCGGCCTTTCGTGCTTTACTTCTATCCGAAGGCCGACACGCCCGGCTGCACCAAGGAAGCCTGCGCATTCCAGGAAGCCCTGCCCGCGCTCGGCAAGATCGGGATCGAGGTGATCGGCGTCTCGAAGGACGCGATGAAGCCCATCGAGAAGTTCGCGGAGAAGTACAGCCTGAGCTTCCCGCTCGCCTCCGACAGCAGCGAGGTCGCGGAGGCGTATGGGTCCTGGGTCGAGAAGTCGATGTACGGCAAGACCTACATGGGCATCGACCGGTCCACCTTCCTGATCGACAAGACCGGCAAGATCGCCCGCATCTGGCGCAAGGTGAAGGTACCCGGCCACGCCGCGGACGTGATGGAGGCGGCGAAGGCGCTGAAGTAGTTTGCACCCGCTGGGATCGCTGCAGACCGCCGCTTGATGCGGGAGAGCGTGCGGCGAAGGCGGGCAGCGGCGTGGCCGTGAAGTGAACCTGCACCAGCCCTGACGGGATGGGTTTTCACCCATGGCCCATTGGTTTCCTCCAGCGGGTGAGAGTGCCGCCTTTCATGACCTTGCCGGGCAGGGGGTGGCCGACGAGCGCCTCGGTCAGCTTCGCCGCCTCGACCAGGACGTCGAGGTCGATGCCGGTTTCAATGCCCATCTCGGCGCAGGCGAATGCCAGGTCTTCGGTGCAGACGTTGCCCGCGGCTCCCTTGTGGCCGGCGAACGGGCAGCCGCCGAGGCCGCCGACGGAGGCGTCGAACTCGGCCACGCCCAACTCCATCGCGGCCACCGCATTGGCGACGGCGCAGCCGCGCGTGTCGTGCAGGTGCAGCTTTATATGCAGTTCCGGCCATTTGCTGCGCACCTGTCCGACCAGGCTCTGGACCTGGCGCGGGCTGGCCCATCCCATCGTGTCCGCGAGTGACAGATGGCGTAGCGTGCAACCATGATCGGCCATGATCTGCATGGCGCGACCAATCAGCGCAACGACCGTCTGCTCGGGGATATATCCCTCGAAGTTGCAGCCGAAGGCGGCCATGACGCTGAGCGTGTCGGCCGTGATGCCGGCATCGCGATAGGTCCGGATCCACTCGGGCATCTGGCCGAACGTATCGTCGATGCTGCGGTTGGTGTTGCGCTGCACGAATGTTTCGCTCGCGGTTAGGGTCAGCTTGCCGTCCATGTCAACGCGGCCGTTTGCCAGCGCGCGTTCGAGGCCTTTCGGGTTGAGCCATAATGCGCGGTAGCGAACGCCGGGCCGTTTCTGGATCGCCGCGAACACCTCGCCGGTGCCGGCCATCTGGGGCACGGCTTTCGGGTTCACGAACGACCCGACTTCGATCTGCTTCAGGCCGCTTGCTGCCAGCGAATCCACCATGCGAAGCTTTTCGGCGGTGGTCAGTACACGCGGTTCGATCTGCAGGCCGTCACGAGGGCCAACCTCGGCCAATTCGACATAGGCAGGCAGATCGGACATGTGGCCGCCCGGCTACACCCGCATCGGCATGAGCACGTAGAGCGCACTGCTGTCGCCTGCGTCGCGGACCACCGTGGGGGCGGCGCCGTCGCTGAACAGGAACTCCACCTCGCCGCCGATCTGGTCGGTGATGTCGTTGAGGTAGCGGGCCTGGAAGCCGATCTCGAGCGGGCCGAAATCGTACTTCACCCGGTCGCCGTCCAGTTCCTCGGTCGCGGTGCCCTGCTCGGGGCTGGCGGCGGACAGGACCAGAAGGTCGCGCGCCAGCGACATCTTCACCGGGCGGGAGCGTTCGTTGCTGATGGCGGCGACGCGGGCCACGGCCTCGGCGAAGTCCTTTTTGCCGACGCGCAGGATCTTCTCGTTGTCGCGTGGAATGACGCGCTCGTATTCCGGGAAGGTGCCATCGATCAGCTTGCTGGTGAGCGTGACGTTGCCCACGGTGAACTGGATGCAGGTGTCGGACAATGCGCACTCGACGTCGCCCTGCGCTTCGTCCAGCAGCTTGCGCAGTTCAGCGATCGTTTTGCGCGGGACGATGACGCCGGGCATCGATCCGGCGCCTTCGGGAAGCGGCTCCTCCACCCGGGCCAGGCGATGGCCGTCCGTGGCGACCGCGCGCAGCACCCGGCCGTCGGCGCCTTCGGCGGCGTGCAGGAAGATGCCGTTGAGGTAGTAGCGCGTCTCCTCCGTGCTGATCGCAAAACGAGTGCGGTCGATCAGGCCGCGCAACGCCAACGCCGAAAGATGGAAGCGGTGCGGCAACTGACCCGCCGTCATGGACGGGAAATCATCGGTGGACAGCGTGACGAGGCTGGTCGCGTAACGCCCGGCCCGCAGCGCCAGCTGGGCGTCGCCGCCGGCGAAATCCAGTTCCACTTCGGCACCGTCCGGTAGCTTACGGACGATCTCGTACAGCGTAGTCGCCGGCGCGGTTGTGGCGCCGTCACGGCTGGTCACAGCGGGCACCATCTCGACGACAGCGATTTCCATGTCCGTCGCGGTGAAGCTGAGCTTGCTGTCTTTCACCGCGATCAGCACGTTGGCCAGGATAGGAATGGTGTTGCGCTTCTCGGCCACGCTCTGGATATGCGCCAGCGCCTTGATCAGAGTGGCGCGGTCGGCCTTGAGCTTCATCGGTTCAGTCCCCCACGCAACCTAGGCCCGCGCGACCGGACTCGGGCGCAGTCACTTCGGTCCAGCAACCTAGCAGGAGGGGCAGGCCACGCAAACGGATGATAGTGGCGGGACGGCTAGCTCTCCAGCATGCGGCGCAGCAGTTCGACGTCCTCGGCAAAGCCGGCGTCCACGCCCATGATCTCCGCCACCCGGGAACAGGCGTGCATGACGGTGGTATGGTCGCGATTGCCGAACTTGCGGCCGATCTCCGGCAGCGATCGGCTGGTGAGCTGCTTGGCGAGGTACATCGCGACCTGGCGCGGCCGGGCGACGTTGCGGGAGCGCCGGGCGCTGCTCATTTCGCTCAGCCGCAGATGGTAATGTTCGGCAACACGCTTCTGGATCTCCTCGATGGTGACCCGGCGGTCATGCGCCTTTAGCACGTCGCGCAGCACTTCCTGGGTGTTCTCGAGGGTGACGCTGCGGCCGAACAGGCTGGCATGGGCCAGCAGGCGGTTCAGCGCGCCTTCGAGCTCACGGACATTGGTGGTGATCTTGTGGGCCAGGAACTCCAGCACTCGGCGCGGTACGTCCACGCCGGCGCGATTGGCCTTGGCTTCGAGAATCGAGACGCGAAGCTCGAAGGTGGTGGCGTGGATGTCAGCCACCATCCCGCAGCTTAGCCGGGTGCGCAGCCGCGGCTCCACGTCGAGCTCCGAAGGGGACTTGTCGGAGGAGATGACGATCTGCTTGCCGAAATCGACCAGCGCATTGAAGGTGTGGAAGAATTCCTCCTGCGTGCTTTCCTTGCCGATGAGGAACTGCACGTCGTCCACCATCAACACGTCCACGGAGCGCAGGCTTTCCTTGAACTCCATCGTCGATTGGCTGCGGATGGCGGCGATGAAGCGATACATGAACTTCTCGGCCGACATGTAGGTCACGGTCGCCGGCTTCGCCGCACCGCCGCGCGACAGTTCGAGCCCGACCGCGTGCATCAGATGCGTCTTGCCCAGCCCGACGCCGCCATAGAGGAAGAGAGGATTGAACCCTTGCGAGGCCGGCTGCTCGGCGACCCGCCGGGCGCAGGCATAGGCGAACTCGTTGGGCTTGCCGACGACAAAGGCGTCGAACGAGAAGCGCGGGTCCAGCGCGCTGGCGATGTCGGTGGAGCGCGGCTCCGCACGATCGTCGGCCCGTGCAGTGACCGGGTCGGCCACCGGATCGGACGACAGGCTTTCTGCCAAGGGCGCAGCGACCGCGCCGGTGGCGCCGACGCGAAGGTCCACGCGCTGCACAGTCGGGTTTTCTGCGCGCCAAAGGCCGTTCAACTTGTCGCCGTAATGCGCGCGCACCCAGTCCCGCAGGAAGCGCGTAGGCAGGTGGATGGTGACTTCATCGCCGTCCACACCGGCCAGCGACATCTGCCGCAGCCAGTTGCGGTAGTCCACCTCGCCGACCTCGGTCTTGAGGCGGTCGCACACGCGGGTCCACTGCTCGGTCAGGGCGGCCAGGGAAAGAGTGTCGTTCGCGGGATTACTCATGCCAACGATTGTCACCATTCCCACTCGCCTAAGCTGCGCACGAAGAGGGCACCAGCAGAGTGCCGGACCTTCAACGTGCATGGCCGCTTCATAATTGTTTAAGTCACGGGCTGACTTTAGGCAAACCAAATCTGCCACAAGCAAGCAACGCTCAAGTAACGACAATAAAAAATAAATAAAGCCGGATGTCCCTTTTGGGTCACCCGGCCTTTCTAAGACGTATCAATAGGGACGGCCGATGCAGACTGCGACGGCCGATAGTAGCTTAGGAGGCGGGAGCCGCCTCGAGGACTTTGATGCGTTTCGACAGACGCGAAATCTTACGCGCCACTGTATTCTTATGAATTACGCCTTTGCCCGCGGCGCGCTGCATCTCGGGCTGCGCAGCCTGCAGAGCCGCGGCGGCTTGCGACTTGTCGCCGCTGGCGATCGCAGCCTCAACCTTCTTCACGAATGTCCGCATCCGAGACTTGCGGGCGTGATTACGGGCGGTGCGACGCTCGGTCTGCCGGATGCGCTTACGCGCGGAAGCGGTGTTCGCCATGAATCCTGTGTCTCAACGTCTGGGTCTGACCGGCACCACGCCCGAGTGGACGGACCAGCAAAGAGCGGGCGTTCTAAGAGCGGTGCACCCGCAAGTCAAGCAAGAGAGGCGGTATAGCTAACGGCCAAACTGCGGTTTGCGCTTCTCGACGAAGGCCGCCATCCCTTCCTTCTGGTCGGGCGTTCCGAACAGCGACAGGAACAAGCCGCGCTCGGTCGCCACCCCCTGGGTGAGGGTCGTCTCGAATGCGGCGTTGACGGCGCGCTTGGTCACCAGGCAGGCCACGCGAGACTGCCCGGCGATCTTGGCCGCCAGCTTCAAGGCTTCCTCCAGCATGGTATCGGCCGGAAACACCCGGGTGACGAGGTTGGCGCGTTCCGCCTCGGCCGCATCCATCATGCGGCCGGTCAGGCACATGTCCATCGCCTTGGACTTGCCGACCGCGCGGGTAAAGCGCTGAGTGCCGCCAGCGCCCGGCATGACGCCGAGGTTGATCTCGGGTTGTCCGAACTTGGCGGTATCGGCGCAGACGATCATGTCGCACATCATGGCCAGCTCGCAGCCGCCGCCGAGGGCGAACCCGGCCACCGCTGCGATCACTGGTTTTTTGACGCGCAGCACCGTCTCCCACTTGGCGATGAAGTCGTCCTGCAGCACGTCCGGGTAGTGGCGAGCTTGCATCTCCTTGATGTCGGCGCCCGCGGCGAACGCCTTGTCAGACCCTGTCAGGACAATGGCGCCGATCTCCGGATTGGCGTCGAAGTCGAGGAGCTGGACGCCGATCTCCGCGATCATCTGGTCGCACAAGGCGTTCAGCGCGGCCGGCCTGTTCAGTTGGATCAGGCCGACGGCGCCGTGCGTCTCGGCCAGGATCATCTCCTGCATTGCGTGACCTCCATTCTTTGCCGCCAGCCTACCGCGGCCCTTGTCCAGCGGGGAAGTGCTGTCGGTGACCATCGCAGCGAAGTCGCTACTTCTGGATCCGAGCGCAGTAGAATGTCGATCGCGCGGATTGCACCAGGCGCGCCACACCGGCACAGGCCGGCGGCCCGGGGCAGCGCTCACACGGCTCCCCTTCCCGGCCGTAAACCTTCCACGCATGCTGGAAGTAACCGAGTTCCCCATCCGGCTGAACATAGTCGCGCAGGGAGGAGCCGCCGGCCGCAATCGCCTCGGTCAACGTGTCCTTGATGGCCGTGACCAGCCGAGCCACCCCCGCGCGCGGGATCGTCGCCGCTTGCCGGTCCGGAGCGATGCGGGCGCGGAACATCGCCTCGCAGACGTAGATGTTGCCGAGGCCGGCGACCAGCCGCTGGTCCAGCAAGGCGGCCTTGATCGGCGTGCGTTTGCCTTCCAGCGCCCGGGACAGCACCGCCGTGGTGAATTGCGCATCCAGCGGCTCCGGACCCAACCCGGCCAGCAGCCGGTGCGTGTCCTCGGCCGCCGTCGCGATCAGGTCCACCGAGCCGAACCGCCTCGGGTCCACGAAACCGACCCGCCAGCCATCATCGGTCTGCATCACCACATGCTCATGCAGGGTGACGCTGTTGGGGTTGGCCGGCCCCAGCACCATGCGGCCGGACATCCCCAGATGAAGGAGTACGCTATCGCCGCCATCCAGCCGCATCAGGATGTACTTTGCCCGGCGGCGAAACCCCTCGACCCGTGCCCCGGTCAGCCGCGCCGCCAGGTTTGGCGGCAGCGCCCATCGCATGTCGGGCCGGTTCACCAGCGCGGTCACGATCGTCCGCCCCTCCAGCCGCGCGCGCAGGCCGCGCATCACCGTTTCGACTTCTGGGAGTTCCGGCATGGATGGGTGGCAGGCTATAGATGCCATCCATGAGCGACAACCCGACCACCGATTTCGGCTACCGCACTGTCCCCCGGGACGAGAAGAAGCCGATGGTGCGTGCGGTGTTCGATAGTGTGGCGCCGCGCTACGACCTGATGAACGACCTCATGTCGCTCGGCATTCACCGGGCCTGGAAGCGGGACTTCGTCGCAGCGCTGCAGCCATCGCCGGGCCGTATGCTGCTCGACCTCGCAGGCGGCACCGGCGATATCACCTTTGGCTGGCGCCAGGCCGGCGGCGGCCCGGCCATCCTGTCCGACATCAACGTGTCGATGCTGAGCGTCGGCCGCGACCGTGCCGTCAGCCGCGGGCATGCCGGCGCGGTCGAATTGCTGGTGGCGGATGCCGAGATGCTCCCCCTGCCCGACCGCTGCGTGGATGTGGTGGCGATCGCGTTTGGGCTCCGCAACGTGACCGACAAGCCGGCGGCTTTGCGGGAAGCGCGCCGCGTGCTCCGGCCGGGCGGGCGGTTCGCCTGCCTCGAATTCTCCCGGGTGCAGGTCGCGGCGCTCAGCCCGATTTACGACACCTGGTCGTTCAGCGTCCTCCCGCGGCTGGGAAAGGCGATCGCGGGCGATGCGGAAAGCTACCGCTACCTCGCCGAAAGCATCCGCACCTTCCCCGACCAGGACGCTCTGGCCGCGATGATGACGCAGGCCGGCCTGTCGCAGGTGCGGCATCGCAACCTGACGGGCGGGATCGCCGCCATCCATACCGGCCGGCGCCTTTGAACGTCCTGCTGATCGTCTCCGGCGGCATCGCTGCCTACAAATCGCTGGAGTTGGTGCGGCTGCTGCGCAAGGCCGGCCATGGCGTCACCGGGGTGCTGACGGAAGGGGGCTCACATTTCGTGACGGCCCTCAGCCTTCAGGCGCTGACCGAGACCAAAGTCTATACTGACCTCTGGTCGCTGACGGACGAGAGCGAGATGGGACATATCGAGCTGTCCCGCGCTGCGGACCTCATCGTGGTGGCGCCGGCCAGCGCGGACATCCTGTCGTCGATGGCAACGGGCCGCGCGCATGACCTTGCGACCACGGTCCTGCTGGCCACCGACAAGCCCGTGCTGGCGGCGCCCGCGATGAACGTGCGCATGTGGCTGCACCCGGCGACCGTCGCCAACGTCGCGTTGCTGCGCAGCCGCGGCATCGGCATCGTCGGACCCGAGGAGGGCGTGATGGCTTGCAACGAGTTCGGCCCAGGCCGCCTCGCCGAGCCGCCCGCGATTCTTGCTGCCATCGAGGGTTATTTCGGACCAAAGCCGCTCGCGGGCCGGCATGCCCTGGTCACCAGCGGGCCGACCCATGAGCCGATCGACCCGGTGCGCTACATCGCCAACCGCTCATCCGGGCGTCAGGGGACGGCGATCGCGGCAGCTCTCGTGCAGTTGGGCGCGCGCGTGACGTTGGTCAGCGGCCCGACATGGCAGGCGCTGCCGGCGGGGGCCACCGTGCACCGGGTGGAAACGGCGGCCGAGATGCTGGCGGCCTGCCAGGCCGCGCTGCCCGCCGATGTTGCGGTGTGTGCGGCGGCGGTCGCCGACTGGCATGTGGCGGCGTCTGCACAGAAGCTAAAGAAGCAGCCCGGCGCGGGGCCCCCGGTGATGGTGCTGCAACCCAATCCTGACATCCTCGCCACGCTGTCCGCCGGCCCGCAGCGCCCCCGGCTGATGGTTGGTTTCGCGGCAGAGACCGAGAACGTCGTCGAGAACGCAACGGCGAAGCGGCTCCGCAAGGGGTGCGACTGGATCGTCGCCAACGATGTCAGCCCGGCCACGGGGATCATGGCGGGCGAGGCCAACCAAGTTCATCTGATTACGGCCGATGGTTCAGAGGACTGGCCCATGCTGCCCAAGACGGAAGTGGCTACACGGCTGGCTGCACGCATTGCGGATGCGCTGGCGTGATCGCGGTGGAAATGGTGGTGCTCGACCCGCGCCTGCACGAGTGGGGGCTGCCAACCTACCAGAGCGACATGGCGGCCGCGATCGACCTGCACGCCTGTCTCGACGCGCCGGCAGACATCCTGCCGGGCGCACCCGCCGTGCTGATCCCCGCCGGGTTCGCGATCCACATGGCGGACCCGAATTTTGCCGCGCTGATCCTGCCTCGCTCTGGCTTGGGCCACCGCAAGGGGCTGGTGCTTGGCAACACCGCCGGCCTGATCGATCCCGACTACACCGGGGCGATCATGGTCAGCACATGGAACCGCAATCCGCCCGGCACCGAACCGATCACCCTGCAGCCCGGCGAACGCTTCGCCCAAATGATGTTCGTGCCGATCGTCCGGCCGTCGCTAACGGTGGTGGACGCATTTTCAGCCAATAGCGGGCGAGGTGCGGGCGGCTTCGGCTCGACGGGCTAGCCCTTCTTGACCGGCGGCATATCCAGCTTGAGCGACAGCTCCTTCAATCGCGCCGCAGGCACCGGCGCGGGGGCGCCCATCATCAGATCCTGCCCCTGCTGATTGAGCGGGAACAGGATGACCTCGCGGATGTTCGGCTCGTCGGCCAGCAGCATGACGATGCGATCGATCCCAGGCGCCGAACCGCCGTGCGGCGGGGCGCCGTAGCGGAACGCGGACAGCATGCCGCCGAACCGCGCCTCGACTTCGGACTCTGGATAGCCGGCGATCTCAAAGGCGCGGATCATAATGTCCGGGCGGTGGTTGCGTATGGCGCCCGACGACAGCTCCACCCCGTTGCAGACGATGTCGTATTGGTAGGCCTTGATCGACAGCGGATCCTGCGTGTTGAGCGCTTCCAGCCCGCCCTGCGGCATGGAGAACGGGTTGTGGCTGAAGTCGATCAGCCCGGTTTCCTCGACCCGCTCGTACATCGGGAAGTCGGTGATCCAGCACAGGCGGAAGGCGTCTTTCTCGTATAGCTCCAGCTCGGCGCCGATCCGGTTACGCACCGCGCCGCTGAACTTAGCCGCCTCATCCTTGGGTCCGGCGGCGAAGAATACGGCGTCACCGGCTTGCAGGCCGCAGGCGGAACGGATCGCCTCGACCCGGTTGGGTTCCAGATTCTTGGCGATCGGGCCCTTGCCACCGTCCGCTTCGAAGATGACGTAGCCAAGTCCGCCGGCGCCCTGTTCGCGCGCCCACTCGTTCAGCTTGTCGAAGAAGCCGCGCGGCTTTGGGCCAGCGCCGGGCGCGGGGATGGCGCGGACGACGCCGCCGGATGCTGCGATCCGGGCGAACAGGCCGAAGCCCGATCCGGCGAAGTGCTCCGTCACGTCGGTGATCTTCAGCGGATTGCGCAAATCGGGCTTGTCGGAGCCGTATTCCAGCAACGCCGTATCATAGGGAATGCGCGGGAATGCACCCTCCGTCACCACCCGGCCGCCGCCGAATTCCTTGAAGACGCCTCCAATAATCGGTTCGAGGGTCGTGAAAACGTCCTCTTGCGTCACAAAGCTCATCTCGAAATCAAGCTGGTAGAACTCGCCGGGGGACCGGTCGGCGCGGCCCGCCTCATCCCGGAAACAGGGCGCGATCTGGAAGTAGCGATCGAACCCGGCGACCATGGCCAATTGCTTGAACTGCTGCGGCGCCTGCGGCAGCGCGTAGAACTGCCCTGGGTGAATGCGCGACGGCACCAGGAAGTCACGAGCGCCTTCGGGCGACGATGCGGTGAGGATCGGGGTTTGGAACTCGGTGAACCCGGCGGCGATCATCTGACGCCGCAAATAAGCGATCACCCCGGCCCGTAGCAGCATGTTGCGATGGATTTTATCGCGCCGGAGGTCGAGGTAGCGGTAGCGCAGCCGCAACTCCTCGGACGTGGCGGCCTCACCGGCGACCGGGAACGGCAGAACGGACGCGGCCGATTGCACGGTGAGTGTTTCGGCCCGCAGCTCCACCTCTCCGGTGGGCAAACGCGGGTTGATCGTGGCGCCTTCGCGGCGGACGACGGTGCCGGTCACCGTCACCACGCTCTCGACGCGCAGCGCGTCGGCCTCGGCGAAGGCGGGAGAGCCGGCGGGAAAGACAACCTGCGTCAGGCCGTAATGGTCTCGCACGTCAAGGAACAACAGGCCGCCATGGTCGCGCTTGCTATGCACCCAGCCCGATATCCGGGCGGTGTCGCCGGCGTCGGCCGCGCGCAACTGGTCGCAAGTATGGGTGCGGTAGGCATGCATGGCGCGGTGTCCGGTCGTTGAAAGGCGAGGCGGTTTGACCGGACGGGTGGTGGTGGGCGCGACAGGGATTGAACCTGTGACCCCTGCCATGTCAAGGCAGTGCTCTACCGCTGAGCTACGCGCCCCCGCCGGCGGGGTTACCTAACGCGCTACCCCTCACGGTGCAAGCCAGTGTGATGGCAATATGGCTGCGGCGGGATGACATCGCACGACAGGAAGGCTTCTATAACGATATGGATCTGCCCGCCCCCGTATCGCAGCCGGCCGTCTCCGCCGGGGAGACTGCAACGCCTCCCTTCGTGATCACACGGCCGATCGAGTGGACAGTCCCGTTGGTGGTGGCTTCGCCGCATTCCGGGAGAGAGTATGCCCCGGCGTTCCTGAGTGCCGCGCGGCTCGGCCCGCTTGATCTGCGACGGAGTGAAGACAGCTTTGTCGAGCAGTTATTCGCCGCGGCCGTGGATCACGGCGCGCCATTGCTTTGCGCCCAGTTCCCGCGCGCGTTTTGCGACCCTAATCGTGAAGCATGGGAACTCGACCCCGCGATGTTCGCCGATGAACTGCCGGATTGGGTGAATACGACGAGCCCGCGCGTCGGAGCCGGGCTGGGCACGATAGCCCGCGTCGTGACTTCGGGCGAGGCCATCTACCGCGGCAAGCTGCGGTTTGCGGATGCCGAGGCGCGAATTCGCGAATGCTGGCAGCCCTACCATGACGCTCTCGCTGCGCTGATTGCCGAGTCGCGTCAGCGTTTTGGCTGCTGCTTACTCCTTGATTGTCACTCGATGCCCGCCGGCGTCGGACGTTTCGGCGGCCCCGACTTCGTGCTTGGAGATGCGCACGGCACCGCCTGCCGGCTGCAGGTCACGCAGATGGCGGAAACCGTGCTCAACGGCTTCGGCTACGATGTCCGGCGGAACGACCCTTACGCCGGGGGGTATGTGACGCGGCATTATGGGCGGCCGCGAGAGGCTGTTCACGCCTTGCAAATCGAGGTAGCGCGACGGCTCTACATGAACGAGGCGACCCTGCAGAAGGCTGCCGGCTTCGAACCGCTGCGGGCCCAGATGGACGTGCTTCTTGGCGAGTTGGCACGAAGCTGTAAGGCGCTGTTGCTGCCCTGACTGGCCGGATGGCTGTGACCCTACGTCCGCAAAAAAGAAGGCGGCGCCTTGCGGCACCGCCAAGTTTAGGGAGGAAACGTCCAAGAAACAGCAAGACCGAAGCCTCGCTGCACCGCACAAATTAGTGGTGCGCCTGCGTCACTGCAAGGTTTTTCTGCATTGCAGCAAGAAAGGTCCAGGCTTTTTCCCGGCAAGGCTTTGGCAATCGTTATGCTACATGCTGCCGCCATGATCCGCCTGCTCGCGCGCCTTACGATGATCTGCGCCCTGACTGCCACGAGCGCCGCCGTCGCCCGGACAGCGCCACCCGAAACCATCCCTGCGCCATCAGCTCTGTGCAGATCCGCGATCGTGCTGGCTGAGCGCGCAACGCGTGTGCCGGACCGTCTGCTGGACGCGATCTCGATCGTCGAGAGTGGCCGCAAGGATCCTTTGAGCAGGGCGGTTTACGCCTGGCCATGGACGATCAACGCCGAAGGTGTGGGCCATTTCTACGATACG
Organism: uncultured Burkholderiaceae bacterium; assembly: GCA_964657445.1. Lineage (GTDB taxonomy): Bacteria > Pseudomonadota > Alphaproteobacteria > Acetobacterales > Acetobacteraceae > LMUY01. Next base: position 30,099 of record CAZZVB010000007.1, on the reverse strand, counting down.
AAGGCGGAGGCAATCGCGGCTGCGCAGGCGTTTCAGGCCCGCGGGATCTCGTCCATCGACGTAGGATGCGCGCAGGTGAACCTGTTCCACCACCCCGATGCGTTCGCAACCCTCGATCAGGCTTTCGACCCGGTGCAGAACACCGCCTACGCGGCCCATTTCCTCCAGCGTTTGTTCGCGCAGACCAATGCTTGGCCGCTCGCCGCCGCCGCTTACCACTCGTTCACTCCCGACCTTGGCGCCGACTACGCCCGCAAGGTGCTGGCTGTTTGGGGCATGCCTCAGCTCGCCGTGCAGGATCAGCGGATTACGCCATCCGCCGCGGCTAATGCGGTCGAAGTGGCGCAAGCACCTCCCGGGCGAGTTGCTGTCATGCTGCCCACGGGCAACGACGCCATTCGCGTCATCTCAATCGGCAACCACCCCGTCACCAACCTGCCCATCGTATCACGAGGATTGGACGCTTACCGGGCGCAGCCAATCATGGCCTCAAACCGGCGTGGCAGGCCATCGTGATGTAGCCCGGGAGAAATTTCAGGCAGGCGGGCCAAGACGGCCATTGTGTCGGTCGCTGACAGCAATATGTCTTGTGAGCGTAACCAATGGACGTATATCCATGTTTTTTACAGTGCAGTCGCGATGACTTGTCTGTTACGTGGTCCGTCACAGCCGCTGGAGGGATCATTGGACAGGTTCAAGCCGCTCTCGATCTCCCTGCTTTTGATTAGTCTCGCCATTCCAGCCCTCGCCCAAACGCCCGGCGTCCCCGTCACGGTCGCGACATCGGAGGTTCAAGATATCCCGATCTTCGTCCGGGGCATCGGAACTGTACAGGCCTTCCAATCCGTCCTGGTGCGCCCGCGGGTGGACGGCACGATCGATCGTATCGCCTTTTCTGAGGGCCAGGACGTCAAGCCGGGCGATCTGCTCGCCGAGATCGACCCGCGGCCCTACCAGGCGACGTATGATCAGGCGGTTGCCAAGAAGGCCGCCGATGTTGCCACCCTGGCGAACTTCAAGCGCGACCTAGCCCGTTACACCGACCTTGCCCGGAGTGATTTCGCCTCCCGCCAGAGCGTGGACACGCAGGCGGCCTCGGTATCACAAGGGACCGCGAACGTGCAGGCCGACGACGCCACGATCGCGGCCGCCAAGCTGAACCTCGACTTCACCCGGATCACCTCGCCGATCGAGGGCCGGCTTGGTATCCGGACCGTGGATGTTGGCAACCTGGTGCATGCAAACGATGCTACCGGCATCGTCACCGTCAATCAGTTGCATCCCATCTCCGCACTGTTCACGCTGCCGCAGGACTTGCTGCCCACGGTTCAGGACGCGATGCGCGCTTCGGCCAAGGCGCCGCTCGTCGTCGAGGCGTTCAGCGGCGATGACAAGCGCAAGCTCAGCGACGGCACGCTGTTGACTCTCGACAATGCCATCGACACGACAACGGGGACCATCCGGCTGAAGGCGCAGTTTTCAAATGCGGACGACCGCTTGTGGCCGGGTCAGTTCATCAACGCCCATTTGCAGCTTAGCGTCGCCCAAAACGTCGTGACGGTGCCATCGCCCGCGGTGCAGCATGGCGTCAACGGTCTGTATGTTTACATCGTCAAGCCGGGCGAAGTTGCTGGCTTGGTTAACGTTCAGGCCGGTCAGGACAATGGGCAAACCGCAATCATCACCAAAGGGCTATCCGGCGGTGAGAGGGTCGTGGTCGCGGGCCATTCCCGCCTGACCGATGGCACGAAGGTTGCTGCCACTTCACAGCCGAGCAAAGCGGCGGCGGCGACTTCCACCAACGCAGGCGGGTAGCGGTCCCATGAGCATCTCGACCCCGTTCATACGCCGTCCGATCGCGACGTCCCTGCTGATGGCTGCGATCCTGCTGGTGGGGATTGCCGCTTATCCGCTTCTGCCCGTCGCCCCACTGCCGCGCGTGGATTTCCCAACCGTTGCAGTCTCGGCAAACCTGCCGGGCGGCAGCCCGGAGACGATGGCGGCGACCGTCGCTCAGCCGCTCGAGCGGCAATTCTCGCAGATCTCTGGCGTCTCGCAGATGACGTCGGTGAGCGTGCTCGGTTCGACCCAGGTCACGGTGCAGTTCGACCTTGACCGCAACATCGATGCTGCCGCCGGGGACATCCTTGCGGCGATCAATGCCGCCACCGGGCAACTGCCGAAAAACCTTCCAAGCCCGCCGACCTTCCGCAAGGTAAACCCGGCGGACAGCCCTATCCTGATCCTCTCGGTGCAGTCCGATACGCTGCCGTTGATCGAGGTGGACGACTACGCGGACAACATCCTCAGCCAGCAGATCTCCCAGATCACCGGCGTGTCGCAGGTTTCGATCGGCGGTGAGCAAAAGCGCGCCGTTCGCGTTCAGGTCGATCCGGCGCGGATCGCGGCCATGGGCATGACGCTCGAGGACGTCCGCACCACACTCGTGAATGCCACGGTCAATGGCGCCAAGGGTTCGCTCGATGGCGTCAGGCAGTCCTATGCGCTGTATGACAACGACCAGCTCACCCGTGCCAGCCAGTACGACGATGTAATCCTGGCGTATCGCAACGGTGCGCCCGTTCGGGTGCGCGATATCGGCCGGTCGATCGATGGACCGGAGAATGCACGCTTGGCCGGGTGGCAGAATGGCCGTCGCGGCATTCAGTTGCTGATCTTCAAGCAGCCTGGTGCGAATGTTATCGATACCGTGTCCCGCATCCGGGCGGAGCTGCCACGGTTGCAGGCGGCGATCCCGCCCTCGGTGAAGGTGGACACCGTCGCCGACCGGACGCTGACCATCCAGGCCTCGGTCAAGGATGTGCAGTTCACGCTGCTGCTCTCGATCGCCCTCGTGGTGATGGTGATCTTCATCTTCCTACGGAACGTCTGGGCGACGATCATCCCGAGCGTGACCGTTCCGCTGGCGCTGGTCGGCACCTTCGCCGTGATGTTCGTGCTTGGCTACAGCCTCGACAATCTCTCCTTGATGGCGCTGACGATCGCCGTCGGCTTCGTCGTGGACGACGCGATCGTCATGCTCGAGAACATCTACCGTTACGTCGAAGAGGGCATGAACCCCATGGAGGCCGCAATTCGCGGCGCCGGGGAGATCGGTTTCACAATTATCTCGATTAGTATGTCGCTGATCGCTGTGTTCATCCCGCTGCTGCTCATGGGCGGCATCGTAGGAAGGCTGTTCCGCGAATTCGCGATGACGGTCAGCATCGCCGTGGTGGTGTCCGCGATCATTTCGCTCACGCTCACGCCGATGATGTGTTCGCGTTTCCTCAAACACCATCATGGCGAACACGGCATCCTCTACCGCATCGTGGAGGGGTTCTTCGACGCTCTGATCGGCGGCTACCGGCGGACCTTGGACATCGCCCTGCGCTTCCGCTTCATCACTCTGATGGTGTTTATGGCGACCGTCTCGTTCACAGTCTACCTATACGTCATCATCCCGAAAGGCTTTTTCCCCCAGCAGGATAACGGCTTCATCGTCGGTCTGACGCAGGGATCGCAGGACATCTCCTTCGCGGAGATGGCCAAGCGCCAGATGGCGCTGGGGCAGATCATCGGTCAGGATCCGGACGTCGCATCCTACTCCTCGTCGATCGGCGCTGGCCTGGGCGGGCAGACCGGCAACAACGGCCGGGTTTACATCAGCCTGAAGCCCTGGGAGGAGCGTTCCTCCGACGTCCAGCACGTGATCGCCCGCCTGGTGCAGAAAGCCAGGACAGTTGAGGGCGCGCAGTTGTTCATGCAGGCGTCGCAGGACATCAACATCGGCGGGCGGCTCGCCAAGACCCAGTATCAATATACCCTGCAGGATGCCGACGTCGGTGAACTATACCAGTGGGCGCCCAAGATCCTGGACAAGCTGCAGACGCTGCACAGCCTGCGCGACGTCGCGACCGACCAGCAGATGGCCGGCACGGCAGCCACACTCACGATCGACCGTGATGCCGCATCGCGCTTCGGCATCACGCCGGCCACGATCGACAACACGCTCTATGACGCCTTTGGCCAGAACCAGATCACGCAGTACTCGACTCAGCTCAACTCGTATCACCTGATCCTTGAGGTGCCGAACGACATGCAAGGTGACGCCGAGACCCTGAACAAACTGTATGTCAGGTCGGCTGCCGGTGCGGCCGTGCCGCTCAGCACCTTCGTGAAGATCGACACCAAGAGCGTGGCGCCGCTCTCGCTGTCCCACCAGAGCCAGTTTCCGGCGGTGACGCTGTCGTTCAACCTGGCCGAGGGCGCGGCCCTGGGTAATGCGGTCGATGAGATCAACTCGGCCATGTCAACCATGGGCGCGCCAGCGTCTCTGTCCGGCACATTCCAGGGCACGGCTCAGGCGTTCCAGTCCTCGCTGAGCAGCCAGCCCTACCTGATCGCCGCGGCGCTGATCGCGGTGTACATCATCCTGGGCGTCCTGTATGAGAGCTACATCCTGCCGCTGACCATTCTGTCCACCCTGCCCTCGGCGGGCGTTGGCGCGTTGCTGATGCTGATGTTCGCGCATTATGACCTTTCGATCATTGCGCTGATCGGCGTCATTCTGCTGATCGGCATCGTGAAGAAGAACGGCATCATGATGGTGGACTTCGCCATCAGCGCGCAGCGGCGCGATGGTGAAACGCCGTTTAACGCCATCCGCCAGGCCTGCTTGCTGCGGTTCCGCCCTATTCTGATGACGACGATGGCCGCCCTGCTGGGTGGCCTGCCGTTGATGCTGGGAAGCGGCGCCGGGTCGGAACTGCGGCGGCCGCTCGGCTTCGCTATGGTGGGCGGGCTGGCGCTTAGCCAGATCCTCACGCTCTACACGACGCCCGTCATCTACCTGTATCTCGACAAGCTGCAGTCCTGGCTGTCGCCACGCGCCCGGGTGTCGATGCCGACCCTGGCCGCCGCGATGGACACACCGGAGGGAGCCCAGGCAGACTGACGGGCACAGGCAGTCTCAGACCGCCTTCTCCGCGACAAAGTCGAGCTTGCCGAAACCGAGTTTACCGAGCCCTTTGCTGAGCTTCATGCCGTGCTTGGGCTGCCGCGTGGCAGCCCACAGCGCGCCATAGACGCCAAGCTGCGCCAGCCCGACCAAGCCCGTGCCGACCCGGGTGACGACCTTGTGGTCGCTGATGGCAAGCCGGACCGCGGCCGAATGGCGGGAACTGCGCTGCACCCGCGCCGCCATGTAGGCCGGCGAAAGTCGGCCAGCCTCGTTGAACTCACTCACTCTTGCCGATGGGCACCAGACGAAGCGGCGGCCGCGCTTGGCGAGGCCCAGCAGCAGCATCGAATCCTCGCCGCCGCTGCGTCCGAACACCTCGTCGAAGGGCATGGAACCCGCCAGGCAGCTCGCCCGCCGCAGCATGGAATTGCCGGTGCCAAGCCCCCGCGCCTGCGGCGGCCACCAATCCAGCGGACGGATTTCGGCATCTTGCGGCAAGCGGAAATCGGTGGTGTAGAAAGCGCCGTCCGGATCCCAGTCCGGCGCGCGCCCGCCCTCGAACACCGGGTATTTAGGCCCGAAGCTCGCGTCCGCCGCGGTGCGTTGAAGACATTCGAAGTGCCCGGTCAGCCAGCCCGGCTCGGGCGCCTCGTCATCATCGACGAATGCGATGAATTTACCCCGCGCCGCCGCGACGCCCAGGTTGCGCGCCTGCGCGATGTTGCGCTCGCCGGCGGCAACGTGGCGCAGCGGCACTGGCGAGGACAGCCCGGCGATCATGGGCGCCGCCAGCCGGGCCGGGTGATTGTCCGCCACGACAATCTCCCAAGCCACCGGCGCCTGCTGCGAAAAGCAAGCCTGCAGCGTGCGTTCCAGCAGCGCGAGCCGGTCGAAACAGGGAATGACGACGCTTACCTCGGCTTCATCGGGCATGGCTTACTCCAGCGCGAGCAATGGACGGGCGGGACGCGCCCATGAAAGAGTGCGGCCCGTTGCCAATAGCGACTGGCCGCAAAAGGATGAGCCGATGAGCAGCAACCGCGCCGCGGCGGATGGTGAAGTATGGGTCAACCGGCTGACGCTCGTCGTGCTGGCCGTGATGCTGATGTACGCGATCGTCGGCATCCCGGAGTTCAACCGGGACGCCGTGCTGGCCACCGACTACGTCAATCCGCTGAACCGTGTGATCTGGCTGGGCTTGCTGGCCGCCGCATCTCCCGTCGCGTTCATGCGCAAGTGGCAAATCCTGGCCCTGATGCGGTCCAGCTGGGCGCTGCTGCTGCTGTACGCCTATTTTGCCGCCAGCACGACGTGGGCGCTCGACCCAGACGCCTCGACCCGCCGCATCATGTTCACGATCGTGCAGCTGTTGCTGACCATGATCCTGCTGTCCGGCCTGAAGCGCGCGGCCGACCTCCATCTGCTGATCGCCGTCATCTGCACCGTCGCGGCCTTCGGTGACCTGGTGACCTGGGTGGTCATGCCCGGCTACGCGATGACCGATGAGGGTCTTGCCGGGTTCCAACTGCAGAAGAACCAGACCGGGCTGCTGATGATGTACGGCTGCCTGTCCGCGGGCACGGGCTTCTTCCTTGTCCAGAGTCGATGGCTCAAGCTCATGATCGGCGGGGCGGTGCTGATGATGGCCGGCTTGCTCGTCGCCACCCGCTCGACCACCAGCCAGTCCATCGTGCTGCTGGCGCCCCTGATCATGCCGTTCATCCTGTTCGTGTCCCGGATGCCGCAGCCCTCCATCTGGGCGATCGTCGCCGGCCTGATCGCCGGCATCGTGGCGGTCGCGTTCTGCTATCTCGCCTGGTGCGGGCTGACCAATTACGACCCGTGGCTGCCGATGCGCGGCGTGACCTTCACCAGCCGGACCGATCTGTGGTCGTTCGTGACCGACGAAATCCCCAAGCACCCGTGGTTCGGCGTCGGATATGCCTCGTTCTGGGCGATCAACCCGGCGGTGCAGCCGAGCCTCAAGAGCGACATGTGGTTCGGCACCTACACGATCATCAACGAGGCGCATGAGGGCTACCTCGACCTTTGGGTGACGGCCGGCATCTTCGGACTGCTCGGCGGGCTGTTCGTGGTGTTCCGCACCATCTGCATCGGCGGCCGGGCGATTGTGCAGGCCGAAGCAGCGCCGGTCGCCTGGCGGACCGGACGGCTGGCGTATCCCACGGCCGTGTTCCACCTCACCATGCTGATCGGGTTGCTGGTGCACAACTTCACCGAATCGAACCTGTTCTCGAACAACTCGGTGCTTGCCGTCGCCTTCATCATCGCCGCGATCGACCTGGAGAAGTGGCGGGTTGCGACCCGGCGCCCGGCGACAGCCAGGTTCCCCAACCCCGAGCGGTTCAGGAGCCGCCGAGGCATCATGCTGCCAAGGCCAGCGGCTGGCGCAGGCGGCGCTGCAGCACCATCGCCATGAGGACGATCTGCGTCGTTTGTCCCAGCATGGTCGCAACGACCGCGTAGGGATAGTCGAAGCGCGATAGCACGGCCACGATGCCGATGATGGTGGCCAGCGCGCCCGCAAGGTCGAGCAGCGCCAGGCGGCGGAATTCGCCGACCGACAGCATGGCCGTGTTCAGCGCCAGGGCGATGCTGCCGAGCATGACGTTGCCGCCCCAAAGATAGGCGAGCGGCCCGATATCCTCATAGCGGCCATGATACAGCACACCGGAAATCCACGGCCACGCCGCCACCACGATCGCCGTCCAGACGAAGCTGCCAGCGGTCGTCACGGCCGCACCGCTGAACATCGTGCGCAGGAAACCCTCCCGGTCGCCCTCGGCTTTACGAGCCGCCATCTGCGGAAAGCCGATTGACGCCCAGGATGCCGACAGCATCCAGGCCGGGCGGATCACCACCTGCACAGCGGACAAGGCAGCCAGCGCCTGGGTTCCGAAGGTGCCGACGACGGCAAAGCTGTACAAGCGGCTGGTCACCTCGCCCGACCCGGCGCCGAGCATCAGCCAGCCCGATCCGCGCAGGACCCCGGCGTGGCGGCGGATGTCGGCAATCCGCAGCATGGGCGTAACGCCGCGCAGCAGGATCAGCAGCACGGCGATCGAGCAGCCGCCATAGGCGGCCCCGGTCAGGAAAAGGACCCGGGGGGCGGCGGGCCGATAGCCAAGCAGGTAGTCCAACCCGAGCAGCAGCACTGCCGCGGCCAGGATGCCGCCCGTCAGGCACGCGGCCAGCAACGGACGCTGCCGGGAAAAGGTGAAAGCCCGGACATATTGAAAGAGGAGGAATGCGGGGATGAACAGCATCGCCGCCGGCTCCGCCAGCTCGGACCCGGTCGCCGACAGGACGATGTTGCCGATCCCGACACCAAGCGCCGACAGCAGCAGCAGACCGATGGTGACGGTGAGCAACAACCGCTCCGGTTCGCGCCGTTCGGAAAGACGCTCCTTTCCCGAAGGCAGCGCGAACAAATGCGCAATGACCAGCGTGCCCTGCGCCGTGCCCAACACCCAAGCGATCGACAGCCAGAACACATAGACGCCATAAGACTCGGTCGCGCCGTTGCGGATCAGCCACAGATTGATCGCGAACGTCAGGATCGACCCGAAACCCTGTTCCGCGAGGGAGACGACGAATTTCATGCGGCGGCGCTCACGGCCGGTGCCGCCGGGTCGGCAAACGGCATGCCCATATCGGGTTTGGCCGGCGCTTCCCCGAGCGCCCATCGATACACCTGCAACGTCTGCCTGGCTTTTGCCGGCCAGGTGAACAGGCCGAATGCACGCTCGACGGCCAGACGCGACTTTTCCGCAAGCTGGGCGGGATCGGCGACGATGCTGTCAAGCGTCGCGCGCAGGCTGGCCACGATTGCCTCACGCTCGGCAAGCGGGAGCAGACAGCCGCTTTTGGCACTGACCAGTTCGGCAGGGCCGCCATAATCGACCACCACCGGAACGATTCCGGCCGCCATCCCCTCCAGCACGACCGCGCCGCCGAACTCATGCACCGAAGGGAAGGTCAGCAGGTCGGCGTGCTGCATCCGGGCCGACAGCTCAGAATGCGGGATCTTGCCGGCGAAGCTCACGGCCGTTTCGAGGCCGAGGGTCTGCACCATAGTCTGCAGGCGGGGTTGCTCCGGGCCGAACCCGATGATCTCGAGTACGAGCTTCTTGCTGCGAAGCAACTCTGCCGCGGCTTCGATCAGCATGTCGGCCCCTTTGTAAGGAACCAGTCGCCCCAGGAACACGGCCCGCAGCGGCCGGCCGCGATAGCTCTCGGGGCTGCGAGCCGGCGGACGCGGGAAGCGAGAGGGTTCGATGCCGTTCTCCGGCACGTAAATGGCCTTGTGATGATACCGCCGCGGCAGGTCGGCCAGCGCGCTGGCGCCGCCCACCATGATCGCGGACGCGGCTTTGCGAGTGGAGCGGTAACCCGGCACCAGCCGGTAGGCGCCTCGCAGCCTGGAGAGGAACTCGCCTTCCTGGCGCTGCAGATCGGGGAACTGCTTAGGCCAGGGCAATGCACCGTTCAGCGGGCCGAGGATGAAAGGAAGGCCGAGCCTGCGGCAACTATGGGCGATCGGGCTGGGCACGGCAGCGCTGAGCGGCGTGATGCGGTGAACCAGATCGAACTCTCCGGCCCTCAACCGCTTGCGGAAGCGACGCCACAGGATGCGCTCCAGAACCAGGTAGGAGGGCAGCGAGAGCGCGGTGAGCATGGCGTAGCCCTTGTTGGGGCCACTGATCATCCGCACCAGCGACTGCACAGGATTGAACAGGGCGTCGGTGTTGATGGCGGTGTAGTCACGCCCCTCGACAAGCCCGGCCCGGTTCAACGCTGGACGATTCCAGCTTCGCGTGACCAGGTGAGTGTCAACAAGTTCGGTCAGGGCGTGGTAATGCGACCAGCCTACGAGCGGGATGCTTTCCCATTCGGGATTGCACGACTCTGCAATGACGAGGACCCTCAGCCTACGGTCCGCCTTAACGTTGGCTTTGCGTGCATGGTATTCAGTCACACGACCCCCCTATAGATGCGGCGCGTCGGAGGCATCCATGATTCGCCGGCGTGTCGCTAGCAACGCACGGCAAGATTAACATCACGAGAGCTGGATGACCGCTTCCGAACATATCGTCTGCATGATGGCCGAGCGCAGCTACTTCCATGGCGCTGCGGCGCTCTCCAACTCGCTCGTGCGAAACGGCTTTACCGGCCACATCGTCGTTGGCTACCGCGGCGCTCTGCCGGTGTGGGAAGGTGCCGTCAGCCCCGCCCCGGGGCCTGCGCAGCAACTGGCGCCGGGCGTCGATATCCGTTTCGTTCCCGTTGCCGGTGAATGGCACCTCAGCAATCAGAAGCCGCAATTCATGCTTCGGATTGGTGACGACTACCCTGACCTGTCGAGCATCTGGTATTTCGACGTCGACATCGTGCTCAAGACCGGATGGGACGCCTTCGCTCGCTGGTCGGAGGCAGGACTGGTTCTGGTGATGGACATGGCGGAAACCTACATGCCGCCGCACCACCTGTTCCGCCGCGAGTGGCGCGCCCTGGCGGAGCGTGCGGGGCTTGGATACCGGCCGGTGACCGGCTACTTCAACGGCGGATGTGTGGGCGTCAGCGCCGGCCACTTGGACTTCCTCCGCGCCTGGGCCCAACTGCTGGACGCCCATGCCGCGGGCGGCGCGGATATGAGCCGCATGGTCAACCGCACCGGCAAGCCTGAGTATGCCAAAATGGACCAGGACCTGCTGAACGCCGCCGTCATGGCGACCGACACGCCCTATGGCGTGCTTGGGATTGAGGCGATGGACGCCTTCCCCTCTGCCGACATCATGTCTCATGCAATGGTTTTCGATAAGCCCTGGATGCGGAACTACATTCGCGACGCTATCATTGGCTTCCAGCCAGACCCGGCGCACCTCGCTTTCTGGCACTATGCCGACGGGCCTATCCGCTCGTTCACCGCCACGGAATGGCGCCGCAAGAAGCAATTGCTCAAGGCCACCCGCCTGCTGGGCTATATAAAGCGCCGGACGGTTCGGGACTGGTGAGGCGGAGCTAGAAAACGGTTCTAGAAGACGGTCGCCCCGTTGCCGAGATTATAGTTCAGAGACTTGGTGAATGGCAGCGACTGATTGAGGTATTGATCGACGAACTGGTCAAACTCGGCGATGTCCGATTTCGGCACGAAGACAACGTCGGACGCTTCCAGCGGCATGTCGTCGAGCGGATTGCCGGACCCTTCGTAGCGCCGCAGGTTCACGGTCCGCAGCATCGGCACATGGTCCGCCCGGCGGCGGATGATGACCACCTCGTCCGACCGCGCGGTTGCGAGGAAGCCGCCGGCCATGAGGATGCTTTGCAGCACATCGGTCGGTCCCTGCATCGGCAGAACCCCCGGGGCCTTCACCTCGCCACCGACGAAGATGCGCGATGACCCATAGGTCCTGACCACCACGTCCAGGTCGGCGACGCGCAGCTTGCTGGCATATCCCGCCTCGAGTTGCTTTCGGAACTCTGCGACTGTCAGCCCGCCGGCGTTCACCGAGCCGAGCAGCGGCACCGTCACATGCCCATCCGGCCCGATCACCAGCTTGGCGTCGTTCAGTTCTGGATTGAGCAGGAACCGGATGTCGATCTCGTCGCCGGCCGCCAGCCGATGCGGCTGCACCTGGTCGGTCCAGGGTGCAAACCCTTCGACGTGGTTGGGCACGACGGCAACGTGCGAAATACAGCCGGTCAGCAGCAGAGCGGATGCAAGTGCCATCGCCGGAGCGTTCGTCATTCGTTTGCGCAATCTCAATACCCTCATGGCAATGAACGTCTAGCACACCGGATCGCCCGGGCAGAGAGTGCAGAGCGGCCGAGCAGGCTCGTCTAGTCCGTAAGGATGAACGAAGCGGGCTGTTTTTACACAGGTCCGGCGCTTTCGGTCACAGGCGAGACCATGTAGCGTCAGGCAATGGCGAGGTGGGAACCAGTCTCGATGGTTGGAGCTGCGGCAAGCTGTGAGTGAGACCCTCGCTCGCGAGAGTACCGTCCGCCTCCGCTCGGAGTCGTATCCGGGCCTGAGCCTTCGTGACTTGGTCACAGCACTATTTTACTACAAGCGCGCTGTCTTGCTGGCGTTGGTGATCCCGTCCGTGCTTGGCGTGCTGGCAGGGCTTGCCGCACACACCAGCTACACGGCCCAGGCCCAGCTTCTGGTGCTGTATGGCAGCGACTACGTGTTCCATCCCGGCAATCGCGACACCGGCAATGACATAACGCTGGATCGTAACCAAATCATCCAGGGCGAGTTGCAGATCCTCACCAGCCCGGCGCTGGCGGCGGAAGTGCTGCAAGCCGTCGGCCCCGAAGTGGTCTATCCCGGGCTGCCGGAAAGCGAGTCTGCCCTGCGCAGCGCGGTCACCCGCTTCTCGTCCGACCTTTATGCGACGAGCATTCCACAGTCCAACGTGATCTCCCTCAGCTTGCGCAATGCTGACCGTGCGGTAGCAATTCGCGTACTGAACGAGGTGATCGCTCACTACATCACGTTCCGCTCCGGCATCTTCGACAAGGGACCGGCGCAGGGCGTGAACAATCAGCGGGCGCAATTCGCCGACCGGCTGCAGAAAGCCGAAGCCGACCTGGCGCAATTCGGCGTGGAGCACGGGATCAGCAACCTCGACGAGCAGATCAGCCTGCAGTTGCGGCAACGCACCGACAACGCCAATGAACTCGCAACGACGGCACAGGCGATCGGAGAGGCGTCGGCGCGGGCCGAGTCGCTTCACAAGCAGCTCGCGACGGTGTCCCCCACGGTGCAGATGTTTGCCGAAAGCTCCCGTTCGCAGACTGTGACCACGCTGTCGGACAGTTTGGCAAAGCTACAGGTGCAGCGGCGCGACCTGCTGGCGCGCTACCAGGACGACTTCCCGCTGGTGCGCGATATCGACCGGCAGATCGCGGGTGTGCGGGCGCAAATGACGGCCGAACCATCGCGCGAGGGCAACGTCACCCGTATGGGCCGAAACACCGTTTACGACGACCTCAAGCGCGAGGAGATCGCAGCGACGGCGCAGATGCAGGGCCTGCTTGCGAAAAAGGCCGAGTTGGAGGCCAACGCCGCGCGCCTGCAGGCACGCTCCGACGAGTTGACAGCGCTGTCGCGGCACTACCGCGACCTGCAGCGCACCCGTGACGTGCTGGATCAAAGCTACCGTTCGATTGCCCGCAGCAGCGAGGAAACTCAGCTTTCGGACGCGCTGGAACGGGCCGGCGGGGCGAATGTTCGCATCGTGCAGCCGGCCGATGCACCGCTCGCCGGACACAATCAGCGGTCGATCCTGTTCGGCGGCGGCATCGTACTCGGTATCGTCGCGGCGATCGCCGTCTTCGCCTTGCTCAATGCGACACGGCAGATTTTCATCAATGTGCATGATGTGGAGCGTCAACTCGACATCCCCGTTCTGCTTGCCGTGCCGTTCGCGGCTGCCAGGCGCGGCACACAGCGGGCTCCGCAGACCGGCAGTCGCCGGGCCGTCGAGCGGCCGAGTTTCGGCGTATGAACGACGTGATCGAAGCCGATCCAATCCAGGCCGGGTTGCCGCCACCGCTGCTGCTGACGACGACGGAGGCCAGCCAGCTGATTTACGTGCTGCGGCAGGATCGCGGCGAGGCGTCCATCATTCAACTGCTCGCCGCCCGCAACGGTGAAGGCGTATCGACCCTGGCGCGCGACGTCAGCCTGGTTGCGGCCAGCACCAATGGTCTGCGCACGCTCCTTCTCGCCTCCGAGCCGCCGGGCCGCCGGGCCAACGATTGGACACGCTCGATCTATGGGATGCCGTCCGGCGTGCGCCCCCTGGCGGATGGCCCCGAGTGGCTGCAAGCGTTGCGGATCGGCGAGTCTTCGCTGGTTCTTGCCACGCCCGAGAGCGGCCCGGTGTTACAGCCGCCTGCCTGGATCAGCCTGCTGCGCCAGCTTCGAACCGCGTTCGATCTCGTCGTGATCGATTCGCCGGCGCTGGAGCGCGCGTTCACCGGGATCATGCTGGCGCCGTACATGGATGCGAACGTGATCGTCGTGGCCGCCGAGAGCACCCGCGCCTCGGCCACCCGCACTCTGCGGGACCGCATCTCCGAAGTGGGCGGTCACACCACCGGCGCCATCCTCAACAAGCGCCGCTTCCACGTGCCAAGGGCCGCCTACGAGCGGCTGTAGATCCACTGCAAGGCCCAAAGCACCGCGATGCTCCTGGATTTCAACAAGACGGGCGAGAAGACAGCCTTTGACGCCGACGTCTGCATCGTCGGCGCAGGTGCGGCCGGGCTCACCTTGGCGTCCCATCTCGGCCCGAAGCTGCGCGTGCTGGTGGCCGAGGCCGGGGGACGGCGACCGGGCGCGGACGGCCTCGGCGGTGAAGCCGCGGATTGGCCGTTCACCGGCTTTCACGACGGGCGCGCGCGCGCATTCGGTGGCGCCACGCTGTTGTGGAAGGGACAATGCCTCCGGCTCGACCCAATCGATTTCAAGCGCCGGGACTGGGTGCCTTACAGTGGCTGGCCACTCACAGCGGCCGAGCTAGACCCGTTCTACGAGCGCGCCGAGGCCTTCGTCGGCGTGCCAAACGTCTATGATGCCCGGCTGTGGAAAGGGTCCGGCGTCCCGATGCCATGCTTCGAGGGAACGGAGGTGCGGCCGAAGTTCACCGCCTACATGCGGCAGCCGGACTTCACCAAACATCTCGGCCAATCTCTGCTGCGACATGCCACGGTCGATATCCTGCTGAACGCGGCCGTCACCTGCGTCGAGCTTGCGGCCGAGGGCGGGCATGTGGACACACTTGCCATCCGCAGCGAAGCCGGCCGGACCGGCCACATCCGCGCCCGCGCGTTCGTCCTGTGCGGCGGCGGGATCGAGAATCCTCGCATTCTGCTCGCCTCCGACACCGTGATGCCCGACGGCGTCGGCAACGCGCGTGGGCTTGTCGGCCGGTTCTTCCAGGATCACCCGAGCGGAACGACGGGCGTCGTCGCCACGGCCAAGACCGCCGAGGTGCAGAACCAGTTCCGTAAGTTCCGCAAGGACGGCATTCTTTACTGGCCCAAGCTGGCGCTGTCGGAGCAGGCGCAGCGCAGCCACCAGACCCTCAATGCCAACGCGCTGATGCTGTACGACTATGCGGACGGGTCCGCGCTGACCCGGGCAAAGGCGGCGGTCGATGCGGCGAAGGAGCGCAAGCCGGCGCGGATTGCTACCGAAGCGCTCCGGCTATTGCCCTGCGTGCCGGAACTCGCCGGACAGGCGATCCACTCGATGGTCACCGGAAAGGCGCCCGCGTTCGAGCCCAGCAAGGTCATGCTGAAAGCCCATGTCGAACAGCGGCCCGACCCTGACAACCGGATCACGCTGTCCCACGAGCGGGACCGGTTCGGCGTGCGGCTGCCGCGGCTGGCCTGGCGCGTCCACCCGGAGGAACTGCGCACGCTGCGCGTGGTGACCGAGGCGGCTGGAGGGGCATTCCGGGCGCTGGGCTGGGGCGACATCTCGGTCGAGCCCTGGCTGGACGAAGGTCCGGCGGCGGCCCAGCCCCATCTGGAAGACACGTATCACCATCACGGCACGACGCGGATGGCCGCAACCGAGGCGGAGGGTGTGACCGATCCGCACTGCCAGGTGTTCGGCACCGACAACCTGTTCGTTGCGGGAAGCTCGGTGTTTCCGACGTCTGGCTATGCGAACCCGACGCTGACGATCGTGGCGCTCGCGATCCGGCTCGCCGATACCCTGGCGCAAAGGCTGGGCACGGCATGACACTCGTCGCCTCGGTCGTGATCTGCACCTACAACCGGCTCCGGATGCTGGAGCGTGCGGTTGACAGCTGCCTGCGGGACGCGAGCGGCCGGGGCACCCCGTTTGAGGTTGTGATCGCCGACAACAGCCCATCGGGCCATGCCAAGGACCTGGCCGAGCGGCTCGTGGCGGCAGGGGAGCGGGTCCGTTGGGTGTCTGCCTCACCGCCCAATATCTCCATCGCGCGCAACGCCGGGCTGCACGCGGCGACAGCCCCGCTCGTCGCATTCATGGATGACGACCTGGAGCTGGAGCGTGGCTGGCTCGACTCCCTGATCGACACGCTCGAGCGGACAGGCGCCGACGTGGCGCTCGGTCCGGTCCGCCCGCGGTTTGCCGCCGGCAGCCCGGATTGGGATCCCGAGGGGGCACGCTTCACGCGGGTGATGTCCGTCCCATCCGGCACGCCCGTGATTGCCGGCGGCGCGCGCAATGCCGGTGGCTACGTGGTCAGCACGGCGTCTTCGCTTTGGCGGAGCGAGACATGCTTCACCGATGCGGAGCCGTTCGACCCGGCGTTCGGCGTCTCTGGCGGGGAGGACCTGGACCTGTTCCTACGCTTGCAGGGCCGCGGGCGCCGCTTCGTCTGGTGCGCGGAGGCCGTGGTGTGGGAAAGCATCCCGGATACCCGCACAACCCTGAAATACAACGCGCTGCGGGAGTTCACCGGCGCGCAGGTCTATACGGCGGCGAGCGTACGCCATTCCGGCACGCCAGCGATCCGCGTCGCCGACATCATGGCCCGCGGTGCGGTGCAACTAGCCATGGGCGCCGGCGGATTGCTGCTAGCCGGTATCATGTCGCCCGTCGTCGGAGCGGCGGGGCGCAAGCGCATGGTCCGGCAGGTATTCACGACCGCGGCGGGGGCCGGCAAGCTACTGTGGTTCCGCAAGGTGCCGCTGTACCATGTGGAGAAAGCCCCGGCGCCTTAAACAGCATGTGCCGCCTGCATCCGCTTCGCGGATGTGGACGACGTCAGGCAGCCCCTCAATCGCGCTCAAGCGCCTCGATGTCGGCGTCGCTGAAACCGAAATGGTGGGCCAGTTCGTGCACCAGCACACTATGCACCAGCTTGTGCAGATCCTCGCCGGTTTCGATCCACTCCAGCAGGATGGGCTCGCGATACAGCAGGATCATGTCCGGCTCGTGCGCGGGCGAGGACTCGCTCGCCAGGCTCATTGGCGTGCCGCGGTATAGCCCTGTCAGGTCGTAGCCGCTTTCGATGCCCATGGCGTCCAGCGTCTCGTCGTCGGCTATCTCCTCCACCACGATCGCGATGCGCCGGGCGTGCCGGGTAAAGCGTTCGGGAATGGAGGCAAGCGCCCGCTCCGCAATATCGACGACGTCTTCGAGGCTGGGGGGTGTCAGAGCCATAGGGCCCTCGCTGTGTTGCCGCGCCATCCTAGACACCTGCCCGGCCCGCGCCCACCCTGCCCTGCAGCGAGGGAGAACCAGACATGAAGCCCACGAAGCTAACCGAGGCGGAGATCGCCGGGCTTGCCGCGGACCTGCCCGGCTGGTTGCTGACCGGCGGCAAGCTCCACCGGTCCTTCAAATTCGCCGATTTCAGCGGCGCGTGGGCATTCATGTCCCGCGTGGCGCTGCTCGCTGAGAAGCACGACCACCATCCAGAGTGGTCGAACGTGTACAACCGGGTCGAGATCGGTCTGACGACGCACGATGCGGGTGGGTTGTCGTCCCGCGATGTCAGTCTGGCGAAGGCGATCGACGCGCTCGGCTGAAACGCTGCCAGCCAGCAGCCCGCAATACGCAGGCTGGGCAAGCGCCGCAGCCGTACCCCCAGTCATGGCGATGGGTGCGGTCGCCCAGGTAGCAGCTATGCGTCGACTCGATCAGCAAGTCGATCAGCGTTTGGCCGCCGAGCTGCGCCGCCAGTTCCCACGTTGCGGCCTTGTCCCGCCACATCAAGGGCGTGTGTAGAACGACCCGGCGATCCATCCCGAGGCCGATCGCCACCTGCAGCGCCTTGATCGTGTCGTCGCGGCAATCCGGATATCCGGAGTAGTCGGTTTCGCACATGCCGCCGACAAGATGGCGCAGACCGCGGCGATAGCCCAACGCGGCGGCATAGGTGAAGAAGAGCAGGTTACGCCCAGGCACGAAGGTCGAGGGCAAACCGCTTTCGGCGACGGTGATCGCCTGGTCCCGCGTCAGCGCAGTGTCGGACAAGGCGGCGAGCGTCGGCATGGGCAGCACATGGTCTGGTCCCAACCGGCTCGCCCAGGCGGTGTCGAGCGCAGACAGGCCGTCGCGCACAACCGGGCGAACGTCGAGTTCCACGCGATGGCGCTGCCCGTAATCGAAACCGATCGTCTCGACATGGCCGAAACGGTCCAGCGCCCAAGCGAGGCAGGTCGCCGAGTCCTGCCCTCCGCTAAAGAGAACGAGTGCGCCTTCATTGGTCATGTGCCGTTCTAATCCGACTCAAATGTTGTTCAACAGCTATGCGGGTACAAGACCGCGTGGCATGGTTTCGTCGGTGGGGAGCCAAGAATGCGCAACACGTGGATAGCGGCATTTTTGGGCGTTCTTATTGCCATACCTGCGGTCGCGTCCGCCCAAGGCATCGATTGCAGCAGGGCGCGATCCCCAACCGAAAAGGCGATCTGCGCCTCACCCGCGCTGCTATCGCTCGATCATCAGGTGGCAGCCGCCTATGCCGATGCGCAGGCGCGAACGCCGGACCGGCGCGACGCGATGCGGTCCGAGCTGATTGCGTGGCTTCGGCAGCGCGACGCAACGTGCAATGTCCCGGCGGCCGCGATCGAGCGCTGCTTGTCCGGGCAGCTGACCGCCCGCCTTGCGGCCTTGGCGCCACCAGCGCCTCAGGCGGCCGTAACGGCTCCCCCCGTCGCGCCCGCGCCGCCCCCGGCCACACCGGTGATCCTGCCCGACCCGGCCATTCCGCCCCCCAGCGCCAACCCGCCGGTGCCCGCGGCGAGGCTGGACGCGTCAAGCTTGCCGGCGGCAGACGAAGCGGACACGCTATTGCACGTGACGTCGCCGGGCCGCTTCACGATCGCGGCCCACAGCCCGTCCGGCGCCGGCCTGCAGTTGGTGGATATGCTGACCGGACCGTCGGACATCGCCGGGGTGGCCGGTTCGCAGGATGGCCGGCTGGACCAGCTGCTCGATATCGGCACCTACAAAATCCGGGTGTTCTCGGCCGCAGGCGCAACTGGCGCGGTCCCATTGTCCGTCGTGCCGTTCCATGACGCGGCACCTCCGGCGGCGCTACCGCCGCCGGGCCGGCCGCTTGCCAGCGAACTGCGGGACGGCGAGCAGCGGGCATTCTGGTTGCTGGTCCCGCCCGGCGATGGCCCGAACGTGCGGATCGAGGCCGCGGGCCGCTCGCTGGCCGATTTGCGGCTGTGGCGCGACGGACGCGAGTTGACAGCGCTGGATCCGGTCCGGCAACGGGTCGAACCGGCGCCGGGTCACCCAATCGACGATCTGCGGCTCGGCGGTCATGTCGAACCCGGCACCTACCTGGCGATCGCCTATGGCGGCCCGGCGGTTCCCTGGACGGATGGAGCGAACACGCAGCCCTTCCTGCTTCGCGCCGGCGCCTCGGACACACTGGCGGATGGCTGGGCAGGCGGCACGATCGGGCCGTTCGGCAGTGAGGTCTTCGCGCTGCCGCCCTACGCCAAACTGCTGCGGCTCGATCTCCCGGCTGCCGCCCCCGCGGAGCTGCGGGTGGCAGACGGCGTTGCTGCCATTGCCAAGAACAATCGCGTGCCCGCGGCAACGCTGACGGTCGTGCCGGGCACGCAGCAAGTGGTCGAGGTGCGCGGCGCTGCGGGGCAGGCCTATACGCTTCGTGCGGAGGAGCAGCCGGCCGACCGCAACTGGTCGCGCGCCGGCACCTGGTGGATGTCGGCGGTCACGACCGGGATGGGCGGCGACGAGGCTCCGCCAGCGGTTCTGCTGCAGCGGAACGAAGGGGCGGACAAGCCACCGCGGATCATCGCCAGCACCGCTCCCAAGATCGGTGCCGGCGCGCCCTGGCACGCCCGCTTCAACCTGCGCGGCCCGACGGATTTGCTGTTCCAGGTGACCAGCGGCGGAGACGTCGCGTTCAGCAGCACCGGCGTTCCGGTCCGCCACGGGCGCGCCGGCTTGTTGAATGTTCCGGCCGATTTCTACATGCTTCACCTATTCCCGCAGACTGGCGCGCTGGGCGGCCTGGACCTCATCGTGGGGCAGCCAGGGCCGGCGGCGCCGGCGGTGGCTCAACCTCTACCCGCCGATCCGGTGATCCCGCTGGGCTTGCAAGTGCTCGCGCCCGGGCAGAGCGTACGCCTGGACGGCAGCGACGCGCCCGATGCCACGATCGGGCTGTCGGTGCGGCGTTCCCCGGTGGCGCTTGCAGAGGGGCCGCTGGTGCAGACGATTGCCGCCGGGACATCGTTGTCCATCCCGGTCGTCATTGCTCCCGGCGGTACGCTCGTAGTGACGGAGCTGGGCAGTGGCGCCACGCCGTTCGGCCAGCAGGACGACACGACGCCAGGCCGGACAACTGTGGTGATTCCGGTCTCCGACCATCCGCGCACGGTGGCGCTGGCCTGGCGGCGCACCCCGGCCCCGCTGGCTGCCATCCCGCCGCCACCGCCGCCCGGTCAAGTGGCCGCGGTGCAGGCCGGAACGCCGGTGTATCTGGACCTGCGCCGCAACGAGGAGCGTGGCTTCGCGCTCAGCGTGCCGGAAGGCGGATTGTTCCGTATCGAGACGCTGGGCCGCCTGCACACGGCGGGGCGGCTCGCCACCCCCTTCATTCCCAACCTGGCGGATGCCGACGGCAACGGGGTCGGGCAAAACCTGCTCATGCAGAACGCGCTGCGGGCCGGCCAATACCGGGTTGATGTGCGGGCCGTGGACTCGGCCGGGCACCTTGGCCTGGTGGCGAACCCGGCGCCGTTGCTGTCTGGCGGCACGCTGCGGGCCGGGGGCAGCGTGCGGGCAACGCTTGCGGGCGGCGCCGGCGTTCGCTTCCCGATCGAGGTCACCGGGAAGCCGGATCAGCGTTACCGTTTTGACGTGCTG
Source organism: uncultured Burkholderiaceae bacterium (assembly GCA_964657445.1). GTDB lineage: Bacteria > Pseudomonadota > Alphaproteobacteria > Acetobacterales > Acetobacteraceae > LMUY01. The sequence goes on along the minus strand of CAZZVB010000007.1, from coordinate 9,244 downwards.
TCGCTCGGCAAGCCTTGGACTGGGCGGATCGAGGATGCCGAGGGATGGCCCGTCGTGCCGCCAGGTCCGCTCGACGGCATCGAGGCGGCGCTTAGGCCGGGCCGCTATGCGCTGGTGCTGGCGCCGGCAGCGGTCCCCCGCACCGCGGTGGCGCGGCTGACGGCCATCACCAAGCCGGTGGCGACCGTCGGACACGGCCCCCACCCGCTCGGACCTTCGAGCACCGAGACTGCGACCTGGCGTGAACCGGATGGCCGCGGCCAGCCGCGCACGCCCGATACGTGGACCTTCTCCGTCGCGGGGCCGACCGATGTGACGATCACCTTATCGGACGGGATGACCGGCGATTTGCGGCGTGAGGGATCGCCGGACGTGATCGCGCGGGTCACGCCGAGCTGGCAGGGCAGTCTGGATGCGGGCGATTACGTACTCGACGCCATCAGCCTGGGGCGCAACGACCGGCTGGCTTACACCGTGCATGTCGAGTCCACGGCGCTGCAGGACGGCGAGACGCGGCGTGTCGATCTGCCCGCGAGCGTGCCGTTCAGCCTAGGCGAGGCGCAGGTCGTGAGCCTGACGAGCTGGGGCAGCGTCCCCGTCCAGGCGATCCTGCGCACGGAGGACGGCAGCGTCATCGGCCGCTTTGGCGCGCGCGCGGACGACTGGAACGTCGCAGTGTCCCGGCTGCTGCCCGCTGGGCAGTATCGGTTGGATCTGAAGACTGCCGCCCCGCCGAACATGAGCAGCAGGGCGAGCGCGGCTCCTCCAGCCGGTGACAACGCCGATAGCGGCGATACGCCCGGCAGCGACGATCAGACTGCGCAAACACCGCCCGGCCAACCCGCCAGCGCTGCCGATGCAGCGCCGGACGACGCTCCTGCGGCGAACGCGGCGGACTCGGCCGATGCACCGGAAACATCGGCGCCCCATGTCGATGTCCATCTAGCGCTGCCAGACGAACTGCCGCCTGCCGCGGCACCTCAGACACTTTCGGCTTTGGAAGGATCCGGTGTTCACACGCTCACGCTGCCGGCACCGTCGCCGGGCAGCCTGATTGTCGCGCGTGCCGAGGCCGCATCGGCCACCGTGCTCGCTCTGGAACGCCAAACTGCCGATGACTGGCAAACCGTCGCAATCGGCACCGGTACGGCGCCGGTGGCCGCTGCGATGGCAGACGGCAACGCCGCGGCCTGGCGGCTCCAGGCGTGGTCAGTCGATGCCGGGCCGGATGCGATCCGTCTGGCGGCCCGCGTCATTACGGCAGCCGCGCAGGATCCAGGAAGGCCGGCGATGGCCGCAATCGACGGTATGGACGTAGCCGCCGCGCGCGTGCATTTGCCGGGTCCGGGACTGGTCACGATTAGTAGCAGCCTGCCGGGACTTCTCGCCGGAGGGTGGGCCGGCCACGCTTTGGATCAGGCGACGGCCACCGAGGCGACGGATACGACGGAGCTTTGGCTGCTGGCGCCGCAACCCGGCTCGGTCACAGTCGCGCCCGTATCGTTCGCCCCCGGCGCCACCATCGCCGCCGAATTGCCGGCCGGCCTGCCTGCAGCTCTGCCGCCCATCGCGACGGACGATGCGCACCTGGCGCTATGGCGGGTGGCGAGCGGCTCCGGGCAGCCGAGCCTCGGGCTTTCGGCCGGTGTCGCCGATGGCAGCGGCGTTGCGCTGGCCGGCGCACCCGTCACAGTCCGGACGGACTCGCGGCAACGGCTTCGCGTGACGCGCCTGATTGCCGATATGGTCCCAGCCCGCCCCGTCGATGCAGCGTTGCAGGCGACGGTGGCCCCGCTCACCGCACTGCCGGTCACGCTGCCGCCGGGAAACAAGACCGTGCAACTGGACCTCGCATCCGGTCTGGCCGCGTTCGCCGGGGACATCTCGATCTGGACCGGTGACGCAGCCGTCAGCCGCACGATCGAGGGCGATTGGACACGCATCACGCTCGTCAACACCGGTGGTTCGGCGGCGGCGGCGCGTGTGTCCGCCCAGCCGGCCCCACCGACGGCGCCGCTGCAGCCGGGGATGGCGATCAAGCGGTTCTACGGCGCCGCCGGATCGTTTGCGTTGCCGGTCGCGGCGCCGGAGGGCAGCCATTTGCGCGTGACCGGGGATGCCAGCCTGTTGGTCGCGACGGAGGACAAAGTTGCAACCGGCGCCAACGTCTCACTCTCCGGCAAGGCGGAGGCGATCGTGCAGCATGGGCCAGGCGCGCTTGTCATGTGGCTCGATGCGCCGGGCACATCGCCATGGCCCGAGGCCGCTGCGCAGGCTGTCACGCTGCCAGCCCGGATGCCGCTGTCTGGCGCCACAATGGCATTGGGTTTCACGGCCGCCACGCCGGCGCTGCTGCATGTCAGCACCACCGCGCCCGTCCTGGCATCGTTGCAGAACGCGCCGCCGGCGCTCTTCCCGGCGGGAGCCGAGCTGCACCGCGCGGTCGCCGCCGGCCCGGTGACGCTCCGGCTGTTCTCCGCTGATGACGGTCCGCTGACTGGCACGGTCACGGCCTGGGCGGAACCGCTGACGCCGATCGGCGAAGGTCTGGGCCAGCCGGTCACCGTCGCGCCCGGCGGCACCGCGGCGTTCGCCTTCTCGCTTACGCAAGCTGCGACGGTAGGGTTGGGCGTCCGGTCCAACCCCGATCGTGCAACGCTGCGTCTGCTGGACGGCGCCGGCGCCGTGGTGGGCGAAGGCGTGGCGCAACTACGGCAGTTGCCGCCCGGCAACTACGTGATGGAAGCCAGCGTGCCGCCCGATGCGCAGCCCACGTCGTTGCAAGCCGCCCTGGTCGGTGTGACGCCCCGCGGCAACGGTCCGCCCCCGGATGTGGTGCAGCATTACCTCGAACTCGTCGGCATGAAGCCGCAAGGGACGCCCTGATGGCCCATTCCCGCAGTTGGCTCGCCGCGGCCGTCGCCGTGGCAGTCGCGACTGGTGCAAACGCCCAGGTTCCGCCCCAGCTGGACCGGTTGCAGCGCGCCGACGGCATCCAGGTCGTGCCGGACCACTTCCTCCGCGCCTGGGATCCGTTGACGGTTTTCTTCTCCGCCCCGACCGGCCCGGCTACCGGCGGCCCGGAGGACCATCCGGAGAAGTTTGCCGTCATGACGCCGGCAAAACCCGGCGCCTGGACCTGGCTCACGCCGGCCACGCTGCAGTTCCGGCCGTCGGAACCATGGGACCCGCTGCGCCGCGAGACTGTCTCGGTTGGCGGAAAGGCGACCAGCCTGGTGCCGCTGCTCCCCGTGCCCACCGCGACCGGGCCGGGCGTGGACGATAGCGCGAGCGGGGCGCAACCGCTGGACACGCTCGCCCTGACATTCGCCCAGCCGGTCGATCTCGCGGTGCTGGCCCGCCTGATCACGATCGAGCTGCGGCCGCAAGCCGGAGTCCGGACGGGCGGCAGCGAGACCCTTAATGCGGCGGATTTCGATTTGCGGCCGGTGGAGCGCGCCAGCAGCGGCGATCCACAAACCATCCTGGTCGTACTGCACCAGCCGGTTCCGGACGGCCGCACGGCGACATTACGGCTGCGCCTATCCGACGAACCGGGCCTCGACGATCCTATGTTTGAGCTGACGCTGCGGTCGGCAGCGCCGTTTCGCATCAGCGACACCTACTGTGGAGACAACTTCAACCATTCGGTGAAGGACGGCGTGACCGTCTGCGATCCGGACGGAACGACCGCCCGCGGGCCGCGCCAGCTTGTCCTGCAGTTCACCGCAACGCCTGAGACGCTCGACATCGTGCGGGCGCGGGACCTCTTGAGGTTTACGCCGCCGCTCGACGACATGGCCGTGACCAACGGTAGCAACAATGAATTGCGAATCGCGGGAAAGTTCACGCCGGGCCAAATCTACGACCTACAGGTGGCAGCGGGAACATTGCATGACGAGCGCGGTCGCCCGCTGGACGCACCGGTGCATGTCAGCGCGACCTTCAATGCCGGCACGCCGGCGCTGGCCTGGGACGTGCCGCAGGGCATCGTCGAACGGTTGGGGCCGCAGATGGTGCCGCTACGCGGTCATGGCTACGACCGGGCCGATGTCCGCATGTTCGCCATCGATCCGCTCAGCCGCGACTTCTGGCCGTTCCCACGCGGCGGCCTGATCACCAGCGATGACCAGCCGCCGCCGCTGCCCGGTAACGAACCCGCCCACTACGTGCAGCCCGGCCCGATCAGCGGCGATGCCATGGCCGAGCGCATCGTGGCGCTCGGCTCGCCGGCCGCCAGCGAGCTGATGGACCTGCCGATCCGGCGCGGCGGCGTGGACGCCAAGTTCGGACTGGACCTTCACCCGGCGCTGGCCAAGATCGCCGGGCCACAGGCGCCTGGCACCTATCTGGTGGGCCTGCGCACGGTTGACGGCACGACCCGGCATTGGGCACGCCTGCAAGTAACGGATTTGACCCTCACGGGCGTGGAAGAAGCCGACCGCGTGCGGTTCGCGGTGACGTCGCTTGCTTCGGCGCAGCCGGTCGAGGGCGCCCAGATCCATTTGGACGGTTTGCGGGACGGCCGGTTCATCACCCTCGCCCAAGGCACGACCGCAGCCGACGGCAGTTGGATCATGCCTGCGCCCCTCGCGCGTGGCCGCAACGGCGAGGACGCCAGCATCCGGCGCATCGTCGTCACCAAGGCGACTGACACGCTGGTGATCGAGCCGGGCCGCGGGCCGGACGTCTATGCGGACGGACGCTGGAGCAAGCCCGAAACGCCCTGGCTCGACTGGACCACAGGCGACCTCACGGACCGCCGCCCGAAGGCGCAGACGTTGTGTCACGTCTTCACCGAACGCCCGATCTATCGCCCGGAGGAGCCGATCCTGATCGCGGGGATGATCCGCCGCTATGATCACGGGGCACTGAGCTACGCATCCGGCGACGGCCAGGTACTGGTCAACGGCCCCGGCGACCAGCAGTGGCAGCTCCCGGCCAGGCTGGACGAAATCGGCGGCTTCCACGTGAAGTTCGACGCCAAGACCGACGCGACCGGCGATTATTCGATCCAGTACCAGCCCAAGGACGGCGAGCCCTGCGGCGCGATGAGCGTCAAGAAGGAGGCGTATCGCCTGCCAACCTTTGAGGTCGTGCTGAACGGCCCCGCTCACGCGCCACTCGATGCGCCGTTCTCGGTCGATCTGCTGGCCCGGTTTTTTGCCGGCGGCCTGCTGTCGGACCGGCCGATCACCTGGCGCGTCACCCAGACGCCATACGTCTGGACACCGCCGGGCCGCGACGGCTTCCTGTTCTCCTCCGATAGCCGGTTTTCGGGCGACAGCGTGTTCCGCTCGACCCCGGTGCTGAACCGGGAGGCGAAAACCGACGCCGGGGGATCGGCGCAACTGACGCTCGACCCGACGATCGAACCGACGGCCCAGCCACGCCAATACCTGGTGGAAGCCACCGTCACCGGCGATGACGACATGCAGGTGCGCGGCGTGCAGCGCGTGACCGCGCTGCCGCCTTTCGTGCTCGGCGTGAAGGTGCCGCGCTACGTGGAAAAGCTCGGGGCGCTCGATCCGGAGATCGTGGCGCTAGATGGCGAGGGGCATGAGATCACCGGCCTGGCGATGACGGTCAAGCTGATCCATCGCCAATGGAACTCGGTGCTCGAGGCCAGCGACTTCGCGCAAGGCTCGGCCAAATACCAGACCCAGGTGCTGGATGAACCGGCGGCGGAACGCCAGGTCACCAGCGGGCCGGCCGCGATCCCCGTGCATTTCGGCGTGGACGAAGCCGGTGTGTACCTGGTCGAGGTCACCGCCGCGGACAAGGCTGGCCGTACCCAGACCGTAAAGGTCGATCTGTTCATGGCCGGCAACACGCCGGTGACCTGGCAGCGCCCGCCATCCCAGACCATCACGGTCACGGCCGACAAGGATCGCTACGACCCCGGTGAGACCGCGACCCTGCTGATCCAGAGCCCATTCCAGAACGCCCGCGCGCTGGCTGTGGTCGAGGAGCCGGAGGGTCGCTTCCGGTATGACTGGGTGGACATCGCCAACGGCTTCGGCCGCTACACCATCCCGATCCGCAAGCAGCAAATGCCCAGGCTTGCGGTGCATTTCCTGGTCATGCGCGGCAGGCTGGCGGTGCCCGTCACTGCCACCGCGCCGTTCGACCAGGGCAAGCCGACCACGCTGGCCGCGACGAAATGGGTCACGGTCAACCCGACCGACAACCGGGTGAACGTCAGCTTCGAGGCGCCGGCGGAAGCGCGTCCGGAGCAGGAGTTCGACCTGGTCTTGCACATGACCGACGCGCACGGCGCGCCTGCGTCCGGCGAAGCGACGGTGTGGATGGTGGACCAGGCGGTGCTGGCGCTCGCCAAGGAAGCGCCGCTCGACCCGCTGCCGGCGTTCATCGTGAACCGGCCCAGCACCATGGCGGCGCGCGACACCCGCAATATGGCGTTCGGCGTGATCCCGCTGTCGGAAAACCCAGGCGGCGACGATAACGGCGATTTCGGGATGGAGAACATTTCCGTTCGCAAGAACTTCACCCCGGTTCCGCTTTATGTGCCGCGGGTGAAGATCGGTGCGGACGGCACCGCCCGGGTTCACGTCAAGCTGCCGGACTCGCTGACAGTGTTCATGCTGCGGGCAAAAGCGGTGAGCGGGCCGGACCGGTTCGGTTTCGGAACCGGGCAGTTGAAGGTGCGCCAGCCGATCGTGGCGCAACCCGCCCTGCCCCGCTTCGTCCGCCCCGGCGACAGCTTCTCCGCCGGGTTGATCGGGCGCGTTGTGGAGGGACCCGGCGGCGCCGGCCAGGCGGCGATCTCCACCGACAACTTGGCCGTGGATGGGGCCAAGCAGGCGGCGCTGACCTGGGACGGGCAGAAGCCGGCGCGCACAGACTTCGCGCTCACGGTGCCGGAACCGCCGGCCGGCACGACCACCGCCCGCGTGCGGCTGCTGCTGCAACGCCTGTCCGACCGGGCCAGCGACGCGGTGCAGATCGACCTGCCGATCAAGCCCGATCGGCCCATCGTGCATCAGCGTGACCTGCTTGCGGCCAGCCCGTCCGGCACGATCGACCTGGCCGCGCTCACCGAGCCGGCACGGCCCGCGAGCTATCTGCGCGCCGTCACGCTGGCGACTGACCCGGCCGTGGTGCGGCTGGTAGGGGCGGCCGGCTTCCTGACCCGGCCGGCGATCGACGGCGCGGTGCAACGGCTCGACCTCGCGCGGGCCGAGCTGGCGTTGCTGCCGTTCACACCGTTGCTGGATGCTGCCGGGTTACGCACCCGCATCGCCGCCGACGTCGCCGCAGCAATCGGCGCGGTGAAGCTGACGACGGACGATGACGGGCTGGTCGCATTCTTCCCGCATACGCAGGGGGCGGTCTGGTTGACGGCAGAAGCCTATCGCGTCCTGGTCGCTGCCGGACGGGCCGGGTTGCCGGTGGACAAGCCCACTGCGGACCGCATGGCCAAGATCCTGCAAGCGGCGTTGCGTAGCGACTACCCGCATCTGATCCAGGATGCCGAACTGTTCGAGCGGGAGAGCGCCCTGGTTGCTTTGGCCGATGGCGGGCAGCTCGCGCCCGACTATGCCGCCGAACTGGCCCGGCAGGCGCCGAGACTGCGCACGGGGGCATTGGGCGATCTGGCGACCGTCCTGGCCCGGCTTCCCGACAAGAGCCTGCTGGGCGGCGTGCTGGATACCATGTGGGGCCGGGTCAACCTCGCCTTACGCAATGGCCAGCCGGTGTATGCGGGGCTGGTGGATCAGCCCGTGACCGACGCGATCCTGCCGTCCGAGGCACGTAGCCTGGCCGAGGTGACCAAGGCCGCAGCGACCGCGAGCCCGGCCGATCCGCGCGGCGCCGTCGTGCGAACGGCACTAATCGGAATGGCGACCGGCCAGGGCTGGGGCAGCAGCAACGCCACCGCGGCCGCCTTGCAGGCGCTGGCCGCGGCATGGCAGGCGCCGGGCAACCCTGTCTCCACGACGGTGACGTTGCCCGACAGCAAGGCCGCCGGAACGCTGGACCGCGACCATCCGCTGTTCCAGGCCAGCACCCGGGCATCCGGCGCCGTTCACATCCAGGCTGGGCCAGGCGTCGTGGCACTGGCCGCAACCGACTATGTGCCGGTCCAGCCCGGCGCTGAGGCCCGGCCTGGCCAGCACGGCTTCGTGCTGACGCGCACGCTGTTCCGGGTGCCGTCCGCACAAGGTAATGTTCAGCCGCCGATGACGCGACTGGAGCCGGGCACGGACGGCGCGATCCACCTAGCCGTCGGGGACGTAGTCGAGGAGCTGGACGAGCTGGTGAATCCGGAAGCGCGTGCCCAGGTCGCCGTGCACCTGCCACTGCCCGCTGGGCTGGAGCCGCTGAACCCGGCGCTTGCCACGGCCACCGCGGACGCCCAGCCCTCCGCCTTACCGACCTTGGCGCCGTCCTACGCATCATACGGCGATGACGAGGTGGTCGCGGTGTGGCTGCAGCTTGCCCCTGGAACGTATTCCCTGCGCACCCGCATGCGTGCCACGACGCCGGGCAGCTTCACCGAACCACCAGCGCTTGCCGAGATGCTCTACCAGCTCGGCGTGTCCGGCAGCACCGCCGGTGCCAAGGTGGTGGTTGCGCGGTAACCGCCGCCCGTTACCGCATTGTCAGAAACGGGCAGCCGCCGTCAGAAGACCCGCATCAAGATGCGGGCTACAAGCGTCGGGTGAGGTGGAGGACGGGCGTTGGACTTACGCATTAGCGGCGGCCAGGTGCTGCGGGATGGCGCGTTTGTCGAGAGCGATCTCGGCATCGACGAGGGCCGCATCACCAGGCCCGGACCGGCTGCCCGGTCCATCGATGCACGTGGGTTGCTGGTGTTGCCGGGGATCATCGACCTGCACGGCGACGCATTCGAACGCCAGATCCAGCCGCGCCCTGGCGTCGAGTTCCCGATGGCGCTGGCCGTTGCGGACACCGAAGCGCAGATGCTGGCCAACGGCATCACCACGGCGTTCTCTGGAATCACCCTATCTTGGGAACCAGGGCTGCGCAGCGCCAAGACATGGACGGCCTTCCTGGATGCGCTGGACGCTGCGCGGCCGCGCCTGTCCTGCGACATGCGGGTCCATCTGCGCTGGGAGGCGTTCAACCTCGACGCGCTGGACCTCGCCATCGCGGATATCGAGGCCGGGCGGGTGCATCTGCTGGCGTTGAACGATCACACGCCGTCCATCCTGCGCAAGATGGCCGACCCGGCGACCGCCGCGAAATATAGCGACCG
>CAZZVB010000006.1:0-47479 GCA_964657445.1 uncultured Burkholderiaceae bacterium | reverse complement strand
ATGGTGATGCTCAAGACCGGCTGGGTGATCGTCGGCAGCACGCCGAGCACGGATGGCACCACAGCGACCAAGGGACCAGGCTGCATGCTCGTGCTCGACCCGAACGGCAAGCTGGCGGCGGTCTGGTCGGGGCCGACCATCGACGACCCTTGGGGCAACATTGCCATGATCGACAATGGCTCCACGGCGACGCTGTTCATCAGCATGGCCGGCTTCGACCTGCCGGGGCCGAGGAAGCTGGACCCTAAGACCGGCGGGCCCGTCATCCTGCACAACGCCACGGTTCTGCGGCTGGAACTGCAGATCCCCGAGGGCAAGCCGCCCGTCCTGGTCAGCCAGACCGTAGTGGCCAACGGCTTCGCCCACCGCGCCGATTACGACAACTTCCTGCTCGGGCCGACCGGGCTGGCGCTGGGCGCCGACGAGACGCTGTATGTCACGGACGGGCTCGACAACGTCATCACCGCCATCCCGAACGCGGTGAAGCGGACCGATAGCGGCGGCACCGGCACCGTGGTCACGCGGGACGGTCTGCTGTCGTGGCCGCTGGCCATGGTGTGGTCCCCCGAGGGCCATCTGCTGGTCTGCAACGGCAAGGACGGCCGCCTGGTGGAGATCGACCCGGCGGCGGGCAAGCAGATCTATGCCCAATGGATCAACAATGACCAGGCGCAGTCGCCACCCGGCAATGGCGACCTGTTCGGGATCGCGATGACGCCTGACAACAAGGGTTTCTACTACGTGATGGACGACGTGAACACGCTGATGCGGGGCGGCCGGTGAGCGGCTGCCCTTTCGCGACCCGGCGAGGCCTGCTCGGCGCCGCAGTCGGGCTCGCGGGGGCGATCGGCGCCGGCCGGGCCTCCGCGGGGGATGCCCCGCCGCTGACCAAAACGGCGTCTCTGCCGCAGGACCGCGTGCTGCCGTTCTTTGGCGAACACCAGAACGGTATCGTGACCCCGATGCAAGGCCATACCTATTTCGCGGCCTTCGACATCGTCACCGCGACCGTGGGCGACGTGGCAGCGCTGATGCGCGCCTGGACGGACGCTGCCGCGAAGCTCACCCAAGGCCAGACGCTGGGGGAGAACCCGGCCGATCAGGCGCAACCAGATTCAGGCGACGTGTTGGGCCTGCCGCCTAGCCGGCTGACACTGACCTTCGGGTTCGGACCAGGCCTGTTCAGCGAGGACCGGTTCGGCCTTGCGCAGCACCGCCCCGCAGCATTCGTCGATCTCCCCAAGTTCGTGGGTGACCAGTTGGTGCCGGAACGCACGGGCGGCGACCTGTCGGTGCAGGCCTGCGGCGACGACCCGCAAGCGACGATGCACGCGGTCCGGCAACTTATGCGCCTGGCCGATGGCGTGGCGACGGTGCGCTGGGCGCAGACCGGGTTCCTCGCCGGGTTCGACCCGGACAAGACGCCACGCAACCTGATGGGCTTCAAGGATGGAACCGCCAACGTGGCCGCCACGGATCCGAAAGCGCTCGACCGGTACGTGTGGGTTGGCGATGAGGGCGGCGCCTGGATGAAAGGCGGGTCCTACGTGGTGGCCCGCCCGATCCGCATCGCACTGGAACACTGGGACCGTATGAAGCTCGCGTTCCAGGAACAGACTGTGGGCCGGCACAAAGCCTCCGGCGCCCCGATCGGCGGCACCCGCGAGTTCGAACCGGCCGATTTCGACGCGAACGACGAGGACGGCAACCCGCTGATTGCCGAGAACGCGCATATGCGTCTGGCGGCGCCGGCGAGCAATGACGGCGCACAGATCCTGCGGCGCGGCTACAGCTACGACAACGGCGTCAGCATGGTTGCGGAACGCTGGCCGCCGTGGCGCCACGCGATGGAGCTGGATGCCGGGCTGCTGTTCATCTGCTATCAGCGGGACCCGGCGACGGGTTTCATCAAGATCTTTGACCGGATGTCCAAATTCGACATGCTGAACCAGTTCGTCACACATGTCGGCGGCGGCCTGTTCGCCTGCCCCGGCGGCGTGACTCCGGGCCGGTATCTGGGGCAGGAGTTGTTCGAGGCGGTTTGAATCCTGGGGGATCCTGGCAACGATCAGGAACGTTGCCAGGCTGCTCCGGTCCGCCGCCGGCTAAAGCAGCGATCGGGCGATCTGTAGGGCCAGATACTTCGAGTAGATACGGCATTGCGCCAGGCTGCCGGCGGTGAACCACAGGCCGGGCTGCTTGGTCGGCCGCCACATGTTGCGTAGTTCCCCACCCTCATCGAAGCCCCAGACCGGCCCGATCCGGTCCGCCACTGCATTGCCCAGGATACTCCTAACCACGTCCTGCTGGTTCTTGTATCCGGTCGCCAGCACCAGCAGCCTGGCCGGTACGAGACGGCCGTCTGCCAGGCGCACGCCATCCTCTACGAAACGCTCGATCGCGCTGTATTGCAGCAGCTTGATGCTGCCATCGGCGATCAGGTCGGCGCAGCCGATGTTGAAGTAGTAGCCGCCGCCGCGCCGCAAATATTTCATCTGGAACCCGGTCTCATCTTCGCCGAAATCCAGCTGGAACCCGCGTGCCGCCAGGCCATCGAGCAGCGGCTGGTCGGCCCTGCGCGACGCCGCCGTGGAGAGCTGATAGGCCTTCACCAGCACCGGATACGGCGTCGCGGTCGCCAGCAGGTCGCAGTCTTCGGTCGGCGGCCCTTCCTTGTAGATCGCGTAAACCGATTGCGCTTCCTTCAGGCTGACGATGTAGGTCGGGCTGCGCTGGATGATGGTGACATCCGCACCGCTCGCGTGCAGATCCTGCGCGACGTCATGGCCGCTATTGCCCGTGCCGAGCACCAAGGCAGGCTGCCCGGCCCAGTCTGCCCCGTGCGTGTAGGCGCCGGAGTGCATCACGGCGCCCCTGAACGTGTTCAGCCCCGGCAGGCTCGGCATGACCGGGATGCTGCTGACGCCGGTGGCGAACACCAGGTGACGCGGGCGCATGGTGCGCTCCTGCCCGTCTCGCCGCAGCACCACGCTCCAGCACCCGGCGGCTTCATCGTATTCCCCGGCCGCCAGGTCTGTTCCTGTCCAGACATTCAGCTCCATGGCCTCGGCATAGGCTTCGAACCAGTTGGCGAGCTTGTCCTTGGGGATAAAGACCGGCCAGGTGGACGGGAACGGCATGTATGGCAGGTGGTTGACGTGCACCTCGTTGTGCAGGGTCAGCGCGTGATAGCGGCGGCGCCAGTTGTCGCCGACGCGCTGGTGCCGGTCCACCACCAGCGTGTCGATGCCGGACTGGCCGAGCCGCGCCGCGATCGACAAGCCCGCCTGCCCGGCGCCGATGACGAGGACGTCCGGCTCACGGTCCTCATACCGCAGCGCCTTCTGCCGCCGGTCCAGCCAGTTCTCGACGCCGAACTCCCGCGCGTATGGGTCAGCCTGTTCACCGCCGGGTGCGGCAGCGAGCGCGTCCAGGGTGGTGACGATCGTCCAGGCGAGCGGGGCAGCCCCGCCGGGCGTAAGACGCACCACGCCGCTGCCGGGGCCGGACACGGCCTCAAACGCGAACAGTGCTTCGATCACCTCCACGCCGGCGCGTGTCACCCGGCGGGGCGGCGTGCGGCCGGGCGCAAGGCCCACCCCGCGCAACTGCGCCGAGGGCAGAGCCGCCTGCAGCATGGCAGTGACGGCGGCCGGGCCGGAGACGGTCTTGATCTGCCAGGTGAGCGCGAGGATGTCACGCCAGTGGCAATCCTCCTGGAACAGTGCCGCAACCACGCCGGCCTCGTTCGCTTCCAGGGCGCGGCTGAACGCCGAAAGCCATTCGGCGGCCCATTCTTGTTCGTTCATGGCCAAGGACCCTCCCGGTCCCTGGCTACTCCTCCGGTTCGGTCGTGAACAGCAGCGGGTAGCCTTCCTTGCGGGCGAGGTCGGTGGCGTTGGTGGCTTTGGTTTCGGCCACATCCTTGGTGAACACGCCCACCACGCAGACACCGCGCTGATGGGCCGTCATCATCACCCGCCGGGCTTGCTCCTCCCCCAGGCTGAACTCGGCGCGCAGCACGCGGACGACGAAATCGCGCGGGGTGAAATCGTCGTTGACAAGCATGACCTTGTGCAGCTTCGGCCGCTCTGTCTTCAGCTCGACCTGCCCGCGGGGCGTTATGACGGTGTTGTCACGCATCGTTGGCTACGACCATTCCTGATTGCTGTGCTCTGCGGCCGATTGAGGGGCCGAGCAACGGTAATATGGGGCGGCAACGCCGTTGTGACCAATCGCGCCCGGCTTTGAACCCCCGGGAAAATTGGCAACGGTACGATCGTGTGGTCTGGTCCGCTCGTCCGGACCGTTCCCGGTGGGTGGAACGCTCCTGCGAGAGAGCGGCTTCGTTCGGTCCGTGATCGGCAGATCCGCCGCTTCAGCCGCCGGGTCGTAACGGTCCCAGTTCAAATTGCCATCGCCTTGCAATAGCATTAAGCGTTGGAGGAGAAACGAAGGTTCTGATGATCAACCTACTCTATCTTTGTCCCAATATAGACAAGTTATGGAGTGATCGGCGACGCCCTTGCGGTATTTTAGGAGAACTTAGACCGTGAATGTTGGCCCGGTGACCATCGGTGGCGTGACGTGGAACTACGGCCCCGGCAGCTATTCGGCATGGCCCAAGATGACGCCCGGGATCAAAGTCACGGGTAAGAGTGGAGTAAACACTCAGTTTTCTGGCGATGGCCGCGATACGATGATCGGCGGCGGCGGTAAGAGCAACAATATCTTCTACGTTGGTTCCGACGACACCGCGATCGCTGGCGCGACCGACAATATCGACACGATCATCGGCTATTGGGGCAATCTCACCCTGCCGGCCGGTTTCACCGTCGGTGAGACGAGCGGTCCCGCCACGCTGACCGGCAACAATCTCAATGACATCCTCGTGGCGGAGGCCGGCTACGCACAAACCATCGTCGGGGGTAGCGGCGACGACCTCATGGTCGGTGCGTCCACCGGGCAAGACCGTTTCGTCATCGGCACAAATGGTGGCAGCGCCGCGATTCAGAACTTCATCCACGGGTCCGACATCGTCGAGTTGAACAACGCCAGCCAGTTCGACGCCGGCTTCCTGGCTGTCAAAGCTGCTATGTCCCAGGTCGGCGCCAACGTGGTGCTTAACCTGGGCAACGGCCGGTCGGTGACGTTCCAGAACCAGACCGTCGCGCAGTTTACCGCCGCCGATTTCGCGCTGCCTTTAACGACCGCCGGGCTGACGCAGACGTTCAATGACCAGTTCGCATCGCTCAGCGCGTCGGCCAATGGCGTGGGCACGACATGGCAATACATCGGCGCGGCTTTCAATACCCCGAGCTGGGCGAGTTCTTTCGTCACAGCGTCCGGGCCAGGCACCCCGTTCAGCGATACCAATGGCGCCCTCGATATCACGGCGGCGCCGACATCGGCGTTGCCCGGCGCATCATACACCTCGGGCGGCCTGACCACTGCGGCCAGCTTTGCCCAGACCTACGGCTACTTCGAGATCAACGCCGAACTCCCGGCGGGCGCGGGCATGTGGCCGGCCTTCTGGCTGTTGCCGCTCAACCATGACGGGACGGAGATCGACAGCCCCGAGGTGCTCGGCAACGATCCGAACACGATCTACCTGTCTGCCCATTCGACCCCGGCCAACTATACGACGCTCGCCGTTCAGGGCCCGAATACGTCCACCGGCTTCCATACCTATGGGGTCGATTGGGAACCGACCACCATCACCTACTATCTTGACGGCAACGACGTAGGTTCAATCCCGACGCCCGCGGACATGGATACGCCCATGTACATGCTGCTGGACCTGGCAGTCGGCACGGCGGGTAGCTGGTCCGGCGCCGCAACCGGCGAAACCGGACAGCTGCTGGTGAACTGGGTCCAGGTGTTTGCCACCGCCAACACCATCCCCGCCGGGCTGGTCCTGATTGGGGCTGGCGACACGATCAGCCGCGGCGATGGGACCTATACCGTCACCGGGACCGGGTATGCCGGCACGGTGGCACTCGGCAATGGCAACCAATCAGTCCAGCTCACCGGCGCTGCCGGAACTTTGGAAGGGTCTGAGAACACGATCGAGACCGGCAACGGGAACGACACGATCACCACGATCGGCGACTGGAACGACGTCACGACCGGCACCGGCAATAGCATCATCAACGCGGGTGATAGCTACAACACCGTGCTCGTCGGCGGGACTGCCGGTGGCGGAACGACGTTGCTGACCGCCAGCGGATCGAACAACAGCTTCACCGCGACCGCGCCGGGCAATATGACCGTGAGTGACCCTGGCGGCGGAACGACTATCTCGCTCGGCGACGGCAACCAGACGATCAATCTCGGCGGTCAATACAATACAATCACGCTCGGCAGCGGGACCAGCGTCATCAACGCAGGCACCGGTGACGCCAGCGTCACGATCGGCTCGACTCCGGCCGGCATCACCACGATATCCGCGTCCGGCTATTTCAACATTTTCAAATCGACAGGTCCCGGAAATGTGTCGGTCACCGAGCCGACCGGTAGCACGACGGTGTCCCTCGGCAACGGCAACCAGGTCGTCACCCTGGGCGGCCGTTACAACCACATCAGGCTTGGCAACGGCGCGAGCGTGGTGAACGCCGGGTCCGGCCAGTCCACCGTTTCCGTCGGCGCCACGCCGACCGGACAAGTGACGACCCTGTCTGCCACAGGAAACGGCAACAGCTTCGTCTCCACCGGCGCCGGTGATGTGAACGTCACCGAAGCGGCCGGCGGAACGAAGGTAAGTCTGGGCGCCGGCAACGATAAGATCACGCTGGGCGGCGTTGGCAACGTTGTCACCGTCGGCGCGGGGAACTCGGTCATCAGGGGTGGCTCCGGGAGCGACACCATCACGACCGGCGCCGGCAACAGCACAATCACCGTGACCGGCACCGGCAACATCCTCTCGGCCGGCGCCGGCAACAACACGCTGAACGGCGGGTCGGGGCACGATGTCTTCTTTCTGAACGCCGCCGGCCAAGGCGTGGACACCATTACCGGCTTCACCACCAAGAACAGCGACCTGCTCGATCTGACTGCGGCCATCAAGGCGCTCGGCGCCGTGGTCACCAGCGCCGACTTCGCCAAATACATCACATCAACGGTGTCATCCGCCGGAACCGAGCTAAATATCGACCCGTCGGGCAAAGGCGGGACTGGGCAGGAGATTGCGATGCTGAGCGGTATCAAGACGACGGTTGCCGCCTTGATCAGCAGCAACTCCATCCGGGTCGGCGGGACGATCTACTGACGGCAGGTTTTATCCGCGCTTACAGTTGGTTGCAGAAACGCCGCAGCCGTTCCATCGCGATGCGCAATTGGTCGGTGTCCAGCGCGTAGGATAGTCTGAAGAACGGTGAAAGTCCGAATGCGCTACCGGGCATCAGCGCCACGCCGGCGTGTTCGATCGCGCCGCGCACGAAATCCTCGTCGGTTTCGATCACCTGGCCATCCGGCAAGGTGCGCCCGATCGTGCCGGAGCAGTCGGCGAACAGGTAGAACGCGCCCTCCGGCTTGTGGCAGCGCAGGCCGGGCATTTGCTGCAGCGCTTGCAACGCGATGTCCCGCCGCTGCTGGAATACCGCGGCATTGCGCTGGATGTAGCTCTGGTCGCCGTTCAGCGCCTCGATCGCTCCCGCCTGGGAGATTGCGTTCGGTGACCCGGCGAGTTGCCCGATCAGCCCGCGGATCGCCGCCATGATGGGTTTCGGCCCGCCCGCGAAGCCGACGCGCCAGCCCATCATGACGTAGCCCTTGGACAGCCCGTTGATAGTGACGACGCGTTCGTTGAACGCCGGGTCCACGGCCGCGAAGGAGGGCGGCGTGCCGTCGAAGCTGATGTGCTCGTAGATCTCGTCGGTCAGCACCCAGACCGCCGGGTGTCGTTTCAGCACGTCGATCAGGCCTTGAAACTCCTCGGCTGTGTAGGCGGTGCCGGTCGGGTTGTTCGGGCTATTGATCAGCAGCACGCGGGTGCTTGGCGTGATCGCGGCGTCCAGCGCCTCGGGCGACAAGCGGAACCCCGTTTCGGGCGGGCAAGGCAGCGCCACCGGCGTAGCGCCCGCGATGCGCGCGATGTCGGGGTGGGACACCCAGTGGGGCGCGGGGATCAGCACCTCGTCGCCCGGGTCGGTCATCGCCAGCATGGCCGCGTGCAGCAGCGGCTTGGTGCCGTTGGTCATCACGATCTGGTCCGGCGGGTAGTCCAGCCCGTTATCGCGCTTGAACTTGGCCGAGATCGCCTGCCGCACCGCAAGCGTGCCCTCGCTATCGGTGTAACGCGTCTGACCGGCTTCGATTGCGCGGATGCCCGCGGCCTTCACGTTCTCAGGGGCGGTGAAATCCGGCTCTCCGCCGACCAGGCCGATCACGTCGCGGCCCTCGGCCCGCAAGCGGCGCACCAGGGAGCCCATGACGGCGGTAGGGGAGGGCCGGAACTCGCCGAGGCGTTTGGAGACTTTGACCATTGTTGTGGCTTCCTTCGGGTTCAACTCTGGCCGCAGCAGAAAGCCGCACCCGGTGGTTAGGTCCATCCTTTGCAGCTATTCACCGCAGCCGGCGGCAGGACCAGTCCGAGGGCGAACAGGATCGCGGCGATGCGCATGGCAAGGTCCTAAGCGGGGAGCGTACGCCAGACTATGCAACTATCCTGCCGTGCGCCACGATCGCGCGGCACTCCAAAAGGATCGTCCACATGGCCGCGCCCCGCTTCCTGTCGTTCAACGGCAAGATCGTTCCCTATGAGGACGCCAAGGTCCACGTGCTGACGCCGGGCCTGAAATACGGGGCTGGCGTTTTCGAAGGCATCCGCGGCTACTGGAACGCCGACCATGGCGAGATGTACCTGTTCCGGCTGAAGGAACACCTCGACCGGCTGCAATACTCCATGCGCGTCATGCGCTACGAGCACACGCTGACCAGCGAGATGGTCGAGCAGGCGATCAAGGACGTCGTGCGCGCCAACGAGCTGCGGGGGGACGTGCACATCCGCCCGCTGGTCTGGGTCGATGGCGATGGCGAGATGATGGCGACAGGCCCGATCGGCTGGATGGTCGCCGCCCTGGCGCGCGCGCCCAACCCGCAGGTGCAGACCGGCGTCAACGTCGCGGTGTCCAATTGGCAACGCATTCCCGACACCAGCATGCCCGCGCGGGTGAAGGCCACGTCCAACTACGTGAACGGCCGCCTGGCCGGCCTGCAAGGCAAGCAGGACGGCTACGACAACGTGCTGATCCTGACCAATTCCGGCCACATCTCCGAATCTCCCGGCTCATGCTTTTTCATGATTCGCCAGGGCCGGCCGGTCACGCCCAGCGTCACAAGCTCGATCCTGGAAAGCGTCACCCGTGCAACGGTCATGGAGCTGCTGCAGGAGCTGACGACATTTTCGACCAACGAGCGGTCGATCGACCGGACCGAGGTGTATGCCGCGGACGAAGCGTTCTTCTGCGGCTCCGGCTACGAGATCCAGCCCATCCTGTCGGTCGATCGCCTGCCCGTCGGCACGGGCGCCCCGGGCCCGCTGACCCGGCGCTTGCAGGAGCGGTATTTCGCGGTCGTGCGCGGTCAGACAAACGACCACCGGGAGTGGCTGACCCCAGTCTGGGGGGCGTAGCTCGCATCAACGATGCGGGTGCCGCGATTCGGCACGGGTCGTGCGCAGCGGCTACAGCACGCCCGCCGAGAGCGAAAGCAGCGGCGTCATGTCCTCCACCCGCCAGAACGCCGGGGCCAGCATGATGGAGCGGCCGGGTGGCAAAAACCACGACAAGCGGCGGCAGGCGGCTGCCGCTGCGTCCGGTCCGGGAAAGTCGGCCAGGGTGCGGCCAATCACCAGGTTGCGGGAGGGGCGCAGTTGCGCGTCCACGATCAGGCCGACCCGGGGCTCCGCAAGGCCCCACACGCCGCGGAGGTGCCGTAGCAAGGCCAGCGCCGTGTAGGGCGGCAGGAACTCGGCAGAGGGCGAGCCCATCAGCACCTGCCGGTCGCCGGGGCCGACGGTGACGGTGCGGAGGCTGCCGTCGCCTCCACCGCCCTCGTCTTCAGGGTCGCCTTGCCAGCGATCGTAGCGCATCAGGCTGTCTATCGTGCCGGGCGGAATGACGAACTCGGCAGCCTCCACCGGGGCGTCCGGCCCGGCGTACAGCGCGGCGCCGGTGGCGCGTTCGAGGCAGAGCTTGGCAGTGTTGGCCAGCGCGGTGGGCTTGAACGCCGCAGCGCCTGGGACATTCAGCCGCAAATACGGAAAGCCGTCCGGCCCGGTCACCACCGCCGGGTCACCGATTGCGAGCGAGGCGTTCCAGGCCGCCAGATAGAACCGCTCCGCCCACTCTGCATCGCGCGCGGTCCGCGGCGTGGCGAAGAGCGACACCAGTTGGCGTGTTTTCGCAGTGTCGAACAGGCGCGAGGGATGCACGGCGAAGCGGTGACCCGGCGGCGGCTCCGGGCCGGGGCCGCCAAACATCCGCGGCCGGGCGAGGCTCGGCAGCCTCAGTTGGCTTCACCCTTGGCATAGGCGAATTGCGGCACCGCCAGCGGCGGCGCGGCGGGCGCCACGCCCTTGCGTGCCATCGCCCGGTTGAACGCGCGCAAGATGCCGCTCGGTGCCACTTCGTCCTCGGTCAGGAACAGGCCCCAGCGCTGCGCCAGCAGCCCCAAGCCGGCATAGCTGGTCCAGACGGCGAAGGGTGCTGCCAGCAATAGGCCGGGGATCAGCGTTTCGGACCAGTGCAGCACCGCGCCGCCTATGCCGCTGGCGATGGCCAGCCAGACCAGCCCCGTCACTGCCGGCAGCCGCATGCGCTGCGCACCTTCGGACCAGGACACGCCGCGGTCATCGCGCGGCTGGGCGTCCC
The DNA here is from genome assembly GCA_964657445.1 of uncultured Burkholderiaceae bacterium. Lineage (GTDB taxonomy): Bacteria > Pseudomonadota > Alphaproteobacteria > Acetobacterales > Acetobacteraceae > LMUY01. The sequence goes on along the minus strand of CAZZVB010000006.1, from coordinate 36,608 downwards.
ACTGAACGGTGCGGCCCAGCACCATCATGATGATGAAGCGCGTGTAGAACAGCAGCAGCACGGGCGCGGTCACCATGGCGGCCGTCTGTTCAAGCGCCGCACTCGCCAGCAGGCGCGCCCGGCCGCCGAACTTCGCCGCCGTCGCGTCATCCCACAGCGCGGCGGTCAGGCTGGACAGTTTGGCGCCATACAGCATGAAGACGCTGAGCGCGATGAAGCCCTGCCGCTCCACACCCGGCGTGCACAGCAGATGCTGGATGAAGCCGCCGCCGAGCAAGCCATCCAGCAGCCCGAACACGACGAATGCGGCCAGCAGCGGCCCGGACAGGTAGTTCAGCACTCCCAGCGCCAGGTGGTAGCGGCCGACCAGCCGCAGCCCGCGTGTGGGCAGCACGCCCAGATGCTGCAGGTTGCCTTGGCACCAGCGGCGCTCGCGCTGGGCGAAGTCGATGATGTTGGCCGGCAACGCCTCATAGCTTTCGGTCAGCGTCGGGTGCATCCACACCTCCCACCCGGCGCGGCGCATCAGCGCGCCTTCGACCACGTCATGGCACAGGATCTCGCCGCCGAACGGTTCGCGGCCCGGCAGGATCGGCAGCTCGCAATGCGACATGAACGGGGCGATGCGGATGATCGCGTTGTGGCCCCAGTAATTGCTGTCGCCCTGCTGCCAGAACGCCAGGCCTTCCACCAGCAGCGGCGTGTACAGCCGGGCGGCGAATTGCTGGATGCGAGCGAACAGCGTTTCCCGCCCGACAGCGTAGGGAACGGACTGGATAAGCCCGGCGCGCGGGTTGGCATCCATCAGCCCGATCAGGTCCGACACGGACGCAGCACTCATCAGGCTGTCGGCGTCGAGCACCAGCATGTAGTCGTACTCGGCGGACCACCGGGTGCAGAAATCGGCGATGTTGCCGGCCTTGCGGCGCACATTGACGGTGCGGCGGCGGTAATGCACCCGCCGGCCGAACAAGACCTCCAGCCGCGCATATTCGGCCTGCTCCTCCGCGGCGATCGCATCGTCACGGGTATCGCTCAGCACGAAAATGTCGGTTCGCTCGATTCCGTGATCGATCAGCGCTTGCGCCATCACCTCCACGGCGGTGAACACGGCGCGCGGGTCTTCGTTATAGACCGGGAACAAAATGGCCGTGCGGCTGGTGCCGGCCGGGCGCGCCGGGGCAAGCGTCCGCATGCGGAACAAACGAGCCAGCCCGCCGAGCACGCCGGGCCAGCCGGTCAATGCGGTGAACAGCAGGTTCGCGAACAGCAGCCCGAGCAGCACCGGCCGCAACAGGCCGCCGGTGCCAACCGTCAGGCCGGCCGCCAGCCACGTGCCCAGGCAGGGCAGCGCCACCGCCGGCACGGCGAAGCTCAACTGGCGAAGGATGCGCCGCCCGCGTGGCATGCGAAGCTGGCCGTGATCCGGGAGGGAGTGGGCGAACTGGCTAGTCATGGGCACCTAATCTGAGAACACAGCCGGCCAGGCGATACGGGCCGCCCATGAAGAAAATCGCCTCACATTGTGGCCAGTGCATGGCCGGGCGATAGCATTGCTGGGGCGTTTAGGGAAACGCAGCGCGAGTCTAGGCAGCGCGAGTTTGGGCAGATAGCAGCGGTCCAACCCGGCAGCCCAGCAATCGTTCCGCCGCAACCCCGTCGCCCTCGCGCACGGCGAACGCCCGCAGGGCCTCGGCAAGCGGCGCTGCGCCGCCGAACTGGAACCCGATCTGCGATGCGTAGGCTTGCGCTGCCGCGATCTTGCGATCCAGCGCGCCTGTGATCGGCACGATCTCCGCCTCGCCTTGCGGCACTGCTCGCGCCGGGGCGGCGCCGGGCTGGCGGATGGCATAGGGTGTGTCGCGGTAGAACGCCGTGCGCGCCGGCGGAAAACTGGCGATGGCGGCCGAAATGACGACCTGGTGGTCAACATGGTTGCCCAGGCCTTGCGGGACGAACACCAGGTCGGGCGAGAACTCCGCCGCAAGCGCCGCCAGCTTGTCGGCAACCTGCCTTCCCACGCCATCGCGCGGATGCAAGGCCCCGAACAGCTCCGGCGGGGCCTCATAGCCACGGTGCGGCGCTTCCAGCAGGTGCAGCCAGCGTACTGTCGTAATCTGCAGGATGTCCGCCGCCGCGCGGTCTTCGGTGCGGCGGATCGCCATATAATCGGCGTCTGGCGGCAGGCCCTTGTCCAACTGGCAGGCCAACGCGAACCCGGTGGCCGGCACGACGGAGCGGGTGAACACCGTCGCCAGCACGGTCTGCCACCCGGCATCGGCCAGCAATGCCGCGATGCCGCCGCAGGAGAATGCGACGTCGTCCAGATGGGGCGACACGAACAACGCAGTCGGCATGGCTACAGCAGATGCGGTTCGGCGCGGAACCGGCACGGCGAGGACGGCAGCGCCACCGGCCAATCCCGGTCCGGCCGTGTGCCGGCAAGGCCCGCATAGACCTGCATGATCTGCCGCCCGACCGCCTGCCACGAATAGACCCGGCGGCATTCCTCCAGGCCGGCGGCCGCCAGCCGCGCCCGTTCGTCCGGCTGGGTCAGGATGCGGCGGAGCGCCCCCGTCAGTGCCGGAACGTCACCCGGGTCGGTCAGCAAGCCGTTCTCGCCATCCCGGATGCAGTCCACCACGCCGACCGAGCGGCACGACACGACGGCCAGCCCACTCGCCATGGCTTCGAGGATGGTATTGGAGAAGCCCTCGGCATAGGTCGGCGAGACGAAGATGTCCGCCCGGCGATAAACCTGGGGAACGTCGTCATAATCCACATAGCCGGTCATCACCGCGTGACCGCCCAGGCCGAGTGCCTCGATGCGCGCCGCGGTTTCATCATAGGTCGGGCCGATGCCGGAGATCAGCAGTTGGAACGGCACGCCCTCCGCTGCCAACGGGGCCAGCGCGTCCAGCATGTCGAGCACGCCTTTCCGCACGTCCACCCGGCCATGATACAGCATCACCGGCACGCCGCCGGGCGGACGCGGCCCTGGGGTGAAACGCGACACGTCCACAGCGCCAGGAACGATGGTGAAGCGCGCCGGGTCGGTGCCGAGGCGGTGGATCACTTCCTCCGCAAAGGACTGGCAGCCGATCAGCACCGCGCCGGCATGGTCCAGCACGCGCACCATCGCAACCCGGTGCGTCTCGCAGCAGGACCCCACCCAATGGCCATCGCCGCCCTGGATCGAGACCACGTTCGGAACGCCGGTTTCTCGCGACGCTTCCAGCACCGCCCAGCCGCACGGATAGCCGTATTGCGCGTGCAGGATGTCGAACGGCTTGCGCACGTGCTCGGCGAGGATCGCGGCCTTCATATTGGCGACATCGGTCTCGAAATCGCCGCCGTCCTGCTCGCCGACCTGCTCCAGCCCGATCACCTTGACGCCGGATACGGGCGGCGGCGGCCCGCCACCATAGACGCGGATGCCCAGCGGATCGCCGCGATACTGGCTGATCATGGTCACGTCATGCCCCGCCGCCACCAACTCCCGCAGCAGGTTCAGCGCATAGACGCTCATGCCGGAAATGGCGGGAAAGAAGCGGCGGGAGACGAAGCAGATACGCATTCAGCGGTCTTTCTTCTCCCTCTCCCTGCGGGAGAGGGCCGGGGTGAGGGGCCAGCTGCGAGGTGATCCCAGGGAAAGCCTACAGCGCCGCCCGAAGCGCGGCCAGCGACGCGGGGATCATCACGTCAGCGCGGTGGCTCTCACGCGACAGCTCGACGCAGATCAGCTTGGCGAATTCGATTTCCTGCAGCGCCGCCAGCACCGATCGCACATCCATGTCGCCTTCGCCGAACGGCAGGTGGACATGCGCGCCGCGCTTCATGTCCTCGATCGTCACCGTGCCCAACTCGGCCGCGAATTCGCGCACCGCGGCCGCCGGGTCACGTTCCCCGGTGACCAGGCAGTGCCCGGTGTCCAGCGCCAGCTTCAACCCCGGCAGGCCGAGCGCTTTCCAGTCATCCACGGTCTCGATCAGCATGCCGGGCTCCGGCTCCAGCGCGGCGGTGACGCCCATGGCTTCGGCGATGCGCACGATTTCGGTAACACCCTCGATCAGCCAGCCGCGCGCTTGGTCCTTCGTCACGCCGGGCTTCGGCACGCCGGCCCAGAAGCTCATCGCCTCGCCGCCGGTTTCCGCCACCACGGTCAGCGCGCGGGTCAGGAAGTCGATGCGCCGGGCGCGGCCGTCCGGGTCGGGGCTGAGCAGGGTCGGTTCGTGCTTGGCGCGCGGGTCGAGCAGGAATCGCGCACCCGTCTCCACCACGCAGCCGAGATTGAGTGCCAGCAGCCGCTTGGCGAAATGCCTGACGTTAAGCAGGAAGTCGGGATCGTACGGGTCGAGGTGATGGATGTCGAGCGTGAGCGCCACGCCGTCATACCCGGCCTCCGCGATCAAAGTCAGCGCATCGTCCAGCCGGTGATTGGCCGCGCCGTTCGTATTGAAAGCAAAACGCAGTCTCATCCGTTCCTCTCGAGGGCGATCGGGGCGCTGTGCACTTCAGGTTCGCGGTACAAAGGGTAAAGCCGGCCGACGATCCGGTCCACTTCGCCAACGTCCAGCCACGCCGGTCCGCCAAGCCGCTCCGCCGCCCCCGCGGGCAAGCGCACGGGCGCCGCACCGGGTGGCGGCTCGCCTAAGCCCACCAAGGGGGAGCCGCGCTGCATCAGTTTGCGCACGCCGCGTTCGCCGATGCGGTGATAGCTCATCGTCTCGACCTCGAGCCCTGGGACGATGGCTTTCACCACGTGCACGTCGCGCGCACCCGGCGGCGAGAAATCGACGAACAGGATTTCCATGTCCTCAGCGGCGAAGCGCCGGGCAAGCTCGCTGACCAGGGGGGTGCCCGAGAGCGGGCCATCCCACGTTGGCAGCTCATCGAAGCGCTTGGTTTCGCGCCGCGACAGCACCGTGTCGGCGAGGTAGCCGCGCAAGGTGGGGCCGTCGGCGCGGCACCAGGCCATCATCTCGCGCAACGCCCGGCTCTCCTCGCCGGCGAGCGAGTGGTAGCCGCGGAACCGTTCCAGGTAGCCGGGCGGGGCGATGTGCGCGATGGCTGATAGCGGCGCGTGGCTGAACATTTTCCGCACGCGCGCCGCGGCAAATTCGAACAGTGCCTTGCGCAGCGCCTGCTCGCGGTCCACCGAGGCGGCCTCCCCAGCGGCGGTGACCATGATGGGGAACGGCGCCTGCCCGTCTTGCTCGCCGCCGACGCAGTAAACGCCGGCGACGCCGAACTCGTCGGAGGCGAATTTCGGCAGCACCTCGATGCCGAGCGCCTTGAGCCGCTCCAGCAGCGCGCGTGTGCGCGGATCCGCGGGCCCATCGCCCAGATCGAGCACGATGCCGCGGTCCATGGCGCGGAACCCGATCCCGTTGCCGTCCCGCTGCAGCAGCTCGCAGATGCCGTGACCGATCGCGAAATCCAGGGTCGGCCCGGCGCCCAGCCCATTGGTGATCGGCGTGGTGAACGGCACGTAGCCGGGCGTGAAATCGCCGACCGAACAGCCCGCAATTTCGGTGGGCACCAGCACCGTCTCACCGCTGGGCCAGCGTTGCGCGGGCACCCACTCCATGACCGTGTCATGGTCCACCGGGCTGCCGGCTTCCAGGCACAAGGCCAGCGGATCGGCGATCCCACGCGCGCCGAGATCGGCCTTCAATTCGGCATAGCTGCCGGTGCGGCGGGGAAAGCGGGCGATCGCGCCAGCGGAGTGCACCGCTTCGGCGAGCTCGCCCGTGGTGCCGATGATCGCCTCCGCATCGGTGGTGCCGTATCCGACGCCATGCGGGGTGACGCCATGGAAGCGCGTGCCGTCCTGGTTCAGGAAGATCGCATTCCAGCAGGCAACCCCGGTGCGGTCGAGCGGGGCGAGGCTGAACAGCTCCACCCGGCCCGGCGGCATCGAGTCGATGTAGGCCGCGGCGGCATCGGGAATGTCTTGCGGCAGGAAGTGCTGGGTCATCGCAGGATCGGGATCGGCCGGGTGAACGGCGGCCCGGCGATCACCTCGTCGAACAAGGCCAGCGCCGCCTTCGTGCTGGTATTCATGGCATATTCGAACGGCGTGAACACGGAGGTGAAATCCAGTTTTTCATAGACCGAACGATACCGCCGCGCTTCGTCACGGGAGAGCGGGATCTGCTTATGATAGGCCTTGTGGCAGGAGATGCGCTGCGCCGAGCCGTCCGCATCGAAATCCACTTTCAGCGAATCCCCTGCGAACACGGCCCGCCGTTCCCGGTCATACAGGATGGACTGGCCCGCATAGTGGCCGCCGATGTGATAGAGGGTTAGGCCCGGCCTAATCTCGAACACCTCGTCATAAGGCAGTGTGACGTGCATCGCCTTGGTCCATTCCAGATCCTCCTTCTGGATCAGCAGGTCGGGCTGGAAATGGTCCTGCAACTGATACAGCGCGCCGTAGCCGTGCGGGTGGGAGGCGCCAAGGAAGCGGATGCCGCCGAGCGCCTCGATCTTGGCGAGTTGTTCCGGGCTGTAATAGGGCGCTGCTTCGAACGCGACGTTGCCGTCAGGGTAGGTCAGCAGCCAGCCGTGCCCGTCCAGCCCGAAGCGCGGCGTGGACCAAAACTCCCACAGGCCGGGCATGACCTCGCGCCAGTGATGTTCCAGCTTAGGTGCAAGCTCAGCAGGGGTGACGAACTCCCAGCCATCGGGCGGCAGGTCGTTGCGCACGTCCGAGCAGATCGGGCAGTTCGGCGGCACGGCGAAATACTTCTGCCAGGTGCCGCAATTGGTGCAGGCATAGGGGCTAAGCGGCATGGTCCAGCTCCGGCCTGGCCTGGCGTTGCGCCTGCAGGACCAGGTCCATGATGTGCAGGTCGTGTGCGGGTGGGAAGGGAAACGGACGGCCGGACAGCAGGCAAGTGGAGAATTCTTCCACCTGGTTGAGGAACGGTGAGCGTTCCGCGCCGGGCACGTCCAGCAGATGCGTGGCGCCAGTGGCGGCGTCGGTCCATTCCAGCGTGCCGCCCGGCGTTTGGCCCATCGTGTCGGTCGCGACCACCTGCGCCGCGGTGCCGATCACTTCCAGGCGGCGGCGCGGGAAGGTTTCGGGGCAGTTGTAAGCGACATGCAACTGCACCAGCACGCCGCCAGCCGAGCGCGCGATGAGCAAGGCGCCATCCTCGACCGCATAGTCGTGCACTCGCGATTGGCCCATCGCGGCGACCTCAGCCAGCCGCTCGCCGAGCAGGACGGAGGCGAGGTCCAGCCCGTGCGGCGCCAGGTCCATCAGCGCGCCACCGCCGGCCCGGGCCGGGTCGATGCGCCAGTTGTCGCCCTGGAAATCAGGCCCGACCCAGCAGCAATAGGCGATACGGATGGCGGTGACCTCGCCGAGCGCACCGGATTGCACGAGCGTTGCGAGATGCCGGTGTGCAGGGTGGAATCGCTGGTCGAACGCGGTGGCGTAGGGAATTCCGGCGCGTTCGCAAGCGGCCACCATGGCGCGGGCGTCCGCCAGGGTGGTGGCCATCGGCTTTTCGCACAGGACCGGGACGCGGGCGGCCGCGGCGGCTTCGACCAGGGGGCGGTGAGCGTCGTTGGGGGATGCGATGTAAACGGCGTCGATGGCGGCGAAGAAAGCGGCTGCGTCAAGGTGCGTGGCGGCTTGGGGGAACAGGCTTTTGGCCCGGTCCAGGGACGCGGGCGACAGGTCGTGAACGGCGGCCAGCGTGCCGTTGCTGGAAGCGATGATGGCCGGCGCTACGTAGTCCCGCGCCACCCAGCCGCAGCCGGCGATGCCCCAGCGGATCATGTTCGCCGTCGGCCCCGCCATCACCACCGCTCCGGCAGGTCGAGCAGGACGCGGCGGCGGGTTAGCATTTCCAGTTCGCCGGCGACAGCCGTCTCGGGGGCGTCGGTGGTGGCGGGGTAGGTGGCGAGCGGGCCGTATTCCCGTTCGTAGCGGTCGGAGGGCCAGCGGACGGCGCCGTCCTGATACAGCGGGTTGCGGCGCAGCGGGGCGCCGGCCGGGGGCATGGTCAGCGGGCCGTCGGCTGGTCCGGGCAGGCCGGTGCCGACGGCGAGCGCCAACGCGGGGGCGTCCGCCAATTCGGCGATGGTGGCGCGGCGGGGCGCTCGGGCTTCGATCAGCGCCGCCGTCAATTCACGGTCGTCGAATAGGTCGGGGGCGGGGAACATCGCGGCGTAAGTGGCTGGTTCCAGCGGGGCGCCGGACGATAGGTTGTCCACCAGGGCGTTGTGCATGTGACCGACCAGCACCCGCGTTGCTACCCGCATCATCTCCGCCGAAACGAACGGCTTGTCCGGCAGGAAGTAGAACGCGTCATGGCAGAACAGCAAGTCCGCGCTGGCGTTCTCGAACGGCCACGGCGCTGCAGCGTCAAAGCACACCAGCGTCGCGGACGGCGCGATCCAGTGGCGCGCCAGCCACAGCTTTGCGAACACCAGGTCGCCGCCCACCACTTCATGCGTGTGCCCGGCGAAGGCGCGGAGGAAGTGCCCTGCGCCGCACGCCAGTTCCAGCACCCGGCGCGGCGCGCCCCAGTAGGACTGGGCAAGCGCCAGCCCGGACAGGAAGGTCGGGTCTGACCAGCGATGGGCGAAGTAGGTGCCGACCGGGCCGAACGCCAGCAGATCCATGGCCTCGCGGAAGGTGATCGCGTCGCGGCGGCGCACAGCTTCCAATCTGGCATCCTCGGGGGGCGGCGGGGTGCGCGCCCAGCCATCCTGGTCGCCCAGCAGCAGCACCAATGCACCTTCGGCGTCGCCCGCATCCAGCCTGGCAAGTGCCGCGTCCGCCAGGCCGCGGCGGTCGCTGCGCAAGAAGGCGATGCCGTCCACCAGCGGCCAACGCTCGCCGCCGGCCGTCAATGCGTGGGCTCCGGCGGTCAGTTCACGGCCCGTCACCGGGCTGCGAAGCATCACGGCAGGCCAGCCTCCGCTAGCACGGACTGATGGAACGCCTGCAGCGGCCCGGCGTGCACAAGTTCCAGATCATCCAGCGCTTGTGCCGTGGTGAAGGCCGCAACCCGGTCGTACTGGCGCATCTGCAGCACCCGATCCATCACGTCGGCCGCATTGAACGCGCGGCCCTCCGGCGTCTCGGCATCGCCGATCGTACTCAGCGCATGGCGCACGGCGCGCGCAAGCGGGGCCGGTAACGTGGCAAGCTCGCGATCAAACAGGCGGCGGATCAAGGGCGCCAATTCGTCGCCAAGCAAAATCTCGCCGGCAAACCCGCTATCAGGCAGGACGGCGTTGTGCAGGTGGTGGGCCAGCCCGGCGAGGAAGGCGACCGCCGGATCGGCCTGGTAAAAGCCGGCCAACACGGTGCCGAGCACGGCGACGACCAGGCAATGATCACCGTGGTTCTCCGGCGGCTCTAGCACCAGCCGGGGCTTACCCGGGCAGGTAGCGCCGGCGCGTGGCTGCCGGATCAACGCCTCGGCGAATGCTGGGGCCTCACCGTCAAGCACGATCTGCCCGAGATGGCGTTTCAACCGATGCCGGAGGTCCGGCGCAACCGGGCCGCTTACCTCATCGAAGCTGCGCGCCAACACGGCCATCGGGTCTTCCACCCCGGCCTCGACCAGCACGGTGCGATCAATGCCGCCAAGCCTGGCTGCGGCCAGCGCATCGGCCGTGGTGGAAAGCGCCACAACCTCCGGCGCCTCGCCAGCCACCAGCCTGGACCAGGCGCGCCGGAACGCCCTGACGGCGACGCTGTCGGGCGACGACGCGTCCCGGATGCGCTTAAGATCGCCGAGTTCGGAAGCGAGCGGGGTGAGCGAGCCCACCCCGGCGGTTCGGCCGCCGCCATCCATCAGGCCGCAGCCAGCCAGTCCAGCAGGTTACGCTCCTGAACGGGGAATGAATGCTCCTCCCGGCGGCCCGGCGCTGTCATCGGCGCCTTGAAGAAGATGCCGAGCTGTTCCTGGATGCCGCCCTTGCCACGCTGCTTGGCGAGGTCGAGCACGCGGGCGATCTCGATCACGAGAGGTGCTGCCAGGATGCTGTCGCGGCAGAGGAAGTTCACCTTCATCTGCATTTTCTGGCCCATGAACCCCACCAGGTCGATGTTGTCCCAGGCTTCCTTGTTGTCGCCGCGCGGCTTGTAATACTGGATGTTCACCAGATGATCCTCGACCGGATAGCCGAGGATATCGTCCAGCACTGAGCCTTTGGTATTCAACTTGGACCGAAGGCTGTCGGCATTGTCGAGCGCCAAGCCGTCGCGATTGCCGAGGATGTTGGTGGAAAACCAGCCTTCGACATACAGCGAGCGCGCCTTGAATGCAGGCGCGAGCACCGTCTTGATGAAGGTTTGTCCTGTCTTGCCGTCCTTGCCGGCGACGGGGACGCACCGCTCATCCGCCAGACGTGTCAGCGCCGGGATGTCGGCCGCCAGGCTGGGCGTGAAGTTGCCGTAGGGCACGCCTTCTACGATGGCGGCATACGCGTACAGCATGGCAGGGCTGATCGCCGGGTCGCCGGCATCGAGGCCACGTTCAAAGGCGGTGGTCGATTGCAGCACGTCCAGCTTCAGGTCGGGCCACCGCTCCACAGAGGCGAGGTTCACCATAACGAGGTCACGCACGCCCGTCGTGTCGCGGTAATTGCGGATGTCGGCGCGGATCTGCTCGACCGCGTCGCGATGGCCGCCGCTGATCTTGTTCGTGCCGTCCACGTTCTTGCAGAAGTCGCGGCTGCCGACGGCCGGCCACGGCTTCATTTCGGCTAGCTTGTCCTCGACCATCTCGGTCTGATCACGGTCCAACACGCGATGCTCGCGGACGGCCATGGCGAGATCCTCGCCATGCAGGTCCCAGCCGGCGAAGTGGAGGTTGCGGTAGGGCGCCAGCCCGGCCACGCCGACATTGGCGAGCGGCAGGCCAGCCAGATCGTTCGAGCCGGACCGGAGCATTTCGATGCCCGCGACAGCGGTGCTGGCGACTGCGCCGCCGAGCCCAACGACGAGCACGCCTAAGTGCCGCCCAGTGCTGGCTGCGTCCAGGCCGGTATCTGGCATGATGATTTTCTCTTCTTTGATCGTCACCGGGCGATCAGCGCGATGACTTGGATGGAGGAAAGATGGGCTGCGGTCGTTCGTTGTTAACCTACAGAACGGCGGCAGGATTGCGGCGACGGGTCCAGCCTTCGATCACAGGCGCGTGACATAGCATCCTTAGTGTTTGTTATAAAAGCGCTATAAAGACGGTGCCGCCGCCGTCGCTGCTGGCACGGTGAACCGATACGGACTGTCCCCCGCCGTGTGGGGATCAAGCGCCAGCCGGTGTTCCAGCGGCGGGAATGCCCGGCTTCGGCAGTTGGGCCGTGCGCACAGCCGGCAGGACAAACCTATGCCCACCACGGCCGATTCGAGATCGATCCGGTCCGCATACACCATCTCACTGGCGTGGACGGCGTCGCAGCCCATGGCGATGACGTGCACCGGCGCCGGATCACCCCATGTCGAAGGAACGCCCGTCACGCTTTTGGCAAAGCACAGGAATGTTGCTCCGTCGGGCAGTTGGGCCAACTGCACCTGCAGGATACCCGGCGTTGCATAGGCGCCATGCACGATCCAGCGCGGGCAGGACCCGCCGAACCGCGCGAACGGGAAACCGGCGCCGGAGAACCGTTTGCTGACGTTGCCCGCCGGGTCGATGCGCAAGAAGAAGAATGGAATGCCGCGCTGCGTCGGCCGCTGCAGCGTGGACAGGCGATGGCATGCCTGTTCGAACGAGACGCCGAAATGGCGCGACAGCGCCTCCACGTCATGCCGCATCTGCCGTGCCGTCGCGGCGAAAGGGGCATAGGGCATCAGCAATGCCCCGGCGGCATAGTTCAGCAGCCCGATCCGGATGAGCTGCGCCGCCTCGACCGTGGTGGCGCCTGCGCTGTCCAGCACGCCTTCCACGGCGTCGCGTGCTTCCAGCAGCATGAGCTGGAATGCCATGTGGAAGCCGCGGCTTTCCCGCGGTAGGTCTTCGGACAGGGTCAGGGTGCGGGCCGCCGGGTCATAGCGCCGCAACGCGCCTTCCATCGCGCCCACGTTCACCACCAGGCCGTGATGGCGGCGCAACCGCTCCGCGATGGCGTGGTTGGTCTCGGCCGGGGTCGAACCCAGCTCGGCTGCCACGGTCTCGGCCGCTTCCTCCAGGGTCTGGAAGTAATTGCCGCGGTCATTGAACAGATCGCGGGTTTCCTCGGTTGGCAGCAGCAGGCGGCGGCCGGATGGCAGGGCGATGCCGCTGGAGTCCTCCCGCGCGACGCGCCAGGCGCGATACAGCGCCAGCACGGCGCGGGCGGCGTTCGGGTTGCCCGCCGCCAGCGCCTCCAGCTCGGCGTCCGGCACCGGTTCGGACGCGAGCAGCGGGTCGGCAAACACCTCGCGCAACCCGGCCTCTAGCTGCCTCTCCGACGTGCCGGACAGGGATGCGAGGTCTATGTGCAGCACCTCGGCCAGCTTGATCAGCAGCGAGGCGGTGACGTTGCGCTGGTCGTGCTCGATCAGGTTCAGGTAGCTGGCGGAGATGCCGAGCCGGGTGGCAAGCACCTGTTGGGTCAGGGCTTGCTCGAGCCGGATGCGGCGGACGGTGCGGCCGATAAGTGGTCGGGACAATTTACAGACTTTACGGTTTACGAGAACGATTAGTCGTCGCGACGACGCTATTGCCGCCGAACGGCGAGATTGGGGGATGTTTTCCGGCGGAGCAATGTCAATTATTCACCACCAGCTTTGCTTAAGGAGCGACCCAAATGCAGCCCACTCTCACGCGTCAGCCCGACGGCATGAATTCCGGCTCGACCCCCGGGCACGATCCGGACCGGTTCGCCGGTCACGAGTTCAACCACTTCAATCCCGACATGCTGGTTGTGAACCGCATCGGTGCCGACGACCATGATGACGGTCTGGTTCACAATCACGAATGGGCCGCAGACAAGTAACAATAAGCAAGAAAACTGCCGGTTCGCGGAGGGCACCCTCCGCGGCCGATTCCGTTTGTGCCGTCCGGTGTAACCAACCGACTTACTTTAACGAAGCGGGCAACAGCGTGGGCGAGCCATTCGGATGGCATCGCGAAGTTGACGCTGGCAGAGCCGCGCCGGGCCGCTTAGCCTATCGCGATGGACGCGCGCATCGACGTCGAGCTTACCGAACCACGTCCGGCGAGGCGCATCGCCACTGTCACCGTGCATCACACGGCCAAGCTGAACATCCTTACCTCGGCGCTGATGGTGTCGCTGGCCGAGGCGTTTGAGCAGCTTGCCGGCGATGAAGGCTTGGCCGTGGTCATTCTGACCGGCGCGGGCGAGCGGGCGTTCATCGGCGGCGCCAACATCGACGAAATGGCAGAGCTGGACGCCGGGTCTGCCCGCGCCTTCATCCTGCAGATCCACCGTATCTGCGACGCCATCCGCAACTGCCCGGTGCCCGTCATTGCCCGCATGCAGGGCTACACTCTGGGAGCCGGGCTGGAAATCGCCGCCGCCTGCGACATCCGCATCGCTGCCGAGGGCAGCCAGTTCGGCATGCCGGAGGTGAAGATCGGCATCCCCTCCGTCGTAGAGGCCGCGCTGCTGCCCATGCTGATCGGCTGGGGCCGGACGCGGGAGCTGCTGATGTTCGGCCAGATCATCCCGGCCGAGAAGGCGCTGGCCTGGGGCCTGGTGGAGCGGGTCGTGCCAGCGGCCGATCTGCCTGGCGAGGTCAGCCGGTATGCGGATGCGCTGCTTGAGGCTGGCCCTAAGGCCATCCGCATCCAAAAGAAGCTGATACTGCAATGGGAAAAGCAACCACCGGCGGAAGCGATCCAGTCCGGTGTGGAGGCGTTCGTGTCCGCCTGGGATAGCACCGAGCCGCGCGAGCGGATGCAGGCATTTTTACGCTCCAAGCGCCGGGGCTGACGGCCCCGCATTCGCACCGCGTAGGCGGGGGGAGGCTGCCGCCCTCACACCACCCGGTCCCGCTCCGGCACCGGCTCGCCGCGGGCGACCCGTTCGAAATTGCTGAACATCTGACGAATGGTCGGGACGAAGGTGTCTGCGCAGCCGGCGGCGATGTGGGGGGTGACGACACAGTTGGGCAAATGCAGCAGCGGGTGATCCGGCGGCGGAGGTTCGACGTCGAACACGTCGGTCGCGGCGCCGTGGATCACACCGGTCTGCAAAGCGGCAACGAGGTCCGCCTCGACCACCACGCCGCCCCGCGCGACGTTGATCAGCACCGCCGTCCGCTTCATCCGCGCCAGCGCCGGCGCATCGATCATGTTGCGCGTGCTCTCCGTGAGCGGACAGTGCAGGCTGACCACGTCGGAAACGCCTAACAAATCCTCCAGACTGGCGTAGGCGACACCTAAGGTGGCTTCCTCCGCCGGGTCGATCCGGCGTGGTGTGCTGTAGAGGATGGTGCAGCCAAACCCCGCGAGCAGCTTGGCGACGGCGCGGCCGATCGCGCCGAAGCCGACGATGCCGACCGTCTTGCCGGACAGCATGAACGCGTCGCCCGGCAGCCGCCCGCCGCGCCAATGGCCGTTTTGCAACTCCGCATGCGCCCAGGCCAGGTGGCGCAAGGTGGCGATCATCAGGCCCAGCGTGAACTCCGCCACCGGCACGGAATTGCTGCCGGTGGTGCGCGCGACAGGAACGCCCAGCGCGCGAGCGGCGGGCAGGTCGAAATTATCCGTCCCCACGCCCCATTTGTGCAGCAGCTTCAGCCGCTTCGCCGCGCGCAGCACCGAACCGGGCACGGCGATCTGGCCGGAAATCGCAAAGTCCGCATCGGCGATGATGGATTGCAGGTGCGCCTCGCTCCGCTCCGTCCCGCGCGCCAGCGTGAAGCCCGGCGACAGCAGCGCGGTCATGCGCTCGAACGTGCGGTCGGCGATGGCGTCCAGGATGACGATGGAGTGGGTCATGCCGAGAAACGCACCCCGGCGCGGGCCAGGCCGCCGGCCAGGCCGATCGGGGTGCCGTCCGCACGCCAGCAGGCCGCACCCGTCATCATCCCATCCTCCGCAAAACCGATCGCATTCATCCCGCCGGCGATGCGGCCGACGCGCTGTACGTCATGCCCGCGTTCGGCCAGGGCGGCGGCGGTGGTGTCAGGGATAGCGGGTTCGATTTCAACCGGGCCGCCTTGCGTCCAGATGCGCGGCGCCTCGACCGCCTGCTGCGGGGTCATGCCGTGGTCCAGGATGTTCACCAGCGCCTGCATGGCCGAACCGAAGATACGCAACCCGCCAGGCAGGCCGAGCGCCAGCACGACCCGGCCGTCGCGCAGCACCATGGTCGGCGCCATCGAGGTGAACACCCGCTTGCCGGGCTGCACCGACAGGGCGCGGCCCGGCGCCGGCTCGAAGTTGAACATGTAGTTGTTGGCGATCAGCCCGGTGCCGGGCACGGCGAAACGCGCGCCCCAAAGGCCGTTGATCGTCTGCGTCGTCGCGACCACGGTGCCTTGGGCGTCCGCGACCGTGACGTGCGTGGTGTTGGCGGATTCCGCGCCCTCGACCCCAGCCGCCCATTGCCGTGTGTGATGCATGTCGATCGCGGCCCGGCGCTCCGCCGCGTAGGCCTTGGAGGTGAGCTGGGTGACAGGCACCTCCACAAACGCCGGGTCGGCGGTCGCGACTGCACGGTCGGCGAAGGCGATCTTCAGCACCTCCGCCAGCAGGTGGGTCGCGTCCGGCGACCCGAATCCCATGGCGGCGAGGTCATAGCCCTCCAGGATGTTGAGCATCTGCGTGATGTGCACCCCGGCGGAGGAGGGCGGCGGCGGCCCCACGATCTGGTTGCCGCGGTAGGCGCCGTGGATCGGTTCGCGCTCGATCACCCGCATGGCGGCGAGGTCTGCCAGGGTGATCAGGCCGCCGGTGCGCGCCATGTGCTTTGCCAGCGCCTGGCCGAGCGCGCCGCGATAGAGCGCGTCCGGACCCTCGGCGGCAATCGCCTTGAGGGTGTGGGCGTAGATCGGCCGGCGCAGGCTGGCGCCGGCGCGCAGGGGCTCGCCGCCAGGCAGCAGCAGGGCAGCGAGGTCGGGATCGTGCGCGAGGTCTTCGGCGGCGTCGCCGATGCAGTCGGCCAGATACGGCGTCACGGTAAAGCCGCGCTCGGCCAGGCGCAGCGCCGGGTGCAGCACTTCCGCCAGCGTCAGCGTGCCGTAGCGCTCCAGCGCGGTGCACCAGGCGAGCAGCGCGCCGGGCACCGCCATGGCGAGCGGCCCCACCACGTTGGCGCGGGCCGCCACCGCGTCCGGTGGGAACATGTCCGGACGCGCCGCTGCCGGGGCGGTGCTGAGGCCGTCGAGCACGGTATGGCGCCCATCCGGCAGGCGGATATGGGCCAGGCCGCCGCCCATGACGCCGACCATCATCGGCTCGACGACGGTGAGCGCGAACAGGGCTGCGACCGCCGCGTCCACCGCGTTGCCGCCCTCCGCCAGGATCGCCATCCCGGCGACGGAGGCGAGCGGGTGATTGGTGACGACCATCCCGCGCGATCCGGTGGCGGGCTGTTTCTCGCAGGGGAAGGGCGCGTGCATTGACGCACGCTAGGTCGGTCTCGCCGCCATATCTAGCCGGGACGGCGCGGGCGTGGGAGCCTTCCGGCATCACACCGTGCGGAGGCCGCGCCATGCCCGAACCCACTCACCCCGAAGGCCACCCCTGGCAGTGGCCGGAGCCGACCTGGCGGCGCATCACCGGGCGGGCGCGGGCCGGACGCAGCCTGCGCCCCGCGACATGGCCAGGCGGCGCGCGGTGCGCCGTCACGCTGTCGTTCGACGCGGACCATGACACCATCCCGCTGCGCGACAGCGACGAGAGCCCAATGCGCATCAGCCAGGGCCAGTACGGCAACCGCCAAGGCATGCCGCGCATCCGCGCGCTGCTGAAGAAGCACGGCGTGCCTGCCTCGTTCTTCTACCCGGCCGTGTCCGCCCTGCTGTATCCGGACGAGGTGCGCGCCGTTGCCGCCGAGGGCCACGAGATCGGCATCCACTCCTGGATCCATGAGGCCAACACCACCCTGCCGCGCGACGCCGAGCGGGACCTGACGCTGCGTGCGGCCGACGTGCTGGAAGGGCTGGCCGGGCGGCGCTGCGTCGGCATGCGCACCGCGTCGTGGGATTTCAGCGTCAACACGATGGACATCATCCGCGAGCTCGGCCTGCTGTACGACAGCAGCCTGATGGCCGATGACGACGCGTACGAGCTGGAGGATGGCGGCGTGCCCACGGGCGTGGTGGAGCTGCCGCCCGAGTGGATCCGCGACGACGCGGTGTATTGGAACTTCATGCGGTTCTCCGCCCTGCGGCCCTACACGCCGCCTTCCGCCGTGGCCGAGATCTTCTGCGCCGAGCTGGATGGCGCCTGGGAGGAAGGCGGGATGTTCCTGCTCACCATGCACCCGCACATCAGCGGCCACCGCAGCCGCATGGGCGTGATCGAACGCGTGATCCAGCACGCCAAGGACAAGGGCGGCTGCTGGTTCGCCACCCACGAGCAGGTCGCCCGGTGGTGTAAGGAGCAGGCAGGGTTATAGGCGCTGGATGTGCACCGGCAGATCCTTGGCGACTTCCAGCAGGTGCGGGTGATGCGTCAGCACGATCACCTGCACGTGCTGGCTAAGCCCGATCAGCGCCTGCATGGCGGCGCGGGCGCGAGCGTCGTCGAAGGTCTGCAGGATGTCGTCGGCCACGAAGGGCAGCGGCGGCTGGGTGGCGACGTGGGACTCGATCGCGACCAGGCGTAGCGCCAGGTAAAGCTGGTCGCGCGTGCCTTCGGAGAGCTGGTCGATCTGCTTGGGCGGTTCGTTCACGCCCGTCTCCTGCGCCAGCAGCAGCGTCTCGCCGCGGGCGTTCTCCCCGGCGCGGATGGTCCAGGCGCCGTCGGTGATAGCCGCAAACGCGGCGGCGATGCGCTGCAAGCCGGTCGGGCCAGCCGCTTCCTCCACCCGGTCCAGGGCGCGGGCCAGCATGCCGCCGGCGACGCGCAGCAGCAGGTATTCGTCGAGCAGGCGGCCGGCTTCCGCGGCAGCGTTGGCCTCGGCCTCCGCGGCCTCGCTGGCGCTGGTGGCGGCGGCGTTGGCGGCGAATTGCCGGTCCAGCTCCGCCAGGTCGATGGCGGCTGCCTGCGCATCCTGCGTCGCTTGGGCGAGTGCGGCTTCCGTCGCCAGCCGCTCGGCTTCGAAGCGGTCGGGCGGCAGCGCGGCGGCTTCGGCGGCGAGCGTGGGGAACGGCACGCCGCCGGCCAATTCGCGTAACCGGGCCGTGGCGGAGTCGCGGGCGGTTTCCTGCCGGGTGCGCTCCCGGGCCGCGGCGATGCGTTGTTCGGCGCCGGGTTCGTCGGCGGCGCCGCAGGCGGCCAGCACGGCGGCCAAGGCAGCGGCTGCCTCACGGTCCTGCGTGGCCGCGTCCTGCACGCGCTGCGTCGCCGCGGTCAGCGCCAGCTGCGCCTGGGCGGCGGCACTCGCGAGGCTACGCGCCTGGTCGCGCCGTGCCACCATCGCCTGCGCCGCGGCGAACGGGTCGGCCTGCGGCGGCATGCCGAGCCGGTCCGTCAGTGCGGCCACGGTCTGGGCGAAAGACGTCAGGTCGGCCGCCATGTCGTCGATCCGGCTCCGCAACCCGGCGGCGATGCGGTGGTGCTTTTCCAGGTCCGCGAACCGGGCCAGCACGCGTTCCGTCACGGCGGGTGTTTCGCCGGGCGGGCGGCCGAGCGCCTGCAGCGTCGCCGCCCATCCAGTCTGCCAGCGCGCCATCGTGCTTTCGGCGGCGGCGAGTTGGGTGGCGGCCGTCGTGGCCGCTGTCTCCGCCGTGGCGCGCCGGGTCTCGCGCGCAACCGTCGCTTTCTGCGCGCTGGCGGCAGCCTGCACCACCGCGTCCGCCGCCGGCAGCAGCGCGGCGAGCGCGCCGTCCTGGCCCAGCAACCCCGCCAGGCGCCCGGCCCAAACACGGTGCTGGTCCGCCAGCGCGTCCTGTGCCCCGCGGGCAAGCTCCGTCAGCCGCCGGGCCTCGATCGCGTCCTGCCGGGCCTTCAGCAGCGCCGTCACTTCTCGCAACGACGCATCGGCTGGCAGGCGCAACGGCGCCAGCGCGTTTCGCCATGCCTCGTTAGCGGCGGTTTGACGGCTGTCCGCGTTGAACACCGCGCCCTGGGCCGCGTCCCACGCTGGCTCGGACCCCTCGATCTCCGCCTGCAGGCGGGCGGCTTCCTTGACGTCGGCGATGGCGTCGATGCGGGCGTCGGCGATGCGGTCGGCGGCGTGCAGGTGGCGATCGAACAGCACGGGCAGCGTTTCGCCGGCGCCATAGGCGTGCTCCGCCGCGTCGTCCGGCGTGCCGGATAGCCGGGCCTGGATCAGCCGCCATCCGGCATCGCGCACCGCGCGTGCTGCGTCCAGCGCCGCTTGGTCCGGCACTTTACGCTCCCGCAGGGCGGCGAGGGCGGATTGCCATTTCGTGCGTTGCGACCGCAGAAGTTCGCGTTCGGGGATCGCCTTCGCCAGCGCTGCTTGCGCTTCTGCCACCGCCTGGGCCAGCCGTTCGTAGGCTTGTTCCGTCGCCGGCTGCAGGGCGATCAACTCCTCCGGCCGCCCGGCCCAGCCTGGCAGCCGGGCGGCGCAGGCTTGCTCCGCGGCGATCGCCTGCCGGGTCCTGTCCGCCGCTTCGGCGGCGTGGGCGACCGGGTCGCGGTCCCGCCGGATCTCGTGCAGCAGCGCCTCCAGCCCGTCCGGCGTGGCTGCCGGGGCTTGCGCGGCTTCGGAGGCCAGCCGGGCGAGCGCCGTCTTGGCCTTGTCCAGAACCTCCCGCGCGAGGCTCAGCGTCGTGCTGGCGCGGGTGTATTCGCTGATCTGCTCGCGTGCGGCGGCGACAGCGGCCGTGGTCGGGATCACCCGGCCAGCGTCTTCCGGCGCGGCGTCGCTGCCCAGTTCGTGCAGAGCGGCCGCGACCTCCCGCAGCGCCGCCGCCCGTTCGGCCACGCGGGCGGTGCTGTCCCGCCGCTTGGTGGTCGCGTCGCCCAGCGCGCCGGGCAGCGCCGCCAGTTCGGTTTCGGCCGCATCCGCCGCGGCATCGCGCTCGGCCGCAGCCGCGCTTGCGGTCGCCTCCGCCAGAGCGGTGCGTGCATCCGTCAGGCGGGCCGCCGCAAGGCTCACCGCCTGCCGCGCCTGCGCCAGCCGGTCATCCAGCCCGGCAGGCAGCGCCGGCGCGTCCGGGTTCGCCGCCAGCCACACCTCCGCCTCCGCCAAGGTCGCCAGCGGACCACGCGTCAGCTCGACCCGGTGCAGGCGGCCGAGCGTCACCTGCGCGTCGTCCGCCGCCTTCGCGGCACGCTCCCGGCGCTCGGCCATCTCGTCCCGCGCCGCCTGTGCCAGCCCCAGCGCGCGCGGCGTCTGCAAGAATCTCTGTTTGTCCTTACCCGCCGCCGACACCTGGCCCAGCGCTTTGGCGAGCGGGCGGGAGCTTTTGCTTTTCTCCCAGATTGCGTTGCGCCGCTCATCCAGGCTGCGGCGCAGCGCGCGGGCGGACGACAACTCCCCCGTGCCGGACAGCAGCGCGCTGCCGACGGTGCCGTCGCCGGACGCCAGCTCCTCCCCGCCGCTGCGCAGGCGGGCGGTGTCGAGTGCGAACAGCATCTCCACCTGGCGCGGCGTGACCGCCTTCATCAGCTCCTCGAACCAGCGGGCGGCCGCCGGGTCGGCGCCGGCCGTGGGGAAGCTGCGCCCGCCTTTACGCTGCCAAGCGACGGCGTACTCCGCGCCCTCGGCCGACACCGCGTCCGCCCGCAGATGCATCCCCGGATAGTCGAAGCGGAACCGCATGTCCGATTGCAGCGGGATGCCGAACAGCAGGTCATGGAAGGCGCGGCGCAGCACGGACTTGCCGGCCCCGTTGGGCGCCAGCAGCAGATTCAGCCGGCCGGGCGCCGGGTCGAAGGCCAATTCGGCGCGGTCGAAATTGCCGTATTTCTCGATCAGCAGGGTGCGCAGGCGCATGGCTAGTCCCGCAGCAATTCGGCGCGCAGCAGCGCCTGTGCCCGCGCCACCAGCCCCTCCGGCATCTGCCCCTCCGCCAGGGCGCGCACCGGATGGTCTGGCTCCAGCAGGTCGAGGTCGATGCGTTTGCGGACGTCCGCGATGAACGCCGCGAGATCGGCGTCGAGCGCCGGGGTTTCCGCCAGCCCCGCCACCAGCGTGCCGATCACACCCGGCTGCGGGCGCAACCCGGCATCATCCGGCGGGGTGGAGCGCACGCGCACACCCTCGACCCACAGCAGATCCGGCCCCGCGACCTCGGCCGCCGCCGCGCGCATTGCAGCCAGGGTGCCCTGCGGGTTGCCGGCCAGGGCCGCATGCGCCGGGGCCGCCCCCGCCAGCAGCACGCGCACGATCAGCAGCCGCCCCTCCGCCTCCAGCACGGCCGCATCGAGCAGGGTGGCCGCGCGGTTGTGCACCGCCTCCGCGTCGGCAGCCCCCGTGATGTCCACACTGAGCTGCCGCCAGCGCAGCACATCGAGCGCGTGGTGCGTGACGCCGGTGACGCGCCCGTTCTCGACCTTGACCAGGCTGGCGCCCTTGCTGCCTTCCTCGCGGATGTGGCGGCCCTGCAGGTTGCCGGGAAACACGATCCACGGGTCCTGCGACAGCACCGCCCGCTGGTGCACATGGCCGAGCGCCCAGTAGTCATAGCCCTTGGTTTTGAGTTCGGCCGGCGTGCACGGCGCATAGTCGTCATGCTCGGTCGATCCGCATGCGGTGTGCAGCAGCCCGATGTTGAAATGGTCCGCCAGCGGCTTCGGGTAGCCGAGCGCCAGGTTGTCCTTCACGGCCCGGGTGGCAAAGCTTTGCCCGTGCACCGCCACACCTGGGATGGGGACGACGCTGCCCGGCTGCTTCGACGCCAGCATGGTGCCGGGGAACGGCAGCCGCTGCGTGAGCACGGCATCCGCATCATGGTTCCCGCTGATCGCGACGACGGGGATGCCCGCGCGCTTGAGCTGGGCCAACTGGCTGACGAGGAAATGCCCGGTCCGCCAATCCCGCCAGTCGCCATCGTAAAGGTCTCCGGCGAGCAGCACGAAGGCGGGTTTCTCGGCCAGCGCCAGCTCCACGAGGTTGGCGAGCGCTTGGCGGGTGGCGCCGCGAATGCGCTCGGCGGGGGCGTCTGGCTCCAGGCCGCGGAGGGGCGAGTCGAGGTGGATGTCGGCGGCGTGGAGGAAGGTGAAGGTCATGGGGGAGGTTAAGCCGGGCCGGCGAGTCGGGGCGAGCATCGAGCGAGAGGGGTGGACGTCAGTTGCGATGCCTCATGCATTTCATGCATCATACAGCTTATATGGAGGGCGGTGATCCGATGCTTAAAGTTCCTGCCGGTGAGTTTCAGCGTAACATCGGCCGCTATCAGGACATGGCCCTGATCCAGCCCGTCGCGGTCACGCGCAATGGCCGGGAGCGCACCGTGCTGATCTCCATTGACGAGTATCAGCGCCTCAAACGGCGTGACCGCCAGGTGATGACCCTGTCCGACTTCACTGAGGCGGATATCGCCGCCTTGGAAGCGACGCGCGCGCCGGAGTCATCGAAGGCGTTCGACCCCGAGTTGCAGCAGTAGCCGTGTGGACTTCCCCGCCCCTGTCCCCGGCCTGGTTATCCGCTACAGCTATCTTTGGGCGTCCGAGCATGCGCGGGGGCAGGAGGAAGGCGTAAAAGACAGGCCATGCGCCGTCATTCTCGCCACGAAGACCGAGGCGAACGACCAGGTGGTGACGGTGCTGCCGATCTCGCACACGCCACCAGCCATTCCGCTGCTTGCCGTCGAGATACCCACTGCCGTCAAACGTCGCCTAAGGCTGGATGACGAGCGGTCGTGGGTGGTGCTTTCCGAGGCGAACCGCTTTACCTGGCCAGGGCCGGACCTGCGCCCCCTGCGACCCGGCGACCCTCAGAGCACGGCCTATGGACCGCTGCCGTTCGGCCTGTTCGAAGACATCCGCCGCAAGTTCATTGACGCACTGAAACGTCAGGTGGTGAGTGCCGTGCCAAGAACAGAGTGACACGGCTTAGCCTCTGTCATGCGCGGCTCGCCGGCAGTGCGTATAGTGCAACCATCCATGCCGCCGCGGGAAGCACCTGCCGGGTTCCCTGAATGCGGCTACCGCCCATCACCCCGACCCTCTCCTGCAGGGAGAGGGAGCCGTGATCGTGTCAACGCGGGCTGGCGTCACACCATCGTTCTGGCATCCACCACCCGGTCGAACGTCTCCGCGTCGATCGCGCCCGACGCCAGCGCAGCCTCGCGCAGCGTCGTGCCATGGACGTGCGCCTCGTGAGCGATATGCGCCGCCTTGTCGTAACCAACCGTGGGCGCCAGCGCGGTCACCAGCATCAGCGATCGGTCCAGCAGCTCGTCGATGCGGGCGCGGTTCAGCTGCGTGCCCTCGATCGTGTAGCGGCGGAACGTGCCCGCGCCATCGCCCAGGATGCGGGCGCTGTGCAGGAAGTTATTGATCACGATCGGGCGCATCACGTTGAGCTGCAATTGCCCCTGCGCGCCGGCGAAGGCGACCGCGGCGTCCTCGCCGATCACCTGGGTGCAGATCATCACCAGCGCCTCGCACTGGGTTGGGTTGACCTTGCCCGGCATGATGCTGCTGCCGGGTTCGTTCTCCGGCAGCACCAACTCGCCCAATCCGCAGCGCGGACCCGATCCGAGCCAGCGGACGTCGTTGGCGATCTTCAGCAGCACCACGGCCACGCCGCGCAACGCGGCCATGGCGGCGACCATCGCGTCCAGCCCGCCGAGGGCTGCGAACTTGTTGGGCGCGGTGACGAAGGGGTATCCGGTCAACTCGGCCAGCTTGGCGGCGATGGCTTCGGCAAAGCCCTTGGGGGCGTTCAGCCCGGTGCCGACGGCGGTGCCGCCGGCCGCGAGCTCGTACAGCGCGCCCCGCGAATGCTCGACGCCGGAAATGGCGAAGGCGAGCTGCGCGGCCCAGCCGCCCCATTCCTGGCCGACCGTCAGCGGCACGGCGTCCTGCAGATGGGTGCGGCCGATCTTCACCACGTCCGCCCATTCCGCGCTTTTGGCGGCGATCGCGCCGTGCAGCGCGCGCAGGGAGGGCAGCAGCCTCGTCTCCAGCTCCATAATGGCGGCGACGTGCATGGCGGTCGGGAAGGTGTCGTTGGACGACTGGCCCATGTTGAGGTCGTCGTTCGGGTGGATGCGCCCCTTCGCCGCGAACTCCAGCCCCAGCAGCTGCGTGGCGCGGTTGGCCATCACCTCGTTGGCGTTCATGTTGGATTGGGTGCCGCTGCCGGTCTGCCAGACGTATAGCGGGAACTCTGCATCCAGCTTGCCGGCGATCACCTCATCCGCGGCGGCGCAGATCGCCTGGGCGCGGTCGGCCGGCATGCGGCCGGCAGCCTGGTTCACCAAGGCCGCGGCCTTCTTCACGTAGCCATAGGCGTGCGGGATGCCGATCGGCATGATGTCGTTGCCGATCGAGAAATGCTGCAGGCTGCGCTGCGTCTGCGCACCCCAGTAATGCTCGGCCGGCACCTCGATCGTGCCCATCGAGTCGCGCTCGGTGCGCGTGCCGGTCTGCCCCGTGCCGATATCAGGCGTCATGAGCGCGGCAACTCCTGCTCGACCAGCGTGGCCCAGAGCGAGGCGCCGATCGGCAGGATGTCGTCATTGAAGTCGTAGTTCACGGTGTGCACGGGCTTGCTTCCCTTCTCGCCGTCGGCCTGCCCGATCCGCACGAAGCAGCCGGGCACCTTCTGGGCCATGTAGGCGAAATCCTCGCCGCCCATGCCGGGCAGACGCTGGCGGATGACCTTGGTTTCGCCCAGCAGCTTCGCCCCGGCCTGCGCGGCGCGATCCACGGCCGCCGGGTCGTTGACCACGGAGGGATAGCCGCGTTCGAACGTGAACTCCGCCTCGGCGCCGTTGGACTGGGCGATGCCGATGACCAGCTCCCGCATCAGCCGCTCCATCTCCTCGCGGGTCTCGGCCTTCAGGGTTCGGACGGTGCCGCTGAGCAGGGCCTCGTCGGGAATGACGTTGGTGGCGGTGCCGGCGTGGAACTGGCAGGTGGAGAGCACGGCGGAGTCGAGCGGGTCCACCCGGCGGGACACCAGGGTCTGCAGGCCGAGCACGATCTGGGCGCCGACGATCACCGGGTCGATGGCGCGGTGCGGGCGGGCGGCGTGGCCGCCTTTCCCCTTGATCCGGATGTAGAAGTCGTCGGTGTTGGCGCAGACCGCGCCCGGCACCGCGGTCATCTGGCCGATCGGGATCGAGGTGTCGTTATGGGCGCCGAACACCATGTCGCAGGGGAAACGGTCGAACAGCCCCTCCTTCACCATCACCTCGCCGCCGCCGCCGTTCTCCTCCGCGGGCTGGAAGATGAAGTGCACCGTGCCGTCGAAATTGCGGGTTTCCGCCAGGTAGCGGGCGGCGCCGAGCAGCATGGTGGTGTGCCCGTCATGTCCGCAGGCGTGCATGACGTTCGCGTTCTGGGACCGGTAGCCGAACTCGTTGGCCTCCGGCATGGGCAGCGCGTCCATGTCGGCGCGGATACCGATGGCGCGGGGCGAGCTGCCGTTGCGCAGCGTGCCGACCAGCCCGGTGCCGGCAATGCCGCGGGTGACCTCGATGCCCCAGGAAGTGAGTTTTGCGGCGACGAGGTCACTGGTGCGGTGCTCATCGAACGCCAATTCTGGATTTGCGTGAATATCACGGCGCCACTCCGTCATGTCCGTGGCATAGTCGGCAATGCGGTTATGGACGGGCACCGTGAACTCCTTAGTATAGTGAAACGTTGTCTAGTGTACAGCGCCCGCGGGTTCGGCGACAGACAGGTGGAAGCCTACGATGGTAGAGCGAACGATTGATCACCTATACAACACTTACGAGGAGGCGGTGCAGGTTGTCGCCGACCTGACTGCGGCCGGGGTGCCCGCGACCGATATCAGCCTGATCGAGGGCGAGAACGACGCGCGTCTGCCCAGGGACGTGGTGGCGGATTCTGCGCAGAACCCGGCGGGCACGGGCGCCACGCTGGGCGCTGCGATCGGGGCCGGGATCGGCGTGCTGGAGGGTGTGGGCGCGATCTCTCTGCCACTTCTGACTCCGCTGACCACGGCCGGATGGATCGTGCCGACCTTGGTGCTGGCCGGGATCGGGGCCGCCATCGGGGCTGCGATCGGCGCCGTCACCAAGTTGGGGGTGACCAACACGAAGGCGCATTCGCTGGCCGCGGGGCTGCAACGGGGCCAGCACCTGGTGATGGCGAAGGTCCCGGAGGACATGGCGGCGCAGGCACAGGCGATCATGGCCGCCAAGCGCGATCTGCCGCCGGACTATCCCACGCCGGAGCCGGATTACGACATGGAGTATGTGGCCGACCACCGTTCAGTCGCGCAGGAGCGGGCAGCCATCCACCGCCAGGAGCGTGAGTTGGACCGCGAGGGCGACGTCTAAGATCATGTCCACCTACGCCCGCGAGTATGGCGCCTGGATGGCCGACCCGGCCGCGGCGTGGATGAAGGCTGCCACGGAGATCGAGTGGAGCCGCTTCCCCGACAGCGCTTTCGACGCTGGAAGCGGTCCGTTCGGGCGCTGGTTTCCCGGCGGGGAGCTGAACACCAGCCATAACTGCCTCGATCGCCACGTCGCCGCCGGTCATGGCGAGCGGATCGCGCTGATCTGGGATTCGGCGATGGAGGGCCGGGTCGTGCGGTTCAGCTACGCCGCGCTGCTGGGCCGTGTGGCCCGGGTCGCCGGCGCGCTGGCAGCCCTGGGCGTGGGCCGGGGCGACCGGGTTGTCATCTACATGCCGATGGTGCCGGAAGCCGCGATCGCCATGCTGGCCTGTGCGCGCATCGGCGCGGTGCATTCGGTCGTGTTCGGCGGGTTCGCCGCGGCGGAGTTGGCCAAACGCATCGCCGACGCGCAGCCGGTGGCGATCGTCACCGCTTCCTGCGGGCTCGAGCCGGGTCGGGTGGTTGCCTACAAGCCGCTGCTGGATGCGGCGATCGGGATGAGCCCGCACAAGCCGCGAGCCTGCCTGGTGCTGCAGCGGCCGGCACTGCGGGCCGAGATGACCGACGGGCGGGACCACGATTTCATGGAGGCGGAGGCCGCCGCTACGCCGCACCCGGCCGTGCCGGTGGCGGCGACCGATCCGCTGTATATCCTCTACACGTCCGGTACAACCGGGAAGCCGAAAGGGCTGGTGCGGGACGCGGGCGGCCACGCGGTGGCGCTGCACCACTCCATCGGCATGATCTACGGCCTGAAGCCCGGTGACGTGTTCTGGACGGCGTCCGACGTCGGTTGGGTGGTCGGCCACAGCTACATCGTCTATGCGCCGCTGCTCGCGGGCTGCACGAGCGTCATGTACGAGGGCAAGCCGGTGGGCACGCCGGATGCCGGGGCGTTCTGGCGGGTCTGCGCCGAGCATGGGGTGAAGGTGCTGTTCACCGCGCCGACCGCTCTGCGCGCGATCAAGCAGCAGGATCCAGACGGCGCGCAGCTTGGCAAACACGATCTGTCGAAGCTGGAGGCGCTGTACCTGGCGGGGGAGCGGTGCGATCCGCCGACCGCGATCTGGATCGCCGGCAAGCTGGGCATCCCGGTGGTGGACCATTGGTGGCAGACCGAGACGGGCTGGCCGATCACCGCCGGCTTCCGCGGGTTCGGGCTGTTTCCGGTGAAGCCCGGGTCGGGTGGGCGCCCGTGCCCCGGCTATGACGTGCAGGCCGTCGATGAGGCGGGGCAGGTGCTGCCGCCCGGCACAGTGGGGGCGTTGGCGATCCGGCTTCCCATGCCGCCGGGATGCTCGCCCACGCTGTGGAACGACGACGAAGGGTATCGCCGCGCCTATCTGGACGATCTGCCGGGCTGGTATCGCACCGGAGATGCCGGATCGCGGGATGCGGATGGCGACGTGTGGGTGATGGGCCGCACCGACGACATCATCAACGTCGCCGGCCACCGGCTTTCCACCGGCGCGATGGAGGAGGTGCTGGCCGCCCATCCAGACGTGGCGGAGTGCGCCGTGATTGGGGCGGCGGACGCGCTGAAGGGCCAGGCGCCGGTCGGGCTGGTGGTGCTGAAGGCGGGGGTGGATCGGCCGGAAGCCGAGATCGCGGCCGAGCTGGTGGCGATGGTGCGGGACCGGATCGGCCCAGTGGCGGCGTTCAAGGAAGCGAGGGTCGTGCTGCGGCTGCCCAAGACCCGGTCCGGCAAAATCCTGCGGGCCTCGATCCGCAAGCTGGCCGATGGGGAGGATGCGGCGCCCCCGCCCACGATCGATGACCCGGCGATATTGGGTGAGATCGCGGCCGTGCTGGACAGGGGACGGGTGGGGCGGTAGCTCGCACCCCTCACCCCGGCCCTTTCCCGCAGGCGGGAGAGGGGGAGCAGCAAGGTAATTCCATGTTTCGTCTCGACGGCAAGACTGCGCTGGTGACCGGCGCTTCCGGCGGCATCGGCGCCGCGATCGCGCGTGTGCTGCACGCGCAAGGCGCGCGGGTCGCGCTGTCGGGCACCCGGGCCGAGGCGCTTCAGGCGCTGGCTTCCGAACTGGGTGACAACGCCCATGTCTGCCCCGCCGACCTGCGGGACCCGGCGGCGCCGGATGCACTGGTCGCGGCCGCCGAGGCGGCTGCCGGCCCGCTCGATATCCTGGTCAACAACGCCGGCTTCACCCGCGACATGCTGGCGTTGCGCATGAAGGATGAGGATTGGCAGGCGGTCTTGGACGTGGACCTGACGGCGCCGTTCCGCCTGTGCCGCGCGGCGATGCGGGGCATGCTGCGCCGCCGGGCCGGCCGCATCATCGGCATTGCCAGCATCGTCGGCACCACGGGCAATCCCGGCCAGGCCAACTACGCAGCGGCGAAAGCCGGGCTGGTCGGCATGACGAAGGCGCTGGCGCAGGAGGTCGGGTCGCGCGGGATCACGGTCAACATCGTGGCGCCCGGCTTCATCCAGACCGCGATGACCGACGCGCTGAACGAGGAGCAGCGGAAAAAGCTGAACGAGGCCATCCCGCTCGGGCGCATGGGCCAGCCGGAGGATGTGGCGGCGGCGGTCGCCTACCTGGCGTCCAGCGAGGCCGGCTGGGTGACGGGCGCCACGCTGCACGTCAACGGCGGCATGGCCATGGTGTAGAGCAGGTTGCCCGCCGGCCGCGTCGAGTCGGCGAGCGCCCTCTTAACCCTCGCCACCACCTCCCCCCAGTCACCCGGCGTGGTCTGCCGGAACAGCCGCATGCTGGCGTACCAGGGCGTGTCCTCCCGATCCAGCATCCAGCGCCAGTCGGGCGCGGCGGGCAGCATCAGCCAAACGGGTATGCCCAGCGCGCCGGCCAGATGGGCTACGGCCGTGTCCACGGTGATGACGAGGTCGAGCGCGCCGATGACCGCGGCCGTCGCGGCCCAGTCCACCAGCTTTCCCGAAACGTCCAGCACGCCGGGCAACTCGGCGACATCGGCTGCGCTTGGTCCGGTCTGCAGGCTGACGAACGCGGCCCTGCGCTCGGCCAGCAAGTGGCGCAGCGCGGCGGCCGGCATGGAGCGGCGACGGTCATTGGAGTGCCGCGGATTGCCGGCCCACACCAGGCCGACGCGCAGACAGCGGGGCAGCGCGCCGTCCCAGGCCAGCGTCTGCGCATGGTCGGGTGCGAGGTAGCCGGCTGGCAGCGGCACTGTCGCAGTCGTGGTGCCGAACAGCCGCGGCAGGCTCATCTGGTCCACCCAAAGGTCGTAGTATGGCCGCCGGCGGCTGGTGCAGGTCGTTGCTGGCCAAGCCTGGGTCCTCAGCAGGTGCGCGAGGGAGGCCGGGCAATCCACGACCACGGTCGCGCCGTTCCGGTGGAGCAACGGCAGGTAGCGTGCAAACTGGATGGTGTCGCCGTAGCCTTGCTCGGCCACGACCAGGATCGTCCGCCCGGCCAGCGGACCGCCGGCCCATTGCTCGCCGGGCAGGCTGGCGAAACTGGCGGGGAAGCGGCGTTTGCGCCACTCGTACTTCTCCCACCCCGCCGCCATGTCGCCGCCGAGCAGCAATGCGACGCCCTGGTTCCAATGCGCCGCCGCGAGATCGGGCTGCAGCGCGATCGCGCGCCCGCTTGCTGCCACCGACTCGGCGATGCGGCCCCGGCCTGCCAGCAGATGACCGAGGCTGGCATGGGCCTCGGCGAGATCCGGGTTCAGCCCGATCGCTTGGCGCACGTGCCGCTCAGCCAGGTCACCCTGGTTCAGGCTTTCGTAGGCATTGCCTAAATTGAGGTGCGCCTCCGCGTCGTCCGGAGTTACCGTCAGCACGCGCGTGAACGCCTCCACCGCTTCGGCCGGCCGGCCAAGCGCATTCAGCGCGGTGCCGCAGAGAAGCTGCGCTGCCGCAAGCTCCGGATCGGTCGCGAGCGGCGCCAGGACGGTCAGCGCCTCCTCGGCCCGGTCGGCCGCCAGCAACGCCCGCGCCAGCGCAATCCGCGTCAGCCGGTGCATCGGGCGGAGCTGCAGCGCGCGGCCGAGCAGGTCCGCCGCTTCGGCCATGCGGCCCATGACCAGCGTCGTCTCCCCGAGCAGAAAAAGCGCTTGCGCATCGTCCGGCTCGGTCGCCAGCAACGCGCGAAGTGCACGCTCGGCCTCCACATGCCGTCCAGCGCGGGCGTGGTCGATGGCTGCAAGCAGGGCTGCGATATGGTCGGCCATACCGCATCATCGCCCGGAAGGAGCTAATGGGTTCTCAACAACATATGGAGCAATTATCCGGCATGCTCCTCCGGGTTGCGCCCCTCCGAGCCCCATGTCGGGCACCGCGGAACGCAGACACCAGGCGTCCTTGCCGGGTTGACCTTCCGCCTGGGCGGCTATGTGAAAGGACATGAACGCAAGCTGTTGAACGACGCTCTCGTCTTCCTTCAGGCGATGGAGCACGGCCATACGGTGCTCACACGAAATGACGGCGACTTTGATATCCTAAATCAAATAATCCCTGATGGCCGCATTCTCTTCTATAAAGCAACATAAGAAGCGGACGCTTCACCGTTACTTGCGCCAGACTGTGACCTTGCCGGCACCGTGGGTCCGTTCGGCCAGCTTTTCACCCAACTCCGGCGTCTCGTCCCGGGCGCTCTCCGCTACCAGCAATGCGCCGGCCGCGATCCATCCCATCTGGGATAAAGCCGCCACAGATCGGGGCAGCAAGTCCTGCCCGTAGGGCGGATCGAGGAAAACCAGGCCGCAGGCTGCGCCTAAGGGCGGCCGCAGCACGTCCACGGCCAGGACCTTCGCCGCCGCGCCCTTGCACAGTGCGACATTGCCGCGCAGGGCGTCCAATGCCCCCCGGTCCTGCTCCATGAACACCGCAGAGGCCGCCCCGCGCGACAGTGCTTCCAAACCAAGCGCCCCGGTGCCCGCGAAGGCGTCCAGCACCGCCACGCCGTCGAGCGGGCCGCCCCAGGGCGCGTGCAGCAGCATGTCGAACAAGGCTTGCCGCAACCGCTCCGCCGTCGGCCGGGTCGCCAGGCCCGGCGGTGCGCGCAAGCTGCGTCCGCGCCAGGCGCCGGCAATGATCCTCAGTGGCGTTTCGCCTTCGGCGCATCCTTCGGATCGACGTCCGGCAACTGCTCACGCAGCACCTTGCCGCTGATCTCGTCCACGCCGCCGCGTTCGAGATTGCCGAGCTGGAACGGTCCGTAGGCGACGCGGATCAGCCGCGTCACCTGAAGGTTCAAATGCGCCATCACCTTGCGGACTTCGCGGTTGCGGCCTTCCCGCAGCGCCACGCTCAGCCACGTGTTGCTCAACGCGCGGCTATCCACGGCGGCTTCGATGGGGCCATAGCGCAGGCCGTCCACCACCACGCCGTCTCCCAGCCCCGCCAAGGCACGCTGCGGCACCACGCCGTGCACCCGCACCCGGTAGCGCCTGATCCAGCCGTTGGATGGCAGTTCCAGCCGGCGCGCCAGGCCGCCATCGTTGGTCAGCAGCAGCAGCCCTTCGCTGTTCAGGTCCAGCCGCCCGACGCTGACGACGCGGGGCATGTGCTCGGGCATCTTCTCGAACACGGTCGGGCGGCCGTCCGGGTCCTTGTGCGTCGTCACCAGGCCGTCGGGCTTGTGGTAGCGCCACAGCCGGGCACGCTCCGGCGCATCCACCACCTTGCCGCTGACCTGCACGATGTCGCCGGGCGAAATGAATGTTGCCGGATGCGTGACGGCGGCGCCGTTCAGCCGGATCTTGCCTTCGGTGAGCAGTTTCTCCGCATCCCGCCGGCTGGCTACCCCGGCCCGGGCCAGCCATTTGGCGATGCGCTCCCCGCGCTCGGCGCCGTCTTCCGTCATGACGTCGCGGCGATGAACGCGTCGAACACCCGCCGGTCGCCGGGATCGATCAGGAACTCGGGATGCCACTGCAGCCCGAGGCAGAACCGGTAACGCGCGTCCTCCACGCCCTCGATCACCCCGTCCGGCGCGGTGGCATTGACCACGGCATGCGGACCCGGCGTCGCCACCGCTTGGTGGTGGGCAGAATTCACCTGCATCTCCGCCGTCCCGACGATGCGTGCGAGCAGGGTGCCCGGCACGATGGCGACGGCGTGGCCCGGCTCGTTGCGCGGGTTCGGCTGCTCATGCTCCAGCGCGCCGGCAACGCTGTCCGGGATGTGCTGGATCAGCGTCCCACCGACGGCGACGGCGAGCAGTTGCTGCCCTCCGCAGATGCCGAGCACCGGCATGTTCCGCTCCAGCGCGCCCCGCACGAGCGCCAGTTCGGTCGCGGTGCGCTGCTGCTTGAGCGTGACGGTCGCGTGCACGTCCGGCGCGCCATACAGCGCCGGGTCCACGTCGAAGGCGCCGCCGGTGACGACCAGCCCGTCCAGCCGGTCGAGCATTTCGGCGGCGAGCGCCGGGTCATGCGGCAGGGCCACCGGCAGGCCACCGGCGCCGGCCACCGCTTCGGTGTAGTTGGCGCGCAGGGCGTACCAGGGAAAGCGCGACCAGCCGCCGGGCTGTTCGGCATCCAGGGTCACACCAATGAGGGGTCGGGTCATGCAGCGTCCCTAGACCCCGTGGCCCGGTGCGGGCAAGACGCATGGCATGGACGCCATGGCAATCGCGCTGGATGAGGCCCGCGCCGCCGCTGAACGGGGAGAGGTTCCTGTGGGCGCGGTGGTGCTCGGCCCGGACAGCCGGGTGCTGGCCCGTGCCGGCAACGCCGTCGAGGCCCAGCATGACGCCAGCGCCCATGCCGAGCTGCTGGCGATGCGCGCCGCGGCCGCTGTGTTGGGGAGCACCAGGCTGGTTGGCTGCACGCTGGCGGTGACCTTGGAGCCTTGCCCGATGTGCGCCGCCGCGGCCGTCCATTTTCGCGTCGCGCGGCTGGTATTCGGGGCCTACGACCCGAAGGGCGGCGGCGTCGAGCATGGGCCGCGCCTGTTCGACGCGCCGGGATGCTTGCATCGCCCGGAGGTCGTTGGCGGAGTTCGTGAGGCGGAGGCGGGTGCGATGCTAAGGGAGTTCTTTGCCCGGCTGCGCTAGCGGACGCCGGTACACCTCTTTCGGCCAGCGGCGGTGCATCCATAACCACCCGTCCGGCGTCGCAGTGATCCAACGCTCCAGGGTGTCGTTCATGGCTTGGGTCATGATGGCGATGTCGGTCTTGCGATCGCCCGTATCCGGCAGCTCCATCGGCGGCTCGCAGATCAGGCGGAATCGCGCGGGGCCGATGCGCTGGACGTGGCCGGGGATCACCGGGCAGCGGAAGCGCAGCGCCAACGCGGCCATCGCGGGTGCGGTCATCGCCTTATGGCCGAACAGCGTCGCCTCGATGCCGTCATTCATCTTCTGGTCCATCAGCAGACCCAGGAAGCCGCCTGCGCGCAGATGCCCGAGAGCGGCTTTTGCACCGGCCGAGCCCTTGGCGAACATCGGCACCGGCGTGTTGATCGCCTCCTGCCGCAGCGCCACGATCAGCGCGTCCACCTCAGGGTTGGCGGCGGCGCGAAACATGGACGAAACCGGCATGCCGTAGGCCGCGCAGGCGGCCGGAAGCATCTCCCAGTTGCCGATATGGCCGGAGAAGAAGATCGCCGGGCCGCCGCGTTTGGCCAGCTCGATCAGCGTTTCTTCTCCCACCATCTCCCACCCGGGGCCCGAGGGCGTGTTCTGCTTCAGCTTGCCGATATGGGGGAACTCACCGACCGTGCGGCCGATATTCTCCCACGCGCCGCGAACCACCTGCCGCCTGGCGCGCGCGTCCAAGCCGGGCAGGGCCATGCGGATGTTCACGTCGGCGATCCGCGACTCTGGCAGCAATGGCCCGATCGTGCGTGCGATGGCGCCCCCCACATCGGACGCTCGCACCGGGCCAAGCGAGCGGAACAGCCGCAGCATCGCCCGCACGGCAATGGCCTCGATGCGGAACGCCAGGCGGCTCACGCGATGCCGCCGAGCAGCGCGTCGATTTGCGCCGGGTCCTGCCAAGTGAGCGAGACGTTTGCGACAGCGACCTGCTCGCCCCATCCTGCCGGCAATCGCACAGCGTCTTTCGGCGTCGTCACCAGCACAGCGCCCGCAGCGTCGGCGGCCTGTTGCAGGCGCTGAAGCTCGGCTGGCTTGAAACGGTGGTGGTCGGGAAACCCCTTGCACTGCACCACGTCCACCCCGGCCGCGGTCAACGTGGCGAAGAACTTGGACGGGCGGCCAATGCCGGCGAAGGCCAACACGCGCTTGCCGGCGAGCTCCGGCGCGTCCTGCGTCAGCCAGGCCCGCAGGATCGGCAAGCCGCCCGGCAACGCGCCGGCCGGTTCGTTGCCGATCACCACGGCAGCCTGGCAGCGGGCGGCGGCCGCCGAAACCGGCTCGCGCAGCGGCCCCGCAGGCAAGACCCGGCCATTGC
The DNA here is from genome assembly GCA_964657445.1 of uncultured Burkholderiaceae bacterium. Classification (GTDB taxonomy): domain Bacteria; phylum Pseudomonadota; class Alphaproteobacteria; order Acetobacterales; family Acetobacteraceae; genus LMUY01. The sequence goes on along the minus strand of CAZZVB010000006.1, from coordinate 1,691 downwards.
CGAACCCGGCGGCACTGTCGATCACAAGAAACGAGAGATCCTTGATCAGCGTCGGGTTCTGCAGCCCGTCATCCATCACCAGCACGGTGGCGCCGACGCCCAATGCGGCGCGGGCACTTGCCGCGCGATCGGCCCCGACGAAGGTTGGCGCCAACGCGGCGAGCAGCAATGCCTCATCACCCACGTCAGCCGCCATCGCGCCCAGGCCAACCCGCAACGTGCCGTGGACCTGGCCACGATAGCCGCGCGTCAGGAACGCGATCCTGGCGCCGCGCCGGATTAGCCGGGCGCCGATGTCGAGGGCGAGGGTGGTCTTGCCGGAGCCGCCCACGCTGGCGTTGCCGCAGCACACCACCGGGACCGGCGCGCGCCAGCCTGGCCGTGCGACCCTGCGCGCTGTCGCAGCAGCCACGATGGGGCTGATCGGCGACAGCACGCGGGCGAGCACGCCGTCGCGCAGCCAGAAGGCGGGGGCGTGCATCAGCAGCCCGCCATTCTCAGAAGCTCGGCCGCCGCCCTGGCCGGCAGCTCGGCATCGGCGCTGGCTGCCTCCTGCGCCGCTCGACCCGCGGCTGCGGCCATCGCCGGGTCGCGAACCGTGGTCTCGATCCAATCCGCCAGGGCCGCCTCGTCCGCAACGGTGGTGAGCCCACCGGCCCGGGTCAGCACGGCGGCGGCGTCCGCCTGATTGGCCATGGCCGGGCCGGCCGCAAGCGCACATCCCAGCCGCGCAGGTTCCAGCGGGTTTTGCCCGCCGCCATCCGGCACCAGGCTTTTGCCGATGAACACCGCCGGAAACAGGCGGTACAGCAAGCCCATCTCGCCTAACCCGTCCGCAATCCAGAGGCCGCCATCCGCCGGAGGATCCTGCCCGGCGCTGCGCCGGGGCGCGTGCAGCTCCGCCGCCAAGGCGGGGCCACGGTCCGGGTGGCGCGGAGCAATCGCCGTCAACAGGCCAGGATGCGCTGGCGCCAGCCGCCTGTGCACCGCGGCGGCAATGGCCTCTTCGCCGGCATGGGTGCTTGCCGCCAGCCAGCGCGGCGACGTGCCGAGCAGCGCGGTGAGCCGCGCCAACTCGGCCGGCTCGACGGGCAACGGTGCGGCCGCGAATTTGAGGTTTCCCGGCGAGCTCACCGCCCGCCCGCCAAGCGCCCGGAACCGCTGCGCATCGGCGTCGGATTGCGCCCAGATCGCGTCGAAGGCGCCTACAACCCGCCGGGCAAACCCCGGCGCACGCGCCCAACCGGCTTGGCTGCGCGCCGAAAGCCGGGCGTTCAGCAGCAGCAGCCGCACGCCGCGCCTTCGGCACGCCCCCAGCATGTTCGGCCAGAGTTCGCTTTCCATGAAGGCCGCGGCATCGGGCTGCCAGTGGTCCAGGAACCGCCCGACCCAGCCCGGCACGTCGAGCGGCACGAAGCGATGCAGCGCATCCGGGCAACGCTGCAAAAGCAGCTTGGCGGAGGCGACCGTCCCCGTGGTGACCAGGACCGACGCCGGGCCACGGCGCAAAGCTTCCAGCACCGGTATGGCCGAAACCGTCTCGCCGACGCTGGCTGCGTGCAACCAGATCAGCCGGCCGGCTGGGCGGCCCGTCGGGTCGATGCCGCGCCGCTCGGGCAAGCGCCCGGCGATCTCCTTGCCGCGTCCCACCCGGCGCCGCAGCATCAGCCGCAGGGCGGGCCGCAGGATCG